>CAZCDK010000141.1:0-2006 GCA_964497285.1 uncultured Anaerolineaceae bacterium | reverse complement strand
GCCGCGGTCGCGATCAGTTTCGGAACCCCGCCCCAAGGACGATCCGAATGGCAGCTGACCAACAAACCGCCGCGCTTGGTGCATACCGGCGCTTCTTCGCCGGGTTCAACTCGCGAGAGGCACAGGCTTGGGCCGCCTCTCTTCATTTCCCGCATGTCCGCGTCTCATCCCGCGGGCCGGTCCAGCCTGTCCCATCCTTGGGCGACCACGTGGCCGCGATGTCGTGGAACCCCGTCGAAGCGACTGGCTGGGACCACAGCACCGAGCACGAACCGGAGATCGTCCACACGGGCGACAGCCGGTTCCACATCGCCGGCGGCTGGACTCGTTACACGAAGGACGACGAACCGATCCTGTCTTCCTATGTCACGTACGTGGTGACCCGCCTCGGCGACTCCTGGGGCATCCAGTCCCGCTTCGCCGTCGATCCGGGCCCCGCCGGGTTGTCCAACGAGCATGTTGGGGCTGCCGTGGAGACCGTACGTCGGTACCTCGCGAGCTGGAACGCGAAGAGATACACGGACGCGGTGCAGTTTCTCAACTACCCCGCCGTCCAGGTTCACCCGGGCAGGCTCGTCGTGTGGAGCTCCGAGGCTGAACATCGCGCCTGGTTGGATGGTCAACCGTGGCGCCCGATCATGCTCGTGGAGGCTCGGTCCGTCCAGGCCGGCCCTTCCGCCGTCAACCTCGCCCTCCGCCTCAGCGACGGTGGACGCGAGAGCAACAGCCTCGTCCTCGTCACCGAGCGCCACGGACACTGGGGGTTCCAGGCGGAATCGACGATCGAGCCGGCGAGTTAGTCCGCGAACCGGCGAGTGCCCGGCGTGGTCCACGAGCCCGCGTCCGTGCACCCGCGATGCTGGCACGCACGGACGTCCATTCCCGCGATGTGCGCGGAGCTGTAGGCCCCTAACTCGCGGCGACCCCCAGGTGCTTGGGCTGGCAATGCGCCTTGCCCTCTGCCGCTCGAAGTCCTCCCGGTCCGGATGCGCAACAACCCCGAAATGCCACCCGCGCGCCCCCGAGAACGTCCTCTAGACTTCCTGGTTCCGCCAGATGATCACCCAGAGAGGAAAGGAGGCATTTCTGTGAACCGGAGGATCTACTTTGGGATCCTCGCCGTCATGTCGATCACCTTCGGGGGGATCGTCGCAAGTGACCACGCCAGAGCCTGTGGCAACACCGTGACACAGGCAGTCGTAGGCGGAACGCGCATAGCCGTCGTCAGCGACCTTGAGCTGGGGAGCGTCAGCTACTCCCATACAGCGCAGGCCAACGCCGGAACAATGACGCTGACAGCGGACGACAGCACCGGCACCGGTGCCGGTTGGAACGTCACCATCCAGAGCTCGGCCTTCGTGTACGACGGTACAAATGGCGGAGCCAACATCCCGGCGGCCAACTTCTCCATTACGACCGCCAACGCCCCGGCCGTCGTCGCTGGCCAGGCGATCGATGCCACCAACGGGCCCAAGGTGCCGGCCTCCGGCGCAACCGGCACGCTGGACAGCTCTCGCAAGGTCCTGCAGGCCAACCCGAGCTTCGGTCTCGGCAGGTACTCGCAGGCCCTCGCGGTCAGCCTCGTCATCCCGGCCCAAAGCCGGGCGGGCTCATACACCAACCAGCTAACGGTGACCATCGCGGCAGCGCCGTAGCCCGTGACCATTCTCATGTGTATGTGGGCCCTCCCGCTGCGGAGGGCCCACGTGCATGCCGATCATCTGACCAGACTTCATTTGTTGGGAGTCGGCCCGCGGATCGTCGCACCACGACACGAACAAGGAGTTTGGCGGCCCCGCCGGTCGCGGTGGGGCCGCCTCGGGCTCCGTTCCGGCGCGGTGGGGTCGCTCGAGTTGTGCGAAGCGGCGGCAGCCGATCCGCCACACGCCTGCAGGAGGTGTAAAAGACCATGCTCCGCTGCATCGCCCTCGGTGCCCTGGTGCTCCTGCTTCTCCCGCCCGTGCCCGCCCCGGCCCATGACCACGCCGTGACCCCCGCCATCGCCC
>CAZCDK010000140.1:6249-7702 GCA_964497285.1 uncultured Anaerolineaceae bacterium | reverse complement strand
GGCGGGTTCGGCGGGGATTCCGCCGAGGCTTCGTGGGCGCCAAAAGCGCCGGCGAAGCTGAAGAGCAATACGCCAAGGGCGAGGGCAAGGCTACCAGCGCCGAGCTTCTTCAAAACCTTGGTCATGCTTGTTAGCTCCAAATCCTATCTATACGGCCTGTTTCAACACCCCTGCCCGCCCCCGCCCTTCCCCTCCCCCCCGAAGGGAGGAGGGAGGAGGGAGGAGGTGAGTTAGAGGACTAGTTGACGTTGGTCGTGATAGTCCAGGTGACGCTGGCGGGGCCAGTGATGGCCACCCAGTATGCATCCCCAAGCTCGAGCTTGGTGAGATCGTTGGCGCCCGGAACGGGAACGCCTGCCGGGAAGTAGGCCAGCCACTTCTGGGCGGCCTGGTCCCAGCCATAGACGGCCGTGACGGAGCTGGTGATGTCGGTGTTGGCCTTGAGCGCGTCGCCGACCGCAATGCCGTCCTTGCCAGGCCACGTGATGAGGCTCCAGCGGAAGTTCAGCGTGTAGGACTGCGTGTTCGTCAGGTCAACAATCTTGTCGAACCCGATGTCGCCTTCGTCGTCGTGAGCGATCACGAGCACGTCGGTGACACTGAGCAGGCTGTTCGAGATCTTGATCCAGGCCTGGCACTCATCGATGGCCCCTGCGGACGCCAGAGACGACACAGGGAATTCGACGACGCCGGTCAGGGCAGGCTCGTTCAGGTAGGTCGAGTAGGTCGGGAGACCAAGGGCCGACGTGCGGCTTCCGCCGTAGCCAACGATGGTCGAGAGCGACCCTGCACTCGTGTTGATGATGATGCCTTCGCCGGAATCGATCATGAAGTCGATCAGCTCAGACGGGTTCGTGAGGCCGGTGGACCCGTTGATGTTGTAGGCGTTGTTGTGGTCCGCGGTGAGAACCGGGTGCAGCAGCTCGTACACACCGAAGTTGTAGCAGAAGCCGTCGCGGTCCGTGGCATGGAACACGATGTACTTGTACTGGGTGCTCAGCGGATCGGGTTCAACCGTTACGTCCTTGTAGCCGCCCCAGGTCCAGTTGACCGTGGCGACGTTGGAGAGCAGCGGGTAGTGCTTGTTGCGGAAGTCGGGGTAGTCCGCGACCGCGGTGATGGTGGACGTGCCGACCTTGTCGCCCGGCTTGCAGTGCTTGCCGCCAGCAAGAGCGTTGGTGGCGCAGCCGCTGTAGTCGAGCTTGAAGTCGCCGTTGGCGATGACCATGCCCTCGCCGTGGTTATCGGTGTAGATAACCAGGTTGCGAGCGATTGTGCCGTCGGGGCCATACGTGGCGCGGATGCCCGCCAGTTCGGTGTTCTGCAACGAAGTGACGGATGTGTCGGTGACGCCGAGCGGGTTGGTGCCGATGAGGACAGGCACCCAGAAGCGGTAGACGCCATCGCCGATGCCGCCGGGGCCGTCAGGTCCCCAGCTGTCCCACAGGTAACC
>CAZCDK010000140.1:1413-6239 GCA_964497285.1 uncultured Anaerolineaceae bacterium | reverse complement strand
GGTGTAGATAACCAGGTTGCGAGCGATAGTGCCGTCGCTGTAGGTGGTCCGGATGCCCGCCAGCTCGGTGTTCTGCAACGAAGTGACGGTGGTGTCGGTGACGCCGAGCGGGTTGCTGCCGATGAGGACCGGCCGCCAGAAGCGGTACGGGCCATCGCCGGTAGTCTGCGGCGAGGAGCAATCCAAGCCGTTGGCGAGGCAGCCCGGGCCATCGTTGCCCCAGCTGTCCCACAGGTAACCGCCGCCAGCCACGACCGCCGGGATGAACGGCGAATCGGGGATGTTGACGATGTAGTAGGGGTTCGGGAACGTCTGGGTGGTCAGGCTATTCGCAGTACCCAGGTAGTACACATCCTGCTTGAGCACCTGCTTGATGAAGCCGGCGCCGCGGATGCTGACGGTGAGGAGCGACGGAGGCATGGGGGCGTCCCACATGTCGACATCGCCATCAGGGAACATCGTCTTGCGGACGTTGTTCGGGTCGAAGTTGCTCAGAGCAGCGGACGGGCCGGTGATGCTGCGGGTATCGAGAAGGCTGTAGGGCCCTTCGAACGGCGTGGTGACCACGCCCCGGTAGCTGATGAGAGCACCGGCCTTGTGCGCCGCCACGGCACTGCCCGTTGCCTGAGCGCGGATCACGGTGAAGGTGTACGCGCCGGTGAGGGCATTGACCGTTGGCGATACACCACCGCCGATGAGGACGACCTGCATGTCCTCGTTGTCGATGCGGATGATCGGCGGGATGTTCCAGACGGCAAGCGCGGCGGCGGACGGTGCCGAAACCGTGATCCTGGTCGTGATCTGGTCGATATCCGCGCCGAGAGCGCTGAAGAGCGAGTAGACGACGCCAGAGGCTTCCGGCGTGTCAAGGGCGTAGGAGCCATTGTTCGGGGCGATCATCAGGTCGAAGCCGGGCCGGTAGGTCTCGGCAATGCCAGTGGCATTGGAGCCATCGGCCGGATCGGCGGGACCGCCGGCGAGCAGTGGCCAGTCGTCGGGCATGACCCAGCGGCCAGCGGGAAGAACGCTGCCGTTGGAATCGGCCCCGGCGGCGCGGCCGGACGGGTTGCTGGTGGTGAACCAGCCCTTGACGCGGGCGCGGACGAGGAGGTCCTTGGAGACGTTCCAGTCAACGGTGGTGACGTCCTTGGAGGCGTCCCACGGGTTGCCGGGGCTGAAGTCGGTGCCCGTCATGTTGTGATACGGCTTGGCCACGGCGGTGACCAGGGACGTGTTCACGCTTTCGAGCTTCATGTAGTAGATGACGAAGGCGATCTTCGTCTGGTTGTCGGCGAGGTCCGCGTTGCCAGAGCGAAGCAAGACCGTCGCACCGTCCGCATGGCTTGCCGCAGTCGTGCCGTTGAAGCCACGATTCACGGTGACAAGCAGGGTGAGCGGGTTGAAGGCCACTACCTGCATCTGCTCGCTGTCGATCATGATGATGTCGCCAGCCTTGAGAGTGGGTGACAGGTAGTTGTACCCAAGCGTGAACGAAGTGGCGCCTGCGGTCATGGTCGCATCTTCGAAGTTCGCAACAACGCCCTCAGTCACGCTGAAGCCGTTGGTGCCGAGGACGGAGGCCTCGATGTCAACCTGCCCCTGATCCTCCGACTCGTAGAGCCAGCGGCTGATGCAGGATTCCTGCGGCCCCGACGTGGGAGCGAGCATGACTTCGGCGTCGGCCTGGACGTTGTCGTTCGAGACGCTGACCGTCGCCTGGTCGTTACCGCTGATGACAGCACCAAGGCCAGGCACGAATGTGCCGGGGCCGGCGCTCCTGATGGCCGTCACGTTGAACCGGCTGCCGAACTGGCAGGCGCTGCCAGTGTTCGGAACGACACTAGAAGAAGCGTCGCCGTCCTTGTCGCCCGCGGGCAGACGCCAGTCGTGTTCGAGGATGACGCGCTGGCCAGCCCAGGCAAGGAAGACCTGCTTGGTCTGGAGAGCGGTGGACAGGTTGACGACGATGTACTGCGTCACGGTGTTACCGACACCGCTGCCCAGCACGCCGGGCTCGGTGCCGCTCATGCCGACGACGATCTGGTCGTTCAGGAGGCAGTTGGCGTCAGCCTTGATGGTGAAGCTGATTGCCCCCGAAGAGCCGGTCGTCGCGGTGATGGGCGCAGCCGCAGTCGGGTTTGCGTCATTGACAACGCCACAGGCGGTATCGAGCCAGACCTTGGTATCGACACCCCAGAGGGCGCCGGTGTAGGTGCTGCCGGTCCGCGTGACGTGGCTGCCATTGAAGGCGTCGCTGACGTTGATGGTGGTGATCCGGTAGTCGCTGTCGACAGGCCAGAACGTGGCAGCGACGTTGACGACCACGGTCGGAGCGCCAGACGTTGCGGCCGAGCTCGTGCCCGTGGCAACCGCGCCACCCGAGAGGGTGACGGTGCTGTTCTCGAGGACGTTCCACTCCTTGACCAGCGACTTGTTGCTGGAAGTGCCGCCCCAGTTGGCGGTGAGCGGAGCCCCGGTACCGGGATCGTTGTAGTTGACGCTGATTTCCTGGTCACCGGCCTGGGTCGAGACCCAGCTGAAGCAGGTTGCCAAGTTCAGACCGTTGGTGCCGTTGCCAATGAAGATCTGGACGTCGGCAAACGTCGGGTCCGGATCGTTGATGGAGGTGTAGCCGCCACCGGCCGAGACGTTGATCTGGCTGGGGGAGGTCAGCGGAATCTGAGTAGCAGTGTTGGTGCCCGCGAGCACGGCACAGACGGTGTGCCGGTGACCGCGAACGTTGTTCTTGATGTCCTGGGCGGCGAGGACGGTCCCGCCCTCCACGCTGCGCAGCTCGGCGGCGGCCGCGGAGGCAACCACGGTGACCGACGCCTGGGCGGTCGCGTTACCGACGCCGGAGGTGTTGGTGGTGGTTACGTTGTTCGTGGCGATGCCGAGGGTGGCGGGAGCCAACCACTTCACGGTGAAGGTGGTGGAGGCGCCAGCGACGAGGTTCCCACCCGTGCAGGTGACGGTCACGCCGACGGCCGAGCACGTGGGGGTTGAACCGGTAGCAACGAAGGTGGAGCCGGCCGGGAGCACGTCGGAGATGCCGACGGCGTTCACGGTGGCAGCGCCAGTGTTGCTGACGATGATGGTGGAGGTCACAGCGCCGCTAACGCCGAGGATCGTGGGGGCGTTGACCTTGCTGACGGCAAGGGCGCCAACCTGAGCGAGAACCGAAGCGCTCGCCACGACCGAGGCGGCGTTGTTCGCCGAGGCGGAGGCGGTGTTGCTGATGACCGTGCCGTTGACCACGCCAGCGGCGAGGGTCACGGGGATGGATACGACAGCCGAGCCGCCCGCGACGATGGTGCCGGCGGTGCAGCTGATGGTGTTGCCGGCGTTGTTGTTGGTGAAGCCGGCGGGGCAGGTGGCGGCGCCGACGACGAGCGAGCTGGGAACGACGTCAGAGATCGACACGTTCGCGGCAGCCGCCGAGCCGGTGTTCGTCACCGTGATGGTGAAGACGGAGCCCGAAGTCGGGGTCAGGGTTCCAGCGGTGGCCACCTTGGTGATGGCGAGGGCCGGGACCGCGGCGTTGATGGTGGCGGAAGCCGAGATCGCAACCGGCATTTCGGTCGAGGTGACCGACGCGGTGTTGACGAAGCTCGAGCCGCCGGCCGGCGTGGTGCCAGCCGTGAGGACGACGGTTACCGTGCACGACAGGGTCGCGTCAGCGGGCATCGTGGTCGCGCTGCCGCCCGTGAGGGTGCAGGCCGCGCCGGTGGTGCCGCCGGTCGATCCGACAGTCGCGCCGCTGCCCGTGAGGCCAGCGGGGACGGCATCGGCAACAACGACGTTATTCGCTGTCGCGGCGCCGACGTTGGTGACCGTCCAGGTGTAGGTCGCCGAGACGGCGTGGCCAACCGTGGCCGCGCTGAACGTCTTGGTGATGGCGAGGATCGGGTTGTTGTTGATGAAGGCGTTGCCGGCCGCATTAACGTTCCCGGTCTCGGTCGACGCGGCAACGGCCGAATTGTTGACGACACCGGCCGCCGCAGCGGCGATGGTGGTCATGTTGACGACGACCGAGACGCTGCCGCCGGCAGAGAGGGTGCCGATGATGCAGGTGCCGGTGAAGGCGTTGGCCGCCGCATCGCAGGTCAGGGAGTTGCCGAGATCGTTCTGCGGATCAGGGCTCATCGTGATCTTGCCGGTGGGCGCCCCATCAATCGCGGGGTCGGTGATGGCCACGTTGGTGAGGGGCGCGGTGCCCGTGTTCGTGACCTGGTAAATCCAGGAGAACGCCTCCGGGGGTACCGACGTCACGCTGCTCTTCGTGGGCACGATCGTGAACGTCATGTTGTGGGTGGAGTTGATGGTGGTGGGGAAGGCGGCGCTGGTGATGGCAGGACTGATGTTCGTCGCTGCCAGGCCAGCGGTGTTGTTCACCACGGTGCCATTGGTGACGTTGATGATCACGTTGTAGTTGATGGTGACAACGCCAGGACCGCCGCCCGAAGCGAGCGTCGCGGTCGGGCACGTGACCGTCTGGCCGAGGACGGTACAGGCGCCGTTCCCGGTGGTGAAGCCCGCAGCGCTTGCGCTAACGGGGGTGAGCTGTGCAGGCAGCGTATCCGTGATGACGATGCCATTGGCGGCCTGGCCACCGGCATCGGCGTTGGTTACGGTCAGGGTATAGGACCCGGATCCGCCCGCGTTGACCGGGCTGGTCCCGATCTTTAATCATCCCGATGCAGAGATCGCGATCGAGCTGGCCGCGGCGTGCGCGGCGGGCGGCGCGCGGGTGGTGGAATATACCAACCGCGGTGATTTTGCCGCAAACGTTTTTGCCGAAATCGCGCGGCGCGTGAGCCAGAGCC
>CAZCDK010000140.1:0-1403 GCA_964497285.1 uncultured Anaerolineaceae bacterium | reverse complement strand
GGGCCGAGGTTCACCGCCACGCCGCCGAGATCGGTGGCAGCGGCAGTGGTTGCGAGGGTCACGTCAACGGCATTGTTGGCCTGCGCAGGAACCGTCTTGGTGACGGTGATGGTTCGACCGACACCTGCGCTGATGAGGCAGTTGGCGGTAGAGCCGAGCACAGAGGCGACGCCGGAGTTGCTGCAGGCAACATCGCCGAGGACGAGCGTGCCGAGAGCTGCCGGCATGCTGATCGACATGTCCATGTTGCCGTTGTTGCCATCGGCTGTCAGCCGATACGCGATCGTATCACCGCCGGTCACGGTGGCAGGGGGCGCCCCAAAGGCTCCGCCATTGACACTTACCGTGAGCGTTTGGTTTGAGATCGCCGCTTTCGCGTCGCGCAACTGCGAGCCCAATGTGCCGAAGACGGCGAGCATGGCGACGATCGCGACGAGGGCCGCGATCTTCTTGCTGCGCACCGTCTGAGCAAGTTCCTTACTCAAATTGGTATACCTCTCCAGTCGAATGGACTGTTCGGAGGGAGGAGGGAGGAGGGAGGAGGGAGGAGGCTCCCTGGTTCCCGTGTATCCCAATCCTTCCTTTTTCGGTTTTGCCGCCCCTTGGGCGGACTGTGTGTTCCGGACTCGCCTGGACTTGCGGGCGGATGGGAGGGGTCGGGGGTCGGGGGTTGGGGGTCTGTCCCCTTTGCCCTTCGCCGGTGTCCCCTGGTCCTATCTGTAGTGGTTGGGTCGCCAGTTGCCGGTAGTCAGAATTCTGACCCCTGACGCCTGACCCCTGACCCCTACGCTGTGAGGTCGCCCGCTCGTCGTTCCGCCGGGCCGTGGCGCGCGGCATGGGCGGGTCCGGGCATTGCCTCGATTCGAAGACGGGAGTTGTTTCCCCTCGCGACCACCCCACTCGGGCCCCACATCCACCCCGTGCCCCCCGGAGGAGGGAGGAGGGAGGAGGGGGGAGTGCGCCGGGTGTTCAGGCGAGGCTGGCACGCCCTCCTTTCGGGGTGGATTCGTATCGGGCGAAGCCCCGCTCAACATAAGAACGGGTTCCATCCCCGGTGGGGCTGGAACCCGTTCGAGCGAGTTGGGAAGGGAGGAGGGAGGAGGGAGAAGGGAGGAGTGTTTCGCTCCCGATCCCGGTTCGATCCTGGTCCTTCGGCCCGTGGTATTGCCGTCCGGTCAATGGTCCTCCAGCAGACGCGGGGATGCAGTCGCCCCGCCGCGTTGCGTGGCAGCTTCGATTGGAAAGCCTGCTGAACCTTACCGATCGCATACTCAAAGGTCAATACGCGCTCTCCCCACGGCGACGCACCGCGAGGAGGGCATAGTCCTCCTTGGGGGTAGTAACGCGTGGGGGGCGGGAATGGTTAACGGGGGTCAGTGGTCGGTGGCGAGTAGTCAGTAGTC
>CAZCDK010000139.1:0-7721 GCA_964497285.1 uncultured Anaerolineaceae bacterium | reverse complement strand
TACAGGTACGCAACCATCAAAGGGCCGGCCCCGCTGGAAACCCCTTACTTCGAACGCGACACCCGGGAGGTGGCAGTCCGCTATCTCGGGCCTGTCGGCGGCGATGCCTATCTGCGGGCGACTTCTGCCACCGGAAGCGTGAGTTGCCTCGTCCGCATCAAGCCCGAACGCTTGCTCACTGTCGACTACACGAAGCAGTTCGGCCCGTAGGCGCCACTCACCGGCCCGATCTCGGAACAGCACCGGCCGTGTCCGCGCAGGTGGCCTGCGTCGCCGTCTCGAGGAACGGCTTCACCGACGCAGCAAGGGATCGGTGTTCGGGCTTCTGCAGGAGAGGATCCCTGGCCAGAACCTCCTCCGCCATCGTCCGGGCGCGGTGAAGTAGATCCCGGTCGGTCAGGCGAGCCACGCGGAGCATCGTGTTGGCTCCGCTCTGGATCCGGCCCCAGGCTTCGCCTTCACCGCGAAGCTCCAGGTCGACTTCGGCAAGTCTGAATCCGTCGGTCGTCTCCACCATGGCCTCGAGTCGCTCCCGTGCGTCGGGCCCGGGCTCCTCCTCTGTGCTGAAAAGCATGCAGTAGCTCTGCTTCTCAGAACGGCCAACACGGCCACGAAATTGGTGGAGCTGGCTCAGCCCGAACCGCTCCGCTCCCTCGATGACGATGACTGTTGCGTTGGGCACGTCGATCCCTACTTCGATAACGCTCGTCGAGACGAGGACGTCCGTTTCGCTGTTCGCCAGGCGCGCCATGATCTCATCTTTCTGCTTGCCAGCCATCCGACCGTGAAGGAGATCGAGCCGGTAGGCCCTCAGGGGCCCGGCGTGGAGGCGTTCGAATTCCTCCTCCGCCGATCGGACATCGAGCGCTTCGGACTCCTCCACCAACGGGCAGATCACGAACGCCTGCTCACCAGCATCGAGACGCTCGCGGACAAACTCGTAGGCCTCGTCACGTTCGTGTGGCTCAACCCAGACGGTTCTCACCGGTTTCCGGCCGGGGGGCATCTCGTCTATGGTTGAGACCTCGAGGTCGCCGTAGACGGTGAGCGCCAGCGTTCGCGGGATGGGCGTGGCGGACATCACGAGCAGGTGCGGGTTCGCACTCTTCTGACGGAGCTTCGCCCGTTGGATCACACCAAAACGGTGCTGCTCGTCGATCACCGCGAGCCCCAGGCGCGGGATCTGGACGTCGTCCTCGAGTAGTGCGTGCGTCCCGATGACTATGTCGGCGCCGCCATGCGCCGCATCGCTCCGCACTTGCAGCTTTTGCGCTGGCGTGAGCGAACCGGTCAACAGGAGCACCCGGAGACTGCGAGCGAACCATGCCGGCGCAAACACGCCATCGAGCGCCGTGAGTTCGCCGCCACCCAGGTATTTCGCCAACGAGCGGTAGTGCTGCTCCGCGAGGATCTCCGTAGGGGCCATCATTGCCGCCTGCCACCCGGAATGGACGGCGGCCAGCATCGCGGCGAAGGCCACAACGGTCTTGCCGCTACCAACGTCGCCCTGCAACAGGCGGAGCATGGGCCGGGGGCCGCGAACATCCTGCAGGATCTCGTGCATCACCTCTCGCTGCGAATCGGTCAGCGAGAACGGCAGCGAACCCAGGAATGCCTGCAGCCGCCTGCCAAGACTGAGGGAAGGCGCATCCTTTCCCCTCTGCCACTCTTCACGCCGCATGAGAACCGCAGCCTGAATGGCCAGGAACTCACCCATTGCGAGGCGGCGCCGGGCCTCCTCGGCTTCAGCGAGTGTCGCGGGGTAGTGGTACGTGCGGATTGCATCCGCGAGCGAGGGGAGCTTCTCCGCATCACGGACGGCTGGCGGAATCGGATCCGGAATGCGGTCTGCCAGTTCGTCGAGGGCCGCCTTGACCGCGCGCCGAATAGTCCGCTGGCCGAGGCCTTGCGTGGCGGGATAGACCGGCACGAGGCGGCCTGTGTGCAGCAGCTCTTCGTCGAACTGCTCGTGTTCCGGGTTCTCCATCTGGAGGCGACCCCGGAAGCTTCGCACCCGACCCGAGACCACGATCGTCTCGCCGATTGCGAGGCCCTTGGCGACGTACGGCATGTTGAACCAGACCACGCGCAAGGCCCCGGATCCGTCGTTGATGACCGCTTCTGAACCTCTCACACGGCGTCCGAAACGGATCTCGCCGACCGTGACGATCTTGCCCACGACCGTCTGCGGCATCCGCGACTGCTCAAGCTGTGCGACCTTCCGCGTGTCTGTGAAGTCGTTGAAGCGGCGAGGGAAGAGTCGAACGGCATCGGCGACGGTGGATACGCCCAGCTTCTCCAATCGCGCGGCGTTGACCTTCGAGATTCCTGGGAGCTTCGTCACCGGGGATCCGAGCTCCAGGCGGCTCCGCGCATCGCGCGAAGCGGCTCCTTCCGCCGCAGTCGGTCCGCCGCGGCGGGAGCGGAGAACGCGCGTTCCGGGCGCTCTCGCGCCGGTGGTCCTGCGGTCCAGCTCAAGCGCCGCCGGTCGGTTTGGAAGGCCTCCAGGGGGGTCGACGTGTACCGTCAGCGCCCGGATCGTCCCATCGATCCACACCCTGCGCTGCGGCTCCCCGAGCGAACGATAGCCCCCCGCGGGAAGGCGGCGGACCCGGTCACGAAGCGGGCTCCCGTGTGCCAGGAGGCCGTCCTCGGACATCTGGATGAGCATCCGGTCAAGACCGCCAATGACCGTCTGGTTGTCACAGCCGCGTCTAAGCTCCAGTTCGAACACACGGCGAAGACGCTCACTGTCGGTAGGCACCTAGTCTCCGTGCAGGACCGCGAACCCAAGAGCATTCGCACCCACGTAGACCCCCACGGTCGGCCCCAGCCTCGCGGCCCGCACGTCGGTGTGCGGGAGCGCAACGCGAAGACGTTCCACGAGTGCGTTCGTCTCCAGGGCATCGCCCGTGCAGGCAGCAAACACCGCCTTCGCTCGCCTATCCTCGGTCGCCAGCTCGAAGAGGCGCTCAGTCGCCCGGTTGCGCGTCCGAACGCGCTCGACGGGCACGACTTCTCCGTCCTCGACACTGATGATCGGTTTGATGCTGAGAACGGAGCCCAGAAACGAACTTGCTCGCCCGATACGCCCGCCCCGCCGCAGGTACTCGAGCGTATCCACGAGAATGGCGACACCCACCCTATCCATGGCATGGCGTGCAAGCGCCACGACCTCAGCGAGGCTCGCGCCGGCAGACGCGGCTGCGGCCGCCTCCCGTACTATGAGGCCCAGCCCAAGGCTCACGGTGTAGGAGTCGATAAGCTCAATGTGCAGGTCGCCGTGAGCGACCTGGTCACGCGCGACCGATGCGGAGTTTAGCGTCCCGGAGAGCTTCGACGAGAGATGGATCGAGACGATCTCGTTCGTTTCCTGCGCCAGGCTCTCGTACACCTGCCGAAACCGCTCCGTGGACGGCTGGCTGGTGCGTGGCAGAACCGAAGCGGAGGCCAGCCGAGCCAGGAACTGATCCGGGTCTATGTCCACCCCATCGAGCAACGCCTCGTCGCCGAAGAATACCGTCAGAGGGACGACAGTGATTCCGTACTGCTCAACGATGTCCCGGGGGAGGTCGGCTGTGGAATCGGTTACGATGCGAACGGTCATAATTGTTGAGACGCCTACTCGGTAGAGTATAAAGTCCGCCCGGCACGTCTAGAATACGTCAACGGAGGACTCTGCGCCGAGCCGGTACTCTTGCTCGAGGCTGCATGACGCGGTGACTGACTGCTCCCGGTCAAGGGCCGTGACCCGGCCGCAGGTTAGAATGCGATGATGCAACGGGTGAAGCTGGCCCCTTCTATCCTCACCGCCGACTTCGGCCGCCTGGCCGATGAGGTCCGCGCTGCCGAGGCAGGCGGCGCCGACTACTTGCACCTTGATGTCATGGACGGGCGATTCGTGCCGAACATCACCTTCGGTCCGCCCGTGATCGACGCGCTGCGCCGGGTCACGAATCTGCCGTTCGACGTTCATCTGATGATCGTCGAGCCGGAACGGTACATCGAGACGTACGCCGATGTTGCGCAAATCATCAACGTCCACGTCGAGGTCTCGCCACACATCAATCGGACACTGGATGCCATCCGCAGGCTTGGGAAGAAGGCCGGCGTGTGCATAAACCCAGGAACGCCCTTGACCGCGATCCAGGAGTCGCTCCCGGACGCCGACCAGGTGATGGTCATGACCATAAACCCGGGGTGGGGCGGGCAGCAGATGATCCCTCACCAACTCCAGAAGGTGGCTGCAATTCGCCGCTTGCTCGATGCCGCCAACCTACCAGCCGAAATCGAGGTGGATGGCGGTGTCAAGGTGGGCAACGCAGCCGCCTGCGCCGCTGCTGGCGCCAACATCCTTGTTTGCGGGAGTTCGGTCTTCAATCCAGAGGCCACGCCCGCTGAGAACCTCGCTTCCCTGCGTCAGGCACTCGATCAACCCCGGGGGTGACCTCGCGCGCCGCCCGGCTACACTTCAAGTCGCAATGACCCCCCTGCGCTTCGCCGAAGTCGCCGTGAACGCCGCGCACCCTGCACGAGCCGCGTTCACATACGCGATCCCGGAGGGGATGGACGTCGGCCTGGGGCAGGCGGTCTACGTCCCCTTCGGGCAGCGTGTCCTCCAGGGCATCGTCCTCGGCCTGTCGAACGACAGCGGAGTGCCCGAGACCCGGCCGGTTGGTGCGATCGCGGACAGCGCGCCGCTGCTGAGTGCGAATCACGTGGCCCTTGTCCGCTGGATGGCTGACCACTACCTCGCGCCGATCTGGGACTGCGTGGCCACTTGTCTCCCGCCGGGCTTCGGCCAGAGGCCCGTGACGATGGTCTCGCCAGTGGAAGTGCCACCGCTCCTGCCGATCGACCCAAAGGACCATGGAATCCTTGCGTACATCGGTTCGCACGGGCAGGTGACGCTCGAAGAACTGCAGGAGAAGGTGCATGGCATCACCCGCGCACGCCTGGCGCGGCTCCAGAAGGCTGGCCACCTCACGGTTGCCCAGGGGCTGATCCGACCCGCCGGGCGCGCCCGGCTCGTGCGGCGTCTTGCGCTGGCAAAGCCTGCCCCAGAGGCCCTCACCCGGGCACTGGAGCTGGAGACGAAACAGCCAAGGTCGATCGAGGCACGCCTCCTGCGGCTGCTGGCGGAACAGGCGGACGTGTCGCTCACCAGGGCACGCGAATCAGGGGCCGAGCCGCGGCACATCCAGAAACTGGCCGGCGAGGGCTGGCTGCGGCCCTATGAAGCGCGGCTTGAGCGGCATCCCCTGGCAGAGCGCGTCTTCGCCGCGCAGCCGGACCTGGTCCTCACTTTGGAACAGCGGGCGGCGGCAAACGCGATTGCCGCCGCACCCGGCGTCTACCTCCTGCACGGGGTAACCGGCGCAGGCAAGACCGAAGTCTACCTGGACCTGGTGCGCCGCACCATCGAGGCTGGAAAGGGGGCGATCGTCCTCGTGCCTGAGATCTCGCTGACCCCGCAGGCCGTTCGGCGATACGGGGAGCGGTTCGGCGACACGCTCACGCTGATCCACTCGGAACTCAATACGGGCGAGCGGTTCGACCAATGGCACCGTATTCGTCAGGATGCGTCGCAACTCGTGATTGGCTCGCGCAGCGCGGTCTTCGCGCCGATGCGGCACCTGGGGCTCGTCGTAGTCGACGAGGAACACGAGTGGACCTACAAGCAGAACGACATCCTCCCCCGCTACCACGCCCGTGAAGTCGCAGAGGAGCTGTGCCGGCTCGCCGGCGCGACGCTTGTCCTCGGAAGTGCCACGCCCGACGTGATCACCTACCACCGTTCCGAACAGGGCCAGATACGGCGCCTGGAATTGCTCACTCGCATCTCGCCGCGCGAAGGCGGCGAAACCGCAGTCGGCCGGATGCCGGACATTGCGGTCGTCGACATGCGCGAGGAACTGAAGGCTGGCAATCGCAGCGTCTTCAGCTTCCCGCTTCGGCGCGCCATCCGCAGGGCTCTCGCTGTCGGTGAGCAGGCAATCCTCTTCGTGAACCGGAGAGGATCAGCCCGGTTCATGCTCTGCCGCGACTGCGGATTCCTGCCGCAATGCCCCGCGTGCGAACTTGCTATGGGGCTCGACGCACACAACCTGAATACACCCCAACTCCGCTGCCACCATTGCGGCCGCTCGAAGCGGCTGGAGACGCAGTGCCCAAAGTGCCGCGGAGTGCGCTACCGTCCCTTCGGAATCGGCACCCAAAAAGTCGAAGCCCTCGCCCGGGATGAGTTCCCCGGAGCACGGGTGGCACGCTGGGACAGCGATGTTGCACGCCCGAAGGGCAGCCACGAACAGATGGTCCAGGCACTGGAAGCAGGCCGGATCGACATCCTCGTCGGGACCCAGATGCTCGCCAAAGGGCTCGATCTGCCGCACATGATGGTCGTAGGCGTCATCGACGCGGACGTCGGCCTGAGCCTACCCGACTACAACTCGCACGAGCGAACCTTCCAGCTGTTGTCCCAGGTGGCTGGACGAGCGGGGCGGCGCGACCGCATCGGGACAGTCATCGTTCAGACCTACGAGCCCGAGGTCGCGCCCATCCAGTGCGCGGCCAGCCACGACTACCGCGCGTTCTACGAACACGAGATCGCGCACCGCCGCCGGGCAGGATACCCGCCGTTCTCACGGCTCGTGCGACTGACCTTCCACGACCTGAACAAGGAAAACGGCCTCGCTGAGGCCGCGCGCGTCGCCGCCGATCTGCGAACGAGACGCGACGCTGCTGGCCGCGCGGACCCGGACATCCTGGGTCCGGCGCTCGCTTTCATTCCCCGGGTCCGTGGCCGGTATCGCTGGCAGATCCTCATGCGCGGCCGCAACCCGGCGCCGCTTCTCGCGGCCATTCGTCTCGGCGAGGGTTGGGCTGTTGACGTCGATCCCGCCAGCCTCCTCTGATCGCTTCTGGCTCGAAGCGGTCCAGGGCTTTGCCCGTTTCCGCATGAACCGGGTACTATCCGGTTCGGAGGATTGCGCCTTTGTCACCTGCTCTCGCGTTCATTGGCATCTCGCTCATTGGAACCTGGGGGCTGGCGACGATTGGCCTCATAGCGGGCGGCATCATCCTTCTCTTCTTTCCGGGCGACCCGACCACTTCTTCGGGTCACACGCTTGGTGGGATCGTCCTCTTGCTTGCCGGTCTTGGCTCGGCCGGCCTGCTGCAGCTCACCTTCGGGCCGCTCCTTGGCATCGACCGGCCCTTCCCAATCCGCGCCAAGAACACCATCCCTCACGCCAGGATGAATCGTTGGGCCAGCGCAGGCGAGTTGCGCGACTACCCCGACGGCACGCCGAAGGAAGTCAGGCTCCGCAGTCTGCGTGTGACTCTTGTCCGTGTCGGAGAAGACGCCTTCGCCTTGAACGGGCTTTGCTCGCACGCGCGTCTTCCGTTCACCGGCTTGGCAGGCTCTCCTGTCAAAGCGCTCAAGGTTGAGGCCGGCTGCATCACCTGTCCCTTTCACGGCGCCCGCTTCGAAATCCGAACCGGAAAGGCCGTGACACAACCGTTCAATCCCGAGTTCAACGAGAACCACCGCTTCCTCGGACGCTTCCAGTCGAGGCTCCTCTTCTGGAACAAGTCGGCTGAGGACCTCCAGACCTACCCGGTGAAGGTTGAGAACGGCGAGGTCCTGGTCGGGCTGCCCAGGTAGCAGGTGCTTCCCGGCGGGCATTCCATCGGGCATGCTGACCGCATGTCGGACTCGT
>CAZCDK010000138.1:0-7755 GCA_964497285.1 uncultured Anaerolineaceae bacterium | reverse complement strand
CCGAAACTCCCACCCACGGGGTGAACTCCCCAAACCTCCACTCACGGATTCGGGACGGAACGGATACGGACGACGGCGTCTCAGGAATTCACGGGAGGGGAAGAGGGCTCCAGAGAGCTCTCAATCACCTCGGCAGATTTCGGACACTACTCGCCCGACGGCGACTCCCCACCAGGCGGCTGCATCCTAGGTCGTTGCTTGGCCTTCAACAACTGTCAAAGCTGAGGGCCGCTCCAAGATCTCATCCACGAGGCCGTAGTCCCTTGCGCCCGCGGGGTCGAGCCAGAAGTCGCGGTCGGTGTCCTGCTCGATGCGCTCCATGGGCTGGCCCGTGCAGGTAGCGATGATGTTCCGCAGGACTTTCTGCAGGCGGATCGTCTCACGGGCCTGGATTTCGATATCTCGTGCCTGGCCCTGGGCCCCGCCAAGCACCTGGTGGAGGTGCACAGTCGCGTTTGGCAAGACGAAGCGCTTGCCCTTTTCCCCTGCGGTGAGCAACACGGTGCCCATGCTTGCGGCGAGACCGATGCAGACTGTCGAGACTTTGGGGCGGATCAGGTTCATGGTGTCGTAGATTGCCAGACCGGCCGTAACGCTCCCGCCGGGGCAGTTGATGTACATCATGATGTCCTTGTCGTCGTCTTCGCGGGCGAGGTAGAGGAGTTGGGCAATGATGACGTTGGCTACCATCGCGTCGATGGGTGTACCGAGGAAGACGATCCGCTCCTTCAGAAGCAGTGAGTAGATGTCGTAGGCGCGTTCGCGCCGGCCATCGGATTCGATGACAAACGGCATGATGTCGTGGATGCGGTCGATGCTCATGGGCCCAGCTCCAAGGTTCCTTGAGTTCAGTGTGGCGGTTGTGCGGCCCAACATGCAAAGGCGGGCCAGAGCGTCAGGCGGCGCGCCCTGCGGGATCAGCCGCACCGCGCGCCGCCGGGGTGCATCGGCTAGCCGGCCACTCCGGGGATGAGATCGGTGGTCGTGACGAGCTTCTCCGCGAAGACGGCAATCTCGGCTTCGGAGTAGCCGCCGATGCGGGCGAGGACCTCGGCGCTGTGTTCACCGAAACGTGGCGCAGGGCGCGCGTTCGTGATCTTCCGCCGCCGCATACGCCACGGGGAGGCTGCGGTCCGGCCCGGTTCCTGGTCCGGGTGGACGTACGGAAGGAAGGCGCCGCGCGCGGCGAGGTGCGAGTCGTTGGCAAGCATAAGCGGAGTGAGCACCGGAGAAGCGGCGACGCCGGCAGATTGCAGAGCCGAGGCCGCGGCGTTGACTTCGCGGGTGGCGGCCCACTCGGTGATGACGGCGTCTACTTCTGCGGCACCGGCGTGCCGGCCGGCGGCGGTTCGGAACTGGGGGCTGTCGAGGCGAGGGTCGGCGATCACCCGGGCGAGGCCTCCCCACGCGGCGTCGCTGTCGACAGCGATGGCGAGCCAGGTGTCGGTGTGTTCGATGGGCGCCACGTCGGGACGAGCTCGCGCCAGGCGGGGCGGAGTGTCGGCCGTGCGGTACAGGTTGTGCGGCGCGAAGCCGGTGTCACGGTTGCCCGTCCGAACCGGAAGCGGGTGGCCGACAGCCTCGGCGACCACGAACTCGCCCACGAGATGGCAGACGACATCGCGCTGTGGGATCATCGCGTAGCAGCCCTCGCCAGTGCGCTGACGGCGAAGAAGCGCGCTCGCAGCCGCACCGGCGGTGATTGTGCCGGAGACGGGATCGCCGTATGAGATGCCGCTGCGGTGGGGCGGGCCACCCTCGTAGCCCTGCAGGGCGACCAGGCCGCCCATCTGCTCGATCGTGGGCCCGAAGCCGATCCGGGCGGAGTCGCCGCCTTCGTGCCCGAATCCCGGCATGGAGATGTAGATGATGCCGGGTTTCAGTCGCCGGAGGTCAGCGTAGCTGAGGCCGATTCTGTCGGCGACGCCGCTGCTCCAGTTCTCGATGAAGATGTCGGCGGTGGCAATCAACCGCCTAAGGGCTTCCATGCCTTCGGGTTGCTTCAAGTCCAAGCTGATGCCCAATTTGTTGCGGTTGTACTCGTTGAAGTAGGCACTCTGGTTGATCTCGGGCACGGCGCGGGCGCCGGCCATGGTCCGGATTGGATCGGCGAACGACGGTCCTTCCACTTTGATGACCTCGGCCCCCATGTCGGCGAGGAAGCGCGTCGCATACGGGCCCGCCCAGACCTGGGTGACGTCGATCACACGGACACCTGCAAACGGGAGTGCCGGCTTCCCGGTCGCGACATGCGCGGCAGAAACAGGCGGCTTGTGTTCCAGTTCGGCGAGCACTTCGCTGGTGTGTTCGCCGAGGAGGGGCGCCCGGGTAGCTCCTCCTCGGTGGCCTTCTCCGAAGACCACGGGTCCGGTGGGCAAGGGGTGCGGGCCGAGGACGGGGTGCTCGACGGTTCGCCAGAAGCCTGAGTCGCGGAGGGCGGGCCATTCGAGGAGTTCGTGGGGCCCGGGAATCATGGAGAAGGGAGCGCGGAACCTCGTCGCATGCGCGAAGATTTCGGCGGCGGTGTGCTGGCTGGTCCACTCCGGGATGAGATAGGCGAGGACGGCGTTGGCGTCGGGAGACCAGCCTGATGCAAACGCAGGGTCGTCCTTCAGTTCGGGGTGACCGATGCAGTCGTACACGGCGAACGATTGGCGGGGCATGGCCGCGATACCGACGAAACCGTCTTTGCAGGGTTGGACGCCCCACTGGGCGAAGAGGGTATTGCCGGCGGAGCGGCCGGATTCGTTGCCGTTTATTAGAGCCCCGGGTCCCGATCCTTCCAGGGTTGTGGCCTGGACTTCCTGAACGGAGAGGTCGATCCAGTCGCCCAGCCCGGACTCCCGGGAGGCGTAGAGCGCGGTCAGGATCGCGGCGAAAGCGTGGAGGCCGGCCTGATAGTGAGCCTGGTGTCCGGCAGTCATCAACGGGGGCTTGTCCGGGTCGCCGCAGAGCGCCATCTGACCGCCGGCGGCAGATGAGGTGAGCGCGGTGGAGCGCCACCAGGAGCGAGGACCGTGTTGCCCGAAGGGGGTCAGAGAGCAGACCACGAGCCCGGGGTACTCTTCGATCAAAGCCGCCGGGTCAAGCCCCCATGAGGCAAGCTGCCCCGGGGCGTGGGAATCGATGACCACAGCGGCGTCTGCGATGACAGAGCGAAGGGCCTCACGGGAAGCAGGCGCTTCGAGATCGAGCACGAGGCTTCGCTTCCCGGCACCGAGGTAGGCGAAGAGGATGCTCTGGTCGGGTTGGTCCCCGGCCCGGGGCGGCAACGCGCGGATGGCATGACCGCCGGGCGGCTCGACCACGATGACATCGGCACCGTAGGTCGCGAGGAGACGGCCTGCCATGGCTCCTCCGACCTCATTGCTCAACTCGACGACGCGGGTACCTTCGAGCATAGACCCCTCCTCAGCGCGACGAGACCCAACAATAAAGAAGACCCGCGAAACGAGCACCACGGTCGCGGTCCACCGCGACCGTGGTGTGGTATTGGAGAATCGAGACGGGGGCCTCTAAACGCCGAAGTCCCATGACATGCCGTCGTGGTAGCGCTTGAGGACGTTCTTGGCGATGACGATTCGGTGGACCTCGTCCGGGCCGTCCGCGAGGCGGAGCGTACGCGCGCCGGTGTACATGCCCGCCAGCGGCGTGTCGCCGGAGACGCCCATCGCGCCATGCACCTGGATCGCCCGACCGACCACCCGCTCGAAGGCAGCTGGCACGAAGATCTTGATCGCCGAGATGTCGGTGCGCGAGTCGCCGCCGCGGTCGATGACCTGGGCGGTGTGGATGGTCATCAGACGTGCGGCCTGGATGTCGATGTACGAATCGGAGATGAAGCCCTGGATGAACTGCTTCGTCTCGAGGCGGCCGCCGTGGACTTCGCGCTCGATCGCGCGGCGCACCATCAGGTCGAAGGCGCGCCACATCTGGCCGACCGAGTTCATGCAATGGAACACACGCCCGGCACCGAGGCGGTCCTGGGCGGCCTGGTGACCACTTCCGGTGCGTCCGAGCTGATTGGTGACCGGCACGCGGACGTTCCGGTACTCGATTTCGCAGTGGTTGCTGTCGTGGCCCCAGACCGGGATGCGCCGGACGATCTTGAAACCAGGCGTGTCGGTAGGGACGATTATCTGGGTCATCTTCTCGCGCACGCCGCCATCGCCATCAGCCTCCTCAGTCCGGCACATGACGATTGCGAACGCGGCGCCGTCGGCCCCGGAAGTGAACCACTTGCGGCCGTTGATCACCCATTCGTCGCCGTCGCGGACGGCGCGGGTCTGGATGGCATAGGGGTCGGATCCGGGTGCATCCGGTTCAGTCATGGAGAAACAGGAGCGGATCTCGCCGCGGATCGACGGTTCGAGCCACTTCTTCTTCTGTTCTTCCGTCCCGTACTTGAGGAGGATGGTCTGGTTGCCAGAGTCGGGCGCGACGACACCAAAGAGGGTGTTGGAGTACGGGCTCCAGGCAAGGATCTCGTTCATGTAGGCGTGCTTCAGGAAGCCGATGCCCATCCCCCCGTACTCGGCAGGCAGATGAGGCGCCCAGAGGCCGGCCTTCTTGACGGCTTCCTGGGTCTCGTATGCGATGCGCGCGCGGTCCGGGTTGTTGTAGGCGAGCCGCTCTTCGTTCGGGATGATGTAGCGGTTGACGATGTTGGCGGTGGCGGTGCGGACCTCGTTGATCTCGGGGTCAAGGTCGGGAATCGGTGCGACCTGCATTGGAGGATCTCCTCGTGGGTTCAGTGGGGGAAGTGTAGCGCCATGCGGGGCAGACTGCGCGGCGACCGGCCTCTCTCGCCGGGTGGGCGGTTCGCTCAGCCGACGATCGCCGCCCGGACCGTGTCATACTCCTCGATCCCGAGCTGTGCGAGCGTTTCCGCGGTCGGGACGCCCGTCTCCGCATCCCAGCCCTGCCGGGCGTAGTAGCGGGTGACGATCTCGTGCTGCTGGTCCGGCGTCACGCCCTTGTGCAGGGGCAGATCCTCTGAGAAGCGGGCAGGGAGCCGGTCGTCCGCGCGGCGCAAGCCTTCACGCAGGTTGAACAGCCGGGCCATCGTGAGCCCGCGGCGCGCGATGGCTTCCCACTCTGCCTGGTCCGCGCCCCAGCCTGTCACGGCGTTCAGGAGGTCGAGCGACTGCTGGTCGCTGTAGCCCAGGAAGTGACAGAGCCCAAACTGGTTGCGGGCGCCGTTGCGGAAGTCGTGCTGCCCCATGTGGTCTCCACCGGTGGGCGCGGTGAGGTACGACCAGCGCATGCGCTCCATGTGCCGGGGATCGTGCATGGCCATCTCCAGACCCTTGACAGTGGTGAGGAACCGCTCGGTACCGCGGCCGATGACCGATGCCGCGCGCTGAGACCCCTCGGCGAGGAGGTCGCCCAGACCCTCGCGGTTTGCGATGAGCTCGATGAGGCGGACCACGGTGGCGCCATCGGCCCATGCCAGCTCGACGCCACCGGTGTGCTCGCCGGTCAGGAGCCCTTTCTCCCACGCCTCCATCGCCCAGGCTATGGTCGCGCCGGTGGAAATGGTGTCGAGCCCAAAGGCGTTGCAGAGCTCATTGCCTTTGAGGACTGCCACGAGGTCGTCGACGCCGACAGTGGGCCCCAGAGCGGCAAGGGACTCATACTCCGGTCCGCCGTACCGCGGATCGACGCGCCAGCGGCCTTCGGGATCGACGCCGATCGCCTTACCTTTCCGTGTGAGGCCGGCGTCTTCTCGTCGCCGTTCAACCTGCACGACCTTCTTGCAGCGCACGGAGCAGGCGAAGCAGGAGTCCATATCGACGCGGTAGGTCTCTGCGATGGCGATGGCGTCGGCCTTTATCACGCCGTCGAATCGGCCCATGCGATAGTTCAACGTGGGCAGGCCACCATCCAGGCTCTTGCCCTGCATGTTGGCGCCGGTGCCGTAGTCGTGGAAGGCGCGATGGTTCTGGTCGAGGGTTGATGAGACCCACCGGGCGATTGCTGTGAGCCCTTGCTTGTCGGCGATTGGAACGGACTGCGTGCCGCGGACGGCGATCGCCCTGAGCTTCTTCGAACCCATGACAGCGCCCAGGCCGGTGCGCCCCGCCACCTCGTTGAGGTCGTTGCCGACAAGCGCGAAGCGCACGAGGCGCTCGCCCGCGGGACCGCACTGGGCGACGCGCGCGCGGGGTTCACCAAGCTCCTCCCGGATCATGTCCTCGACATCTCCGGTGAGCTTGCCCCAGAGGTGAGACGCATCGCGGAGCTCGATCTGATCGTCGTTGATCCACAGGTAGAGAGGTGTGGCGGAGGAGCCGTGAACGACGACGCCATCCCAGCCGGCACGCTTCAGCTCGGCGCCCCAGAAGCCTCCGGATTCCGCTTCGCCAAAGGCGCCGTTGATGGGGGACTTCGCGCCCACCGAGTGCCGGCCGGCTCCGGGAACAGGTGCCCCCGTGACGACTCCGGGGGCGAACACAAGGACGTTTTCGGGGCTGAATGGATCTAGTCCCGTCTGCGTCTCGGTCAGGAGATAGTGGGCAATCAGACTCCTCCCACCGCCAAGCTTCCGGAACCACGCATCGCCGGGACGTTCGATCCACGTCCCTCGGTTCCCGAGGTCAACGTGGAGAATGCGGTTCCAGTATCCGAACCGTTCACTCAAGGCTAGCCTCCTTCCATGGGGCTGAACATCGTGACCTCGTCGTTGTCGCTGAGAACCGCCCCGCGCTGTGCGAGGTTTCCGTTTACCCCCACCGTGACAACCTCGGACTCGGGAATGCCCAGCACAGCGAGCAAATCGGCAACGGTTGATGCCTCGGGCAGATCGACTTCGCGCGCCCCGGAGTCGCCGCGGGGAAGATACTTCCGCGTATCGGCGTGGAGCGCAACCCGGAGGCGGATCCTGCGTTCGGAGACGGCCACGGTGCAAAGGATACGATGGCATCCACGGTTTCGTCCGGCGGTGGCGCCGAGCGGCCAGCAACCCGTGCGGGCCCGGCTATACTCCGAGCATGACAACGCCCGAAGCTGCCGCTCCGCTCTCCCTGGTGGTGGTCTCCGACTTCGTCTGACCCTGGTGCTACATCGGCCTCGTTGAGGTCGAACGCTTGCAGCGCCTGTACGATTTGGAGGTCCGTTTTGCTCCGTTCCAGCTTGACCCAACGACTCCTCCCGAAGGGAAGCCACGGAGGGCATTCACCGTGCCTGGCGACCCCCCGACGGAGCTGGAGCAGCGCGCTGCGCGCCTTGGAATCGCCTTCCTCCGGGGGCGAACGGTAACCTCGAATTCGCACCTCGCGCTGGAAGCGGCGGAGTTTGTCGCGGATGTGGCGCCGCACCTGGCGGGACCGTTTCACCGCGCGGTGTTCAGGACCTATTTCGAGGAACTTGGCGACATCGGTGCAGTTGCGCCGGTGGTCGCCGCCGCAGAGTCGGCCGGGTTGGACGGCAAGCGGCTCGGCGGCGCCCTTTCCCAGGGCACCTACCGCGAGCGCGTAGACGACGGCATACGGTGGTCGGCCGGGATCGGCGTCAATGCGGTCCCGACCTTCGTGTTTGACGGCCGCCACGGGATTGTGGGAGCCCAGGACTTCAGTGTGCTCGAAGGGATGATGCGGCGGCTCGGCCGTTCTCCGCGCAGCTGAGCGTCCGCCTGCTCCGGGTCCGCCCGGGGTCGCGACAGTAATCGTCGGCGTTGGCGGGCTCACGGCCGTTCGTCGGGGAGCTTGAGGTCCGTTCGGACGTGGTCAACACGTGGGTGCTCGCCGATGCTTG
>CAZCDK010000137.1:0-7778 GCA_964497285.1 uncultured Anaerolineaceae bacterium | reverse complement strand
TGGGACCGCTAGCCTTCCCGAACCCGAAGCGCTCGAGCCGCCTCCGTCGCCCCCGGCCACCGCTGATCTTCCCGAGACACCGCCGGCGCAAGCAGTCGAACCGCCACGCGAAGACGAGCTGCTAACCGCAGCGGAACCACAAGACACCACCGCCACCCCTCCCGAATCGCTCTGGGACGCGCTCCTCGACACCCCCGCCGACAGCGGGAGCCTCCTCGAAGGCATGCGCCGGTGGGCGAAGAACGAACCCCAGACCGACGCTCCGGCTTCGCGCATCCGGATCGAGGAGGAAGCCCCCGACGCCACCGAGCCCGGGCTAGTCCGCGGGCAGCGAGACCCCATCGCCCCCCCTTCCCCGATCAGCAGCCGGGGCGTTCCAGCAGTCCGGCTCGATCCCGGCGCGGCGCCGCTACCGGAGGGGACAAAGCCCGGAACGACCAAGAAGCCCGGCCTGTTCGGTCGTCTCTTCGGCCGCAAGGGCCCGGACAGCGAGCCCGAGCGTTCCTCGGTTGGCCCGCCCGCAGGCCAGGCGGCCGCACAGCCACCCGGACAGCCGGGCGAGGGCGACATTGACATCTCCGACGACGTGCTCTATCGACCGGCCACCGCCTGGCTCGCACCCGACGAGCTGCCTGCAGGCTGGGCCCCTGGTGACGAAGCCGACAGCGCCGCTCTCGGCCCGGGGGCCGAACCCGCGAGCACATGGCCGCCCGCGGCTGCCCAGCTCTGGGAGTCCACCGAACAAGAACAGGCCGCCACCGCCTGGGTCGCGCCCGAAGGCTGGACGCTCCCTGAGCCAGAGGACCCACCGGTTCCCCCCGAAGCCGGCGACATCGAAGTGCTCGAAGAGCAGCCCGCCTCCGCCTGGCTGGCGCCCGCGGATCTCGTCGCCGATTGGACCCCGCACCAATCAGAACCAGAGCCGGCCACCGTGCTCGAACCCGGCGACCTCGATGTCAGCGATGTCCAGCCCGCCTCCGATTGGCTCGCCTCTGAAGGACCGGCCGTCGGCTGGACACTCCCGGCGGAAGACGAGCAGCTCGTCGAACCCGGTGACATCGAAGTGGTCGAAGACCAGCCCGCCTCCGCCTGGATCGCACCGGCAGGACTCGTCGCTGGCTGGATGCCTCCCGCGGATGGGCAGCCCGTCGCCGAAGAAGCGGGCGACATCGAAATCGTCGAAGAGCAGCCCACCTCCGCCTGGCTCGCGCCTGCGGACCTCGTCGCGGATTGGACGCCCCCCGTGGAGGAGGTGCAGCCCTCCGCGACGGCAGACGGCATGGAGCGAGGCGAAGACCAACTCGCCTCGGTCTCGCTCGCACGGTCCGGCGTGGCCGGGGATTCGGCCTGGCCGGATGAGAGCATGCCTGAGGCCGTCGAGCCCACCGTCTTCTGGCACCTTGAGCCCGAAGTCGACTCAACTGCCGAGCCGGCGGAGGGCAACCTCCCAGAGCCGGAGGGGGAGCCCGGCGATCCGCCTCTACAGCTCACCTTCGCGACTGCCGCGGAGCCCTCCGGGCGTTCCCCCCAGTCCATCGGCGACGCGGCCGCCGCCGACGCTGCCGAGGACACGGTCGGCTGGAGTCCCGAGCCATTTGACGCGCCACCCGGCGGGTCCCTCGAGGAGGCCTCGGAGCCCGCACCAGCCGCGTCGCCCCCCCTCGATCGTCTCGCCGTCGCGCCCGGCGACCCCGACGAGGATGATCCCTTCGCCGGCCTCATGGCATCGTCTCTTGAAGCCCGGCTCGCCGGCGCGCCTGCATCCCCTCCCGATCCGGTTCCGGACGACAGCGGGAACGTCTACGCGAGTTGGGAGCGCCTCGCAGAAGTGCACACGGGCCAAGAACCGGCTGTCCGGACCGGGATCGAGCCAGCGGCCAGCCCGCCAATCGACCGCGAAGACGTCACGAGATGGCTCGAAACGGCTATGGAGACCCCGGACCTGGATCATGAACCGCCCGCCACCTGGGGAGCGTCCGGGCCGTCTCCGTCCACTGAGATCCCGGCGTTTGCGCCGAGCCCCACGGCGTTCACCGCCGGCGACTGGCGTCTCAACGACGACGACGACATCGTCCTCAGGGCCTTCGAAGCCCACGCGAGTGTGGATCCAGACGAGAGCCCGGATGGCGGTCGTCAGTCGGCTGCTCCGGCCACCACCTTTTCGGAACTCCTCGGCAACGACGGTGATGCCCTCGTCGCCGAACTCACCGAGCCCCCCACCGAGCTCCGCCCCTTCGCGCGTCACCAGGGGCTTGCTCCGCAGCGCCTCAACATAGGCGCACCGCCGCCGGCCGCCTTTGCGCCTCCCGCTCCCATGCCGGCGCCCGAACTCGAGTGGGCTGCCCCAGGTGAGGCAAGCGCGTTCCCACTCGGAGGCGGTGCAGAAGGCGATCCTTCTGCGCCCGCCCTTGCACGCGGTCATTCACGCACACGCACCTTCGTCCGCGAGGCGGTCGAGACGCTCCTCCTCGCCGTGCTCGTGTTCCTCGCCGTGCGCGCGAGTTTCCAGAACTTTAAGGTCGATGGGCAATCGATGGAGCCCACATTGGAGAACGGCGAGTTCCTGATCGTGAACAAGCTGGTCTATTCCGAGGTGAATCTCGACCGGCTCAGCAAGTTCATCCCCTTCGTCGATCCTGGCAACGATCCCCAACGGAATGTGTTCCACGCCCCCGAACGCGGCGCGATCGTCGTCCTGAAGGACCCGCGCGATCCCCGGCAGGATCTCATCAAGCGCGTTGTCGGCCTTCCCGGCGAGACTGTCGAGATCCGCGACGGCAGGGTCTACATCAACGGCCACTACCTCGAAGAGCCCTACATCAAGAGCGCCTGGCACGACAGCAAGTCCGCGATGGTTCTCGGGAAGGACGAGTATTTCGTCATGGGCGACAACCGGGAAAACAGCCTCGATAGCCGCTTCGCAAGCATCGGCCTCATCCACAAAGACCTCATCATCGGCAAGGCCATGCTCTCGTACTGGCCCACGAGCAAGTTCGGCCTCGCGCCGAACGGCGGCGGCCAACTCACCGCAGACATCTCGACGCGAGACGGAAGACCCGTTCTCACCGCGCTGTCCATCGAGCGGTAGTCGCCCGATGGACCCGGAGAGAGAGCAGCCATACCCTCTCTCCGTGACCATCGGCTTCGAGGAGCAACTCCTGGCGCGCGGTGCCCTGTTACGCGGTCACTTCCAGCTTGCCAGCGGGCGCCATGCCGACACCTACATCGAGAAGTTTCGCATCCTCCAGTGGCCCGATCTCACAAGCGACCTCTGCCGCCAGATCGCCGACCACTTCCGCGGAAAGACGAATCTCGTGGCAGGCCCCACCACGGGCGGAATCATCCTCAGCTTCGAAACAGCGAAGCACCTCGGCCTGCGCAGTATCATCGCCGAGCGAAGGGACGACGGCGAAGGGCGGGAATTCAAGCGCGGGTTCGAAGTCGGCCCCGGCGACCGCGTCCTGGTCGTCGATGACATCCTCACCACCGGCGGCAGCGTGCGCGACGTTGTCGATGCTGTCCGCTCCCGTGGCGCCGAAGTCGCGGGCGTCGGTATGCTCGTCGACCGCAGCGCCGGGAAGATCGCTTTCGGCGTGCCGTTCTTCGCCTGCCTCACGGTGAACATCGCCTCGTGGGCGCCCGCCGAATGCGACCTCTGCCGCCAGGGCGTCGCACTCACGCTCACATAGAGAATCCCCGAAGATAGGGAGAGAGCCCCAAAGGCGGTCAGGCGGTCGCAGAGGGCCGCACGAGGACGACGGCGCGCTCTGCTCCGGGACGGGCATGCGCCTGCGGCAGCGCTCGCATTCGCGGACTCTGATGGACCGGCTGTCGATGTGGACGAAGTACCGCCAACGATGGTCACAGGCCTCCGGGTGCTGTTCCATGCCGCCATTGTCGCGGGAGGACATTAACGCAGCGTTTCGGCTGGCCAAACTGGGCATAAGCTCGCCCCGGAGTGCTGCTGGCGCCCGCGGATTGCCCGGCGGCGACGCCCATCGCTATAGTTACGGGTCACAGCCCATGCTCATTGACCTCCACGCTCACACCTGGCCACGCTCGCACGACAGCGTATTGAACCCCGACGACCTTGTTGTCCGCGCCAAGCAGGCGGGGTTGGACGCGGTCGTCTTCACCGAGCACGACACGGTTTGGGACCACAAGTCGGTTGAGGAACTGCGGGCCAAGCACAACTTCCTCGTGCTGGCGGGGATCGAAATCAGCACGGACGATGGGCACATCCTGTCGTTCGGCATCGACAAATACGTGTTCGGCATGCATCGCTCGCGGGAGCTCGCAAGCTACGTAGAGAAGTTCGAAGGGGTGATGGTTGCGGCCCACCCCTATCGGCGCCAGATGCCCTGGTTTAGCCGGGACGATGACGAGTACCAGGCGGCGCTGGAAAAGGCGGGCCGCAACCCGGCCTACCAGTATGTGCATGGCCTGGAGGAACTGAACGGTCGCGGGAGCGACAAGGAGAACGAGTTTTCCCGGCGCCTGTGCGTGGCTATGAATCTCCCGGGGACGGGGGGGACCGACTCGCACGCAATCAGCGACATCGGAAAGTGCGCTACCTATTTCGAGGCAGAAATCCACGACGAGCGTGAGCTTATCGCCGAGTTGCGGGCGGGCCGCTTCCATGCGGTGGACCTGCGTTCGGGAACGCCCGCGCCGGTGCGGTAGGGGGCCGCGACGCGGTCTTGCAGAGCCCGGGACGGCTCCGCAGCGGCGGGTTGTGCTTTGCTTCACACATAGCGGCTTGGGTAGTAGGATGCCTGTTGCCTGCCGGGGACCGAAGCCCCGAGAGAGCCGAGGAAAAGAGGACCCTGCATGGCATACGTCATCACGACTCCTTGCATTGACGTCCAAGATCAGTCTTGCGTCGAAGTCTGCCCTGTGGATTGCATCAACTTCGATGAGGGCGACGACCGCATGCTCTTCATCAATCCCGATGAGTGCATCGACTGCGGCGCCTGCGAGCCTGCCTGTCCGGTGAATGCCATCTTCGCTGAGGACGACACGCCCGCTGAAGAGACCGAGTACAAGGCCATCAATGCCAACTGGTACAGCGACAAGGCCGCTGCGCGCGCCCGCGTCAATGCCCTGAAGCCCGCCTGATCTGCTCTTCGTCTGCGTGAAACAAACGGGGCTGGTAGTGTGCCAGCCCCGTTTGCCCGTGTGTCTCGTTTGACCGGGAGCCGACGATGGCTAGCATGGAACTGTTGCGCCACGTATCGAGCGTGGCGCGGAGGTGGTTTCCCCCATGGCTGAACGCGCGACTCTCTTGGCTGCTCCTCGCACCGTGCTCGGCAAAGAGGTGAAGCGGCTTCGCAAGCAGGGCATCGTGCCTGCGAACGTCTTCGGGCGCGGCCTTGCATCCCGGGCGATCCAGCTCGACGGCCGCGAACTGATGCGGACCGTGCGCTCAGCTGGTGTTCGGAGCATGTTCGAACTCCGGATCGAAGACGAGCCAGACCCCCGCTACGTGGTACTTCGCGGCCTTACCCGCGCGGGCGGCATGGGTGATCCGCTGCATGCGGACTTCTATCAGGTTAACCTGGACAGGCCCATCACAACGAACGTGAATCTCCACCTGGTGGGCGAATCCCCGGCGGTCCAAGACCTGGCCGGGACGCTCATCCTGAACCTGGAAACCGTGTCGGTCCGATGCCTGCCGCTGGCCATCCCGAGCCACTTTGAAATCGACGCCTCGTTGCTGAAGAGCTTCGACACGGTCATCACTGTGGCCGATCTCAAGGTGCCGGACGGCGTCGAGGTGCTGAACGACCCGGCCATCAATGTGGCGAGGGTCAATCCGCCCCGGCTGCGGCTTGAAGGGGCCGACGAACTCGAGCCGGCGCAAGCTGGCGCCGACTCCGGAGCGTAGCCGACTCCGTGGCCTCTGCCACGTACCCCGCCGACCTTGCGGCTGCAGCCCTGCGCCTCTTCCAGAAATGGCTCGGGCAACGCTACGCACGGAGCACGAAGGTCGCCGAGTTCGCGCCGGCCGGCGAGGGTCTTGCCGTCGGGACGATCACCGTGGGCCGGCAATGGCCCCTTGCGTTTGCACTCCTGAACACCCTGGCCGCTGAGGAGACATTGCAGCACGAGGCTGCGCGCGCCGCGGTTGAACACCGGCTCGATGCAGATGGTCGCGCGATCGCTCTCTGGGTTCCGCCGGGAGGCGCAGTGCCGGTGGCCGAACCGGGACTGAGCGCGATGGTGGTTTCGATCGAAGAGGCACGCACGATCGACGACGGGCGCCTGGAGGTGCGCCGTCCTGTGCGGCTCTATCTTCGCCGGCTCGACGAATCCGGATCGGTCGTGACCGTCGTTGGCGGCCTTGCGGGGTCCTGGGCCCGGTTCACCAATCGCGTTCCCGGCACATTCAATCTCAATTCCAACGAGCTCCTGCGTCTGCCGGCGAGCACCGCCGAACGCGACGAGCTGATCGAGCGCATCGTTCTTGCGGCTTCGCAGCTTGAAGTGAACGAGACGAAGGTGATCGAGGCCGAGGATACATGGACCGCGAACGACCTGGGCGAAGGTGGATCGTGCGTGATCGGCTCGCCCCGGGCGGAGTCGGACGATGCCAGCGCGGCGCTTCGACGCAACCTGCGCAGGCTGCTCCGCCAGGCGGAGCCGGTCGCCGCAGGCAACGCACCGGCGAAAGCCCTCATTCTGCTCGGCCCGGCCACCTATGCGGCGGAGGAAAAGCTCTCCTGGACGATCCGCGGCATGGACCCGGTGCTGTATTCGGGCTATGACTTCATCGTCACGGTTGCGGACGGCTTCGTCCGGGCACTGCTGGAGCCGGAGGCAAACACGCTTCCTTGGGACGGAACATGATCAGGAGAGTGGGCTTCATCGGGTTGGGCATCATGGGCGAGGCGATGGCCCGCAACGTGCTCAAGGCCGGCTTCGCGCTCAAGGTCTGGAACCGTACGGCAAAGAAGTGCGACGCGATCGCGATCGAGGGTGCGCGCAGGGCAGCAACACCCGCGGCTGTGGCGGCAGCGTCCGACGTGACCATAAGCTGCGTCACGGATTCGCCAGATGTGCGGGAGGTGACGCTGGGCCGGTTCGGGGTGGGTGAAGGGGCCGCTCCCGGGAGTTGCTACGTGGATTGCTCAACGATCTCGCCGGCGGTTGCCCGCGAAGTGGCGGCCGCCCTCTCGGTGCAAGGCATTGGCGTGCTCGATGCCCCGGTGAGTGGTGGGGACGTAGGTGCCCGGGCTGGCACTCTGGCGATCATGGTCGGAGGGCCCGAGGATGTCTTTCGGCGTTGTCTTCCCGTGCTGCAAGCGATGGGCAAGACGGTCGTACACGTAGGCCCGTCTGGCGCGGGACAGGTCGTGAAGCTGTGCAACCAGGTGGCCGGGGGGTTGAACCTGCTGGCGATGGCAGAAGCCGTCACCCTCGCGCGCCGTGCGGGCGTGGACCCGGCAAAGATGATCGAAGTCGTGGGCGCCGGGGCTGCGGGTTCGTGGATGCTCTCAAACCTGGGTCCGAGGGCGCTCCAGGGTGACTTCGCGCCGGGCTTCATGATCGAACTCATGCAGAAGGACCTGCGCCTGGTGATGGAAACGGCCGCCGAGACCCGAACACCGCTGCCGGGAGCAGCGCTCGTGCGCGAGGTCTTCCGGATGCTTGAGGCACGCGGTCGCGGCCGCGAGGGAACCCAGGCGATTGTGGAGGCCCTGCGACTAATGGCCGTGGACGGCTAGGAGGCCTGCTGAATCGACGAACCGGCGAAGTAGGCGTCGGCGGCGCGATAC
>CAZCDK010000136.1:0-7831 GCA_964497285.1 uncultured Anaerolineaceae bacterium | reverse complement strand
CCTCCTCCCCCCTCCCGCCTCCCCGGTGTACTCTCTGAGTCATGCAACTGGGGATCGTCGGGCTCGCGCGATCAGGCAAGACGACGGTGTTCAACGCGGTTACGCGTGGATCGGCCCAGGTCGGAGCCTATAGCGCCAACACGCAGCCGAACGTGGGCGTGGTCAGTGTTCCCGACGACCGAGTTGGTCGGCTGTCAGCGATCTACCACCCGAAGAAGACGACCTACGCGACCATCCAATACGTCGACTTCCCGGCCGGGGGCGAATCGTTCGGCAAGGGACCAGGACCGGCCGGGAAGTTCATCAACGAACTTGGGCGCATGGACGCTCTCATTCACGTCGTGCGTGCCTTCGAAGACGAAACCGTGCCCCACCCCGAAGTGACGATCGACCCTGATCGTGACATCGTCACGATGGACCTGGAGCTCGCCTTCGCAGACCTCGCGATCATCGAGAAGCGTCTCCAGCGCATGGAGACCGAGCTCCGCTCGATGAAGGCCGGCGAACGCGACCAGCTTCAGCACACGAAGGACCTCCTCCTCCGCATGAAGGCCGCCCTCGAACAGGAAACCCCCATCCGCGAGCAGAACCTGACCCACGAGGACTGGCGCCTGCTCGAAGGCTCGCAGTTCCTCACCTCGATGCCGTTGCTTCTTGTGGTGAATGTCGGCGAGAGCGATCTTCCGCGACGGGCCGAGATCGAAGCTGGCTTCCAGGCGCGCTACCGTCGTCCCGGCCTGGACGTGGCGGCCTTCTGCGGGAAGTTCGAGATGGAGCTGAACGAGCTGGGCGAGGATGAGGCGGCGGAGTTCCGCGCCGCCGCCGGTGTCACCGAAAGCGGCATGGCCGAGGCAATCCGGCTGAGCTACGCCCTCCTGGGACTTGTGAGCTTCCTGACCGCCGGACCGGACGAATGCCGCGCATGGACGGTGGCCGCAGGTTCGACGGCACCGGAAGCGGCAGGGAAGATCCACAGCGACCTCAAGCGTGGTTTCATTCGCGCCGAGGTCGTGCGCTTCGACGACCTGGTGGCCTGCGGAAGCGAGGCCGAGGCGCGCAAGCACGGCCTGTTGCGCACCGAGGGCAAGCAGTACGTGGTCCACGACGGCGACATCCTGAACATCCTCTTCAACGTGTAGAGCGCCGGAGAAGACCAGGGGCGCGTTGTTCCCGGCGTGTCCGCGTCCGCTCTCCCCCTTCGGTTCCCAGAAGCCGCGCCCGCGACCCCAAGGGGAAGACGCCGGATCGCGCGCACCGGCCTGAACGAGGCCCCGAGGGTGCGGCGTGCAAGCCGCGCTGTTGGCCTGCTACAGGGCGAAGTTGGGGGGGCGCTTTTCAAAGAAGGCGGTGACGGCTTCGCGGTGTTCGGCACTGGTGTAGGCCTCGGCGAGGGCGACAGCTTCGCGGTGCATGACCGCGCCGATATCGCTTTCGACGGCGTTTTCGGCGAAGAGCTTCTTGATCCTCGCCATCGACTCGCGCGCCTGACCGGCGAGCTGTTCGCCCAGTTCGAGGGCTCGATCGAGGAGGCTGTCGACGGGCACAACCTCGGTCACAAGGCCGGATTCACGCGCTTCGCCGGCCTCGATCAGGCGGCCGGTGAGGCACCATTCGAGGGCGCGGCCGGTGCCGGCGAGCTGCGCGAGCAGGTGTGAACTGGCGAGTTCGGGAACGAGACCCATGCGAACGAAGAACATGCCAATGCGGGCGTTGTCGGCGGCGATGCGGATATCGAAGGGGAGCACCTGGGTGATGCCAATGCCGACCGCGGCGCCCTGGATGGCGGCGATGAGGGGCAGGGGCGACTCGCGGCAGTAATCCACCCAGTTGACCCCATCGCCCGGGATCCCGGGAGCGGCGGTCTGGCTGCGCGCGTTGCCGGAGTCGATGCCGGCTCGAAACACGGAGATATCGGCACCGGCGCAGAAGGCCCGGCCCGCGCCGGCGAGGACGATGGCCCCGACCGACCGCCCGGCGACGGCGCGGTCGATGGCATCGCGCATCTCGACCTGCATCCGGGTGGTCCAGGCGTTGAGCTTTTCGGGGCGGTTCATGGTGATGAGGCCGACGCGGCCGCGCTGCTCGTAGAGGATCTGCTCGTAGGTCATCGGTGGCTCCCGGGGGAATGCAATGTGGGGAGCTTACGGGTTCGGTAGTCAGTAGTCAGCAGTCAGTAGTCAGTGGTCAGTGGTCAGTGGTCAGTGGTCAGTAGCGGGTTGTTGGTTGCGGGCGATGGTGATGGTGATAGGGTTACGGGCATGGCGAGCGTGGCGTTGTTTGTGCCCTGTTTCATGCCGGTGTTGCGGCGGATTGACGTCCGGCATGCGGAGCGGGTGCTACGCGCGCTGGGGGACGAAGTGACGGTGCTCGAAGGGCGCTGCTGCGGGCAGCCGGCGTTCAACAGCGGCTACCACAACGAGGCGCGCAAGACCGGGCGAGCACTGCTGCGAGCGGCGCAGCCGTTCGGGATCGTGGTCACGCCGTCGGCGTCGTGCACGGGCATGGTGCGGCACTACCTGCCGGGCACGTTCGAAGGTGAGCGGCAGGCGGGCGCGCTGAGCATCGGCAACCGCTTCCAGGAGTTCGCAGGCTACGTGGCGAACCACCCGGTTGTGGGGTCGCTCCGATTGCGGCTGCCGGGCGTGGTGGCCTACCACGACTCGTGCCACGCGCGCCGCGAACTCGGCCTGACGGAGACGATCCTGGGGCTGCTGGGAAGAGTGGAGGAGCTGGAGGTGCGGCGGTTGCGGTTCGAGGACGAGTGCTGCGGCTTTGGCGGCACCTTCAGCGTGAAGCACCCGGAGGTTTCGGCGGCGATGATGAGCGCCAAGCTCGCCGACACGGACCTCTCGGGAGCGCGGGTGCTGGTCTCGACCGACCTCTCGTGCCTGGCGCACATCGAGGCGGGGGCGCGGGGGCTGGGCCTGGCGGTGGAAACGTGGACAGTCGCCGAAGTCCTTTCGAGGGCGCTGGAATGAAGGACTACCGGGAACGTGCCGTCGCGGAGATGAGTCGCCACCACCCCGGCGAGACCGTGACGCCCATCATGCGGAAGCTGGTGGCAGATTCGGCAGCGATGCTGGCGCGGGGACCAGAAGACGCAAGCCGCCGTGCCGCGGCGGCGCGCGCGTTCGCCATCGGTCACCTCGACGACCTGCACGACGGCCTGCGGCGGGAGTTTCGCAAGCGTGGCATCGGCTATCACCGCGCGGTCACTGGGGAGGACGCTACGGCGACCGTGAAGCGGCTGCTCAAGGGCGCGAAGCGGGTTGCGAAGTCGAAGACGATGGTGGGCGAGGAGGTGGGCCTGACCCGCGCCCTGCGCGACGCGGGCCTCACGGTGCTGGAAACCGACATCGGCGAGTACATCGTCGACCTCGAGGGGCGGGGGCCGAGCCACATCACGGCGCCGGCGTTGCACCTCAACCGGGCGCGCATCCGGGAGATCCTCGCCCGGGGTGGCGCCGACCTGCCCGACGACGACCCCGAACGGCTCTCGCGACATGTGCGCGACGTGGTGCGCGAGTTCTTCAGCGACTGCGATGCGGGCATCACGGGCGCGAACACGACGGTGGCTTCGAGCGGCCGGATCGTGATTGTCGAGAACGAAGGAAACGTCTCGCTGGGGGTGAGCCACCCGGAGCTGCACATTGTGATCACGGGGCTGGAGAAGATCGTGGCCGACGAGGCGGGGGCGCTGGCGATGCTCGAAGTGCTGGCGCCGAACGCGACCGCGCAGCCGCTGACCTCGTTCAGTCATTTCCTCGGCGGCCCGGACAAGGGGCAGGAGCGGCACGTTGTGTTTGTCGACAACGGCAGGTCGGTGATCGCGAAGGACCCGCGATACCGCGAGGTACTGAAGTGCATCCGCTGCGGGGCCTGTATGAACGCGTGCCCGGTATACCGCACCGCCGGGGGCCTTTCGTATGGTTCGCCGTACATGGGACCGATCGGGGCGGTGGTATCGCCGCTGCTCTGGGGCGACGGCGGGTACGCCGACCTGGCGACGGCGTCGAGCCTCTGTGGCCGGTGCACGGAAGTGTGCCCGGTGGGCATCCCGCTGCATCGGATGCTGCTCGAACTGCGCGCCGACGGAGTCGAAAAAGGCGAACTCGGCAGCGCGGTGGAACGCATCGGTTGGGAGGCCTGGGCGGTGGCCTTCGCCGGGCGGAAGCGGGCAAAGGTGGTGTCCTCACTTGGGCGGTTCGGGATTGAGCACTTCGGCGGATACTTCGAGCGGTTCCGGCCCGAGGGCGACCCGCGGACGGCGCCCGCGGTGGCGGTGGAACGGGACCCGGGGGTGATCGAGGGGTCGGGGGTCGGGGGTCAGGGGTCGGGCGAGGGAAGAGGAGAGAGGGAAGAGGAGAGAGGCGAAAGCCACTTGAGTCTGTTGGAGTTGTTCCGGTTGCGGGCGGGGGCGCTGGGGGTGGAGGTGGTGGAGAAGGTGCGAAAGCAGGATGGCGACCGGGTGCTGAAGGCGACGGCGGGGATCGCGAACACGGGAAGCGTGGTGCTCACGGGGAAGGAGGCAGCCCGGCGGCCACTGCTGGCAGCGGCGCGGGTGGTGGTGGAGGTGCAGGCGAAGACGCTGGTGCGGTACCCGTCGGAGCTGGGGCCGTACCTGGGTGAAGGCGACGCGCTCATCCTCACGGGCGCGAGCCGGACGGCGGACATCGAGAAGCAGATCGTGCGGGGGATTCACGGGGCGGAGTCGATGGTGGTGGTGGTGAGGTAGGGGTCGGGGGCCGGGGGCCGGGGGTCGGGGGTCGGGGGCCGGGGGTCGGGGGCCGGAAGTGACGGAGTACTGGAGTGACGGAGTATCGGAGTGGCGACACCGTTTCTGAAGTGGGCGGGGGGAAAGGCGCGACTGGCGCCGCTTGTGGTTGCACGGGCGCCGGGTGGGTTTCGGCGTTTTCACGAGCCGTTCGTGGGGGGCGGGGCGGTGTTCTTCGCGATGGCAGGGGCGGGGTATGGCGGCGAGGCGATGATCAACGACGCCAACCGCGAGCTTGCGGAGTGCTACGCAGCCGTTCGCGACGACGTCGAGGCACTGATTGTGTGCCTGGGCAAGCGGGAGGCGGCGTTCCAGGGGCTGGATGCCGCAGGACGCGAATCCTACTACTACGAGCAGCGAGGGGACTCTCCGGCGACCGCTACGGGCCGCGCGGCGAGGCTCATCTTCCTCAATCACACCTGCTACAACGGACTCTACCGGGTGAACAGCCGCGGGGGGTTCAATGTCCCCTACGGGCGGTATGCGAACCCGCGCATCTGCGACGCTGCCGGGTTGCGGGCAGCGTCGGCCGTGCTTTCAGGCGTCGAGATCTCGTGCGAGGACTTCGAGGCGGGCTGCGACCGGGCAGTGGCGGGAGATTTCGTCTACCTCGATCCGCCGTATCAGCCGCTCAGCGTGACTTCGAGCTTCACGAGTTACACGGCCGGCGATTTCGGCCCGGGCGACCAGGAGCGGTTGCGGGACGCCTTCGAGGCGATGACCCGGAGGGGCGTGGCAGCGATGCTTTCGAACTCGGACCACCCGGCGATCCGCGACCTTTACGAGGGGTTCGGGTACCGGTTCGAAGTGGTGGCGATGTCGAGGGCGATCAACTCGGTGGGCTCGAAGCGAACGCCGGTGCCGGAGTTGCTCGTGAGCAACTTCGAGCGGGCCGAGGTGCGGCGGGCGTTCGGAGCACACGATTGACCCACGCAACCGGCCGAGTCCCTGTCCAATAGCATCGTTGCGGAGCTCTCGAAGAACATTCATCCGGACCGGCGAAATCATGCTGGGTACGGTCCAGCATGGCGTGTGGACCGCGCTAAGCTCACTGCACTTGAGGCGACGCTGGAGGTTCTTCCCTCGACCGCCGCGCAATTGTTCGCTGAAGCGCAACAAAGCCTAGTGGCAACTCCAGACCTGGTCGGATAGGCACCATGCCCTGCTCCAAGACAACGCGGAAGCGCTCCAGCAGCGAGCGAAGGACGGACGCGGTGATCGACTGCCACTCCTCAGGATCGCCAATGTTCGTGTGAGTTCGCAGTGGTTCGAGAGCCAGTCGCAATGAGCCAATGAGGTTCGGCTGCTCCTCGATGATGTCAAGGAGGTCCTTGGGATCTGGGTTCGCGTTGAACGTCGGCGTTTCACTCATGGGCTTCCCTCGGATGGACCGACCGCGACATTCCGAAAATCATCCACTGTCACCGCCGGATGAGGCCTCGCTTTGCGGCTTCTTCAATCACCTGCACGACGTTCGTGGCGGCGCCCTTGCGGATGCTGTCGGTCACGGTCCAGAAGGTGATGCCGCCCGCGAGCGACGTATCGGCGCGGAGGCGGCCGACGAGGACGAGGTCGTTGCCGGCGGCGTCGAGCGGCGTCGGGTACTTCTCGGTGGCCGGATCGTCCATGAGGGTGATGCCGGGGGCGTTCGACAGGAGATCGCGGGCTTCGGCGGCGGAGACAGGGCGGGCGAACTCGGCCCAGACGGTCATGGAGTGGCCGTAGAACGCGGGGATGCGGACGCAGGTGGCGCTCACGGTGACGTCGGGGGCGTGGAGGATCTTGCGCGTCTCGTTCGCCATCTTGATCTCCTCCTTCGTGTAGCCGTCATCGGCGAAGACGTCGATCTGGGGGACGGCGTTGAAGGCGATCTCGCGCTTCTGGGTGCCGGAGGGCTCGTGGCGGCCGTCGAGGGCGGCGCGCGACTCGTCGGCAAGCCCGATGACGGCGGCACCGCCGGCGCCGGCGACGGCCTGGTAGGTGCTGACGATGACGCGCTTGAGCGGCGTGACGCGGTGGATGGGAGCGAGGGCGAGGACCATGGGCGTGGTGGTGCAGTTGGGCTGGCTGACGATGCCCTTGTGCCACTCGAGGTCTTCGGGGTTGATCTCGGGGATGACGAGGGGAACCGCGGGGTCCTGGCGGAAGGCGCTGGAGTCGTCGACGACGAAGGAGCCGAGGGCGCTGGCGAGGGGGGCGTACTGCTTCGAAGCCGCGCCCGAGGCGGAAAGGAAGACCACGTGGTCGTCCGCGGTGAAGCTCTTCTCCGAGGTCTCCTCGATCGTGATCGTCTTGCCGCGGAAGTCGACGGTCTTGCCCGCGGAGCGGGAAGTGGCGAGGAGGCGGAGGCGGTCGACGGGCACGTTGTGCTGGTCGAGGATCTTGAGGAACTCGCGGCCGACGATACCGCCGCCGCCGACCACGGTGATGTTGAAGGCGTTCACAGGGGACTCCGGAAGGGGGATGTGGGTCTTATGGTATCCGGGGATCGGGGAAGGGTCATCCGGCGGGGGGCTGTTAGCTGATAGCTATTTGCTATTGGCGAGTGTGGCAGCCGGCGACTGGCGGTTGCGCCACAATGGAGGAATCCCGGACGGGGTGATGGAAATGGATGACACGCGGAAGGAATCGTTCAAGCTCCAGGGTGGGCAGCTGCTCGACAAGGTGAAGCAGCTGATCCACGAAGGGAATGTGCGGAAGGTGACGGTGAAGCAGGGCGAGCGGGTGCTGGCGGAGTTCCCGCTGACGTTGGGGGTGGCGGCGGCGGTGATCGCGCCGGTGCTGGCGGCGGTCGGGGCGATCGCGGCGCTGGTGACGGAGTGCACGATCGAGGTGGAGCGAACGGACAAAGCGCCGCCGAAGGAAGAGCCGGCGGAAGACACCGGCTGAGCCCCTCCCTGGAGGTCATCATTTGTGCCGGGCAAGCCTCCACGCTCCCCGCCGGACGGCCCGGCGCAAGGAGGCGACCGCGCGGCAAGAAGATCTGCCCATCGGACTTGACGTCTTTGTTGGCCGGTTTCGAATCCTCGGCCTGAGGCGACATCAAGCGTTATTCGT
>CAZCDK010000135.1:7609-7854 GCA_964497285.1 uncultured Anaerolineaceae bacterium | reverse complement strand
CCGGCTGCCCTTCACTGCAAGAGCGCACGGGTGAACCGGGACGCCGCTCGCCCGTGCGCTCGGCATCGATTGTGCGCTACCGTCTCCACATGCCCGAACACCCTGGTCTCCTGTCCTCCCAGATCGTCTACCACGGCAAGCTCTTCAATGTTGAGTTGGACGAGCTACAGATGCCGGGAGGCCTCGTGGTCAGACGCGAGATCATCCGCCACCCCGGGGCCGTGTGCATGGTCCCCATCGACGCT
>CAZCDK010000135.1:0-7567 GCA_964497285.1 uncultured Anaerolineaceae bacterium | reverse complement strand
CGGCGGGCAGGCGTCTCCTCGAGCTACCCGCAGGCACCCTTGAGCCGGGCGAAGAACCGGGGACCACGGTGGTCCGCGAACTCCTGGAGGAGATCGGCATGAGCCCGGGGAGGGTTGTGCCTCTGGGCGGCTTTTTCGTCGCTCCCGGCTACACGACCGAGTACATCTGGCTCTACGTCTGCACCGGCCTCGTACCCGCACGGCTCGCCGGTGACGACGATGAGGACATCGAAGTGGAGCCCGTCACCGTGCCCGAAGCCCTCGCCGCGATCGAATCTGGGCGCATCTGTGACGCGAAGTCAGTCATCGGAATCCTCCGATGGCTCCAATCGATTAATCCGTAAGAAAGCGTACGTTCTATAGCTCCCATGTATCCCGCTCCATTGATGGCCCCCATGCACAGGGGTAGGATCCCCGTCGGGGCGAGGATCACCATGTCCTGATGGGTCCGGGGCGGGCCGGGACTGAGCGCGGCTGACCTTTCATGCCCGGAAGCACTTCCAGGGAGGCGCGAATGCAAGCCGGTACCGCGAGAGGGCGTGGGTTGGTCCCCACCGTCCGTGCTCGAAGGCAGTCGAGATTCTGGCTGCTTGACTTCTACAGCTCGGCCGTTGGCAAGAAGACCGTCATGGCCATCACTGGCATAGTCCTGCTCGGCTTTGTCTTCGTGCACATGGTCGGCAATCTCAAGGTCTACTACAACGACGGTGGAGAGCACCTCAACGCCTATGGCGAATGGCTCCGCACGGTCGGCTCTCCCGTCCTGCCGCACAAGACCGTGCTTTGGGCATTCCGCTCGGCGATCATCCTCTCCGTGGGGCTCCACCTGCACGCGGCGGTGACGCTCACTCTGCTGAACCGTAGGGCCCGCCCGGTCGGCTACAAGGGCGGACGCGACTACATCGCCGCGGACTATGCCGCCCGTACGATGCGCTGGAGCGGCGTGCTCATCGGTGCCTTCCTGCTGTTCCACCTCATGGATCTCACCTGGGGCAACGTTCACCCGGACTTCCAGGGCGGAAAGCCCTTCGAAAACCTCGTGGCGAGCTTCGAACAGTGGCCCGTCGCTGCCGTCTACATCGCTGCGAACCTCCTGCTGGGCCTGCACCTCTTCCACGGTGCGTGGAGCTTGTTCCAGTCGTTGGGCCTCAACCACCAGCGCTTCAACCACTGGCGGCGAGGCTTCGCCGTCCTTTTCGCGGCAGTCATCGTCCTCGGGAACATCTCGATTCCCATCGCCGTCCTCGCCGGCGTGATCGATTAGGAGACGGCAGATGCAACTCGATTCCAGGATCCCCGAGGGGCCACTGGCGGAGAAGTGGAGCAGCTATCGCTTCAACGTGAAGCTCGTCGCGCCCCAGAATCGCCGCAAGTTCGACATCATCGTCGTCGGGACGGGGTTGGCGGGAGCGTCCGCCGCGGCCACGCTCGGCGAGATGGGCTACAGCGTCAAGGCGTTCTGCTTCCAGGACAGCGCCCGTAGAGCCCACAGCATCGCCGCCCAGGGAGGCATCAACGCCGCCAAGAACTACCGGAACGACGGCGACAGCGTCTACCGCCTCTTCTACGACACCGTCAAGGGTGGTGACTACCGCGCCCGCGAGGCGAACGTCTACCGCCTGGCCGAAGTCAGCAACCAGATCATCGACCAGTGCGCCGCCCAGGGCGTTCCCTTCGCGCGCGAATACAGCGGCCTGTTGGACAACCGCTCCTTCGGCGGCGCCCAGGTCGCGCGCACCTTCTATGCGCGCGGACAGACCGGCCAGCAGCTCGAGCTTGGCGCCTATCAGGCCCTCGCGCGGCAGGTCGAAGCAGGCTCGGTGGCCCTCTACTCGCGTCACGAGATGCTCGACATCGTCGTCTCCGACGGCCGTGCCGCCGGCATCGTCGTCCGCGACCTCGTCAGCGGCGAAATCAGCTCGCATTCCGCCCACGCCGTCGTGCTCGCGACTGGCGGCTACGCCAACGCCTTCTACCTCTCCACCGGAGCGAAGGGCTGCAACGCCACCGCCATCTGGCGGGCTCATCGGCAGGGGGCGCTCTTTGCCAACCCCTGCTACACGCAGATCCACCCCACCTGCATCCCCGTCAGCGGCGAATACCAGTCCAAGCTGACATTGATGAGCGAATCCCTCCGCAACGACGGCCGCATCTGGGTGTCAAGCAAGGCCGGCGACTCCCGCCATCCCTCCTCCATTCCCGAGGCTGAGCGCGACTACTACCTGGAGCGGATCTACCCGTCCTTTGGCAACCTCGTGCCCCGCGACGTCGCTTCCCGGGCGGCCAAGCGGATGGTCGATGGCGGCCTCGGCGTCGGCGAACTCAGGAATGGCGTCTACCTCGACTTCGCTTCGGCGATCGAACGCGTCGGCAAGGCAACCATCGAAGCGCGCTACGGCAACCTCTTCGAAATGTACGAGAACATCACCGGCGAGGACCCGTACAGCGTCCCCATGCGCATCTACCCCGCACCCCACTACACCATGGGCGGCCTCTGGGTGGACTACAGCCTCATGAGCAATGTCCCCGGTCTCTATGTGATCGGAGAGGCCAACTTCTCCGACCATGGCGCCAACCGCCTCGGCGCGAGTGCCCTCATGCAGGGCCTTGCCGACGGCTATTTCGTGCTCCCGGCCACGATCAGCGACTACCTCGCCGGCCAGCTTGGCCAGGCAGCCCCCGCTACGTCAGGCGCCAGCTTCCGGGATGCCGAGTCGACCGTCCGTGAACGCATCAACCGCCTGCTGACCGTCAATGGCTCGCACAGCGCCGACTGGTTCCACCGGAAGCTGGGGCGCATCCTCTGGGACTACTGCGGCATGGGCCGCAACGCAGACGGGCTCAGGACTGCGCTGGACAGTCAGAACCGCGTGATCGCGTTTGGCGGCCGGGTGCTCGGAGAAGGCGACGAGCTCAACCAGTCGCTGGAAAAGGCCGGGCGGATCGCCGATTTCATCGAACTGGGCGAGCTCATGTGCCAGGATGCCCTCCACCGCGAGGAGTCGTGCGGCGGTCACTTCCGCGAGGAGCACCAGACGCCCGAAGGCGAAGCCCTCCGCGACGATGAAAGCTTCGCCTATGTCGCCGCCTGGGAATTCCAGGGGGACGGCAAGCCCGAGGTGCTCCACAGGGAAGACCTCAACTTCGAGTACGTTCACCTGTCGCAGAGGAGCTACAAATGAGGCTGACCCTGAAAGTCTGGCGACAGAAGGGCCCCTCGGATGCGGGCCGGTTCGAAACCTACGACGTCCCCGACGCAAACGAGCACATGTCGTTCCTGGAGATGCTCGACGTCGTGAACGAGCGGCTCATCGCCGAGAACAAAGACCCCATCGCCTTCGACCACGACTGCCGCGAGGGCATCTGCGGCATGTGCGGTATCGTCATCAACGGTCGGCCCCACGGGCCCAAGGCCCGCACGACCACCTGCCAGCTCCACATGCGGAATTTCAAGGACGGTGACGCCATCACCGTGGAACCGTGGCGGGCCAATGCCTTCCCCGTGCTCAGGGACCTCGTGGTCGACCGCACGGCTCTCGACAGGATCATCGAGGCTGGCGGCTACATCGGAGCCACCACAGGCAGCGCTGGCGATGCCAACTCGATCGCGGTCGCAAAGGCCGACTCGGACGTCGCGATGGATGCTGCGGCCTGCATCGGCTGCGGAGCCTGTGTCGCTGCGTGTCCCAATGGTGCGGCCCAGCTCTTCACATCCGCCAAGATCGGCCACCTTGGGCTTCTCCCGCAAGGTCAGCCTGAGCGTTGGGGCCGCGTCGTCGCGATGGTGGAGCGTATGGAGGAGTTCTTCGGCAGTTGCACCAACTACGGCGAGTGCGAGGCCGCCTGCCCCAAGGGCATCAGCATCAACTTCATCGCCCGCATGAACCGCGAGTACATCAAGGCCAAGTTCAAGGACAGCCGCAAGCTCGCTCGGGGCGTGCTCGGGGACGCATAGCGAGACCGCACGCGCATCGCCCCGAGTTCCCAACCCGATTCCCCTGCGAAGGCCGGTCGTTGACCGGCCTTCGCTCATTCCGGGGACGCTCCTTGACCAGATCGCCGGGGCGCGCCATTCCGCGGCCTCGGCGAACCTCTCCGGCCCGGTCACAATATCTGGTATCAACGAGTTGACTCACCACAAGATGTTGGGGTATGCTCCTGCCCGGTCTTCCATAGGAAACGCTCAGGCGTTTATGCACATCAGGAGTAATGACGCTTGCGTTGCCCCCATTGCCACTTTCGCGACTCGAAGGTAACCGATAGCCGGGCGACCGATGACGGCATCCGCCGGCGCCGGGAATGCATCAGCTGCGGCGAGCGCTTCACAACTCTCGAGACCATCCCCTTCTCGACCGTGCAGATTATCAAGAAGGACGGCCGGCGCGAGGATTTCAATCGCGAGAAGCTCCTCACCGGCCTTCGCAAAGCCTGTGAGAAACGCAGCATATCGGTCGCCGAACTGGAATCCATCGTTGCGGAAATCGAGAGTCGCGTAGCCGCCGACGGACGGCAGGAGGTGCCATCGGGAACCGTGGGAGAGCTTGCGATGGACGCCCTCCGGGAACTCGACCACATCGCCTACATCCGCTTCGCGTCCGTGTACCGTTCGTTCACCGACATCGCCTCGCTCAAGGAAGCCCTCGACGCCCTCGAGCAGGGGCGTGTGCCCTCAGCGGAGGAACGCTCCCTGCAACTCCCCCTCCTCGCGAACACCGATGACCGCCCTTCGCGAGCGCGGATCCTGCAGGACGTCGACAGCCGGCATTTCGCCGCGTCAGTGGGGTAGAGATGTCATGGGGATGAGGATCTGGGAGTTGCACGCGTTGGGGCTCGGTGGCGCAATCCGCAGCACACCGGCGGGCGAAGCCGATATCGCCGGGCTCCTTCTTTCCGAAAAGGCCTACCTGCTCGCCGTCCGCGACTTCCGGCCGGCGGAACTGGTCCGGCTTGTCGAAGACCAGGGCGCGATTGCCGCCGCTCTCCCCCTCGTGGCCCACTACCGCGATGGCGAGGCGCTGCGTGCGGCCGGTGGGCGCGGCCTTGCCGCCGTTCGTGGGCACGGCCCCGGACCATTGCTCAAGCGAAGCGACGAAGTCCGTATTCCGGTGGCGGCAGGGGAGTCCTCGCACCCGGAGACATAGCACTTCGAACGTTTGTTCGCTATCATTCCCAATCCACGGGCCAATCACGGCGGAGGCAACTATGGTGAGCACCACGAACTGGGAGTCCGACACTAGCGCCGATCGCTGGGAGCCTTCCCCGCTCTCCGGCAATGCCCTCGTTGTGATGGAGCGCCGCATCGTGCGACGCAACGACAACGGCGACGCCATTGAGACGCCCGACGAGTGCTTCCGCCGCGTCGCGCACAACCTCTCGCTGGCAGAGCTCCGCTTCGGCGGAACCGAGACCGATCGCGCCGCCGCCGAGCGACTCTTCCACCGGCTGATGGCGTCGCTTGACTTCCTTCCGAACTCGCCGACCCTCGTGAATGCCGGTCGCGAGCTCCAGCAGCTTTCCGCGTGCTTCGTGTTGCCCGTCCCCGATTCCATCGATGGGATCTTCGAAACCATCCGGAACACGGCCATCATCCACAAGTCCGGCGGCGGCACCGGGTTCGCGTTCTCCCGTCTGCGCCCCGCCAACGACCGCGTCCAATCCACCATGGGCGTCGCCAGCGGTCCGGTCTCATTCATGAAAGTCTTCGACGCCGCAACCGAGGCTATCAAGCAGGGCGGCACGCGCCGCGGCGCGAACATGGGCATCCTTCGCGTCGACCATCCCGACATCGACTTCTTCATCGAGATGAAGGCCGACATGACCACGCTGACCAACTTCAACATCAGCGTGGCCGTCACCGACGCCTTCATGTCGGCGGTCGAAAAGGGCGCGGACTACAACCTCATCAACCCCAAGTCCGGCGAGGTCGTCGGCCAGCGGAACGCTCGCGAGGTCTGGGAGAAGATGGTCGCCAACGCCTGGAAGAACGGCGACCCCGGCGTCATCTTCATCGACCGCATCAACGAAGGCCGCGCCAACCCGGTGCCGAAGCGCGGCCCAATCGAATCTACCAACCCCTGCGGAGAACAACCGCTCTACCCATTTGACTCCTGCAACCTCGGCTCCATCAACCTCCATCGTTTCACGACGGGCCAAACCCGTGGGCGCGATGTGGACTGGCCGAGGCTGGCCACCGCGGTCCGCCAGACCGTGCACTTCCTCGACAACGTCATCGAGATGAATGCCTACCCTATCCCCGAGATCGCGGAGACATCGCACGCCATCCGCCGGATCGGGCTGGGCGTGATGGGCTGGGCCGACATGCTGGTCGACCTCCGCATCCCCTACAACTCGGAGGAAGCCCTGGAACTCGCGCGCAAGGTCATGGGCTTCATCCAACAGGAAGCGGACGCCGCCTCGCAGCAACTGGCCGCCGTGCGCGGAAACTTCCCCGATTGGCCCGATTCAATCTACGGTCCAGGTGGCGCCGAAGGCCCCCGACCAATGCGCAACTCGACCCGCACCACCATCGCGCCCACAGGCACCCTCAGCATCATCGCCGACTGCTCCAGCGGCATCGAGCCCATCTTCGCGCTCGCCTTCGTGCGCTCTCACTATCTCGACAAGGACGACCCTTCCCGGCGAACCGAGCTCTTCGAAGTGAACGGCGCCTTCGAGGAAGCCGCCCGGACCGGCGGTTTCCACAGCGAAGAACTCATCCGCTTCCTCGCCGAGGGCGGCCACCTGGCCGAGCGCCAGGACGTGCCAGCGTGGGTCAAGGGCGTCTTCGTCACCGCCCACGACATTGCCCCCGAGTGGCATGTGCGCATGCAGGCCGCCTTCCAGGAAGGCACCGACAACGCCGTCTCCAAGACGATCAACTTCAGCGGAACCGCGACGATCGATGACGTGCGCCTTGCCTACCAGCTCGCCTACCGGGCCGGATGCAAGGGCATCACCATCTACCGCGACGGCTCGCGAGACCTGCAGGTCCTCAAGCACCTCGACAAGAGCGAGGGCGAGAAGGCCGTCGAAGCCGCCCAGGCGCTGCTCCAGCAACATGCCGGGCCTGTGCGCCGCAAGCTCCCCGATGAGCGCCACGCCATCACCCACAAGTTCCGCGTGGGCGAGCAGGAAGGCTACATGACCGTCGGCATGTTCGACGACGGCACACCAGGCGAAGTCTTCATCAACGTCAACAAGCAAGGCTCGACTGTCAGCGGGCTCATGGACACCGTCGCCATGCTCACCAGCTACGCCCTCCAGTACGGCGTCCCCATCAGCGAGCTCGCCAGTAAGCTCAAGAACACCCGCTTTGAACCAAGCGGCCCGACCAGCAACAGGCAGATCCCCATCTCGACCAGCATCGTCGACTACGTCTTCCGCTGGCTGGAACTCAAGTTCGATGATTCCCATGCCGCCGTGCAGCCGACGCTCATCCCCGCGGATCAGGTGGCGCCGTCGACCGGCGTCGACATGTACTCCGCACACCACGACGACCAGGTCCCGAGTGGCGTCGGCTGCCCCGACTGCGGCGCAATCCTGGTGTTTTCGGAGGGGTGCATGCACT
>CAZCDK010000134.1:435-7915 GCA_964497285.1 uncultured Anaerolineaceae bacterium | reverse complement strand
TGATCGTTCCTCCGTTGCGGGCAGTCGCGCGACACGTTCGCGTGCGCCCCGCAGTCTAGCGCTCTTGTCAGCGCGCTTCGCAGGCAGGCCCGCGAACCTGTCGCCGATGCCGGGACTACCGCGCGCCGCGAAGGCGCGGGTCGAGGATGTCGCGGAGGGTGTCGCCGAGGAAATTGAATCCCAGCACCGTCAGGCTGATGGCGATCCCGGGGAACAGCGCCGCCCAGATGTTGATCGGGTAGCTGTTCCGCGAGATGTTTATGTCGACGCCCCAGGACGGGTTCGGGGGCGGGATGCCCAGGCCCAGGAACGAGAGCGACGACTCGGCGAGGATGGCGGCCCCGAGGAGCGTCGTCGCGATCACGATGGCGACCGGGACGACGTTCGGGATCACGTGGCGGAGCACAATGCGGAAGTCGGAAGCGCCGATCGCGCGGGCGGCCTCCACGTAGAGCTGGTTCTTTTCCGTTAGCGCTGCGCCACGAATGATGCGCGTCGTGCTCGGGATGATGGCGATCGCGATCACGATGATGACGTTCCTCATCGACGGCCCGAGCGTCCGGACGATGATGAGGAGCAGGATGAGCTGCGGGAACGCGATCGCGGCGTCGACAAAGCGCTGAACCGCCGTGTCGATCCAGCCGCCCAGGTAGCCCGAAACTGAGCCGATGATCAGGCCCGTCACCACGCCGAGCATCACCGAGAGCAGACCGACCTGGAACGAGATGCGGGCGCCATAGATCACCCGGCTGAAGATGTCCCGGCCGAACTTGTCCGTCCCGAACCAGTTGTGCGCCGAGGGCCCGTGCCCCGGGATGCCCGCATAGTCGCCCATCCCGTAGCGAGCGATGAGCGGCGCGAACAGCGCGATCAGCACCATAAGCAGCACGATGCCGCCCCCGACCGCTCCGAGCGGATTGGCGCGGACGGTCCGGGCGAACGCGATCGCCCGACCCGGCCGGGCGAAGATCTGGAACTGCGATTCCGCGTCCTGGGCCACTCGGAGTTGTCCTGCGTCAGACATGGGCAGTACTCCAGCCTTGTGCCAGCGCCGAGCCCGGTCCGATCTCCATCAGCTGTACCGGATCCGCGGGTCGAGGAAGACGTAGAGCAGATCGATCGTGAGGGTTGAAAGCACCGCCGCCGTCGCCGTGAACATGACCAACGACTGCGCCACAGCGAAGTCCTTCTGGAGGATTGCCACGTAGATGTACTGGCCAAGGCCGCGCAGGTTGAAGATCGTCTCGATGATCACAGACCCGCCAAGGAGGCCGCTGACCTGCAACCCAAGCACGGTCACGACCGGCACCAGCGAATTCCGGAGAGCGTGCCGGATCACCACCACCCGCTCATTCAGGCCCTTGGCGCGTGCCGTCCGCACGTAGTCGGCGCGCAGCACTTCCAACAGCTGCGAACGCGTCAGGCGCATTATCGATGCCGTCGATCCCAGGGCGAGCACAAGCGACGGCGGGCCCAGCTGACGGATGTTGGCCCAGGGCTCGCGGAAGATGCTCGTTGTCTCGTTCAACGGTGGCGCATAGCCCCAGTTCTGCGCCGGGACCATGAGCACAAGCGTGGCGACCCAGAAGGCTGGAACCGACAGGCCGAAAACGGCGAACACCCGCACGATGTAGTCCGGCGGCGAGTTCCGCCTGACGGCCGAAATGACGCCGAAGGGAATGCCCACAAGGATCGTCCAGGTCACCGTCATCAGCATCAATTGGAAGGACACGGGGACGCGTTCCATGAACTCGTCCACCACCGCTCGCCCCGAAATGCCCGAGTGGCCGAGATCTCCCCTGAGCATCCCCCCCAGCCACCGCGCGTACTGCTGATGGTAGGGCTCATCGAGGTGTAGATCCTTGTGAACCTGCGCGATCCGCTCCGGTGTGGCGTTCATCCCTTGCTGGATGACGACGGGGTCAGGGCCGAAGACCCGGAGGAGCAAGAAGACAGCAACGGACACGACCCACAGGATGAGGGCCGCGAGCGCAATCCGCCGCACGACGTAGCGAGTCATTCGTTCTCCACCCGCCAGGAGAGGGCCGGAATCGGTCCCCTCTCGATCGTGGCGCTAAGCCTTGTCGATCCAGGCGTTCTTCTCGATATGGGCATCGACGTTGGCGGCACCGGCGGTGGGGTAGTTCATGATGAATGGCCGGTGGACTGCTTCGGCCCTCGCCCCGAAGAAGTTGAAGAACGGCAGATCCTTCTTGTAGAGCAACCTCTGCACATCCTGGTACGCCGTCGCTCGCGCCTTTGCATCGATTGTGGATGACGCCTTGTCGAGGGCCGCGTCCACCTCGGGGTCCGAAAACCCGGTGTCAAACCGGTTGTTACCGGTGATGCCGTTGGTCCGGTACCAACCCAGCGCCAGGTCGGGCGTGACGTACTGCTGGTTGAGCGACAGGCTGGCTGTGAGGGCCGAGGCCGCGTACTGGCCATACCATGTGCCCGCATCCAGCGGCTCCGGCTTCGCCGTGACCCCGGCGTCCCGCATCTGGCGAACGAAGATGGTCACGTAGTCCACGGTCACACTGGACGTGGGGTGCTGGAACTTGAATTCGGTGATACCTGCTTCCCGGAAAAGCTTTTTCGCGCCCGCGGAGTCGAAGGGCTGGAGCTTTGCCAGTTCGTCCTTCGGAAGCGCCTCGGACTTGTAGGCGTAGGTGATGGGGCCGATCGGCTCGCCGACTCCTTTGCCGATGATGTCGATGTACTCCTGCCGGTTGGTGGCCATGTTCACGGCGCGGCGTACGCGAGCATCGGACCACGGCTTCTGCTTCAGGTTCATCCAAAACGACAGGTAGTTCAGGCTCGGGTTCGAGTTGCGAATGACGCCCTTTTCGGCCTTCACCAGTTCGGCCGCCTCGTCCGCGTTCGGGGGCGCGTAGGAATCGATCTGTCCTGCCTGGAAGGCGGTCCGCCAGGTGACCTGGTCGGCGAACTGCTTGGACACGCGGGCATCGAGGTAGGGCTTGCCCTTGTCCCAGTAGTTGGGGTTGGGTTCGAGGCGGATCAACTGACCTTCTGTCGCCTCCTTCACGACCCAGGCGCCACCGCCCGCGATGTCGGTCTTCAGCGCGTCCGTGCCCTTCGTGACCAGTTCCTTTGGCACGATTGGACAATAGACATGGTGGGCGACCACGTCCTCGGTAAAGGCATACGGCTTCTTCGTGATCAGTCGCACCGTCTGCCTGTCGGGTGCGTCCCACTTTTCGAAGTAGTCGTTGAATGGCTGGAACGCGTTCGCGCCAGTCGCCTTGTTGCCGATGTAGTCGAAGCTGGCCTTGACGTCCTCGGCGTCCAGCGCTCGCTCCGGGACCCCGGCCTTGTTCGGGCCGATCTTCACGTCCGGGCGGAGGGTGAGCGTCCAGGTTACCCCGTCAGCCTGCACCTTGTGTGCGCTCGCAAGGTCGTACAGGATGCCCACGTCGGGGGCGAACAGGTTCTTGACGATGAGGTAGTTGTAGGTCCGGGCGTTGGCGAACACGCCGTTGTAGTTGTTGCTGAAGGGGGCAAAACCCGAGATCGTGCCCGTGGCACCCGAGTTCCAGATGCCGCCCTTCTTGGGAGCTTTGGTGGCTGCGACTGCCGCTGTCGGTGTCGATGTGGCGTCGACGGCGACCTTGCTGCCGCTGTCGCCACCACAACCCACCAGTCCGAGGGCCGTGGCGCCAACGCCCGCCGCCGCGGCTCCTCCCATGAGACGGCGCCGGCTGAGGCGCTGCGAGGTGGTGCGGAGCCAGTAGTTGTTCTCTTTCACGTAGTTGCTCCCCTTCGAGTTGTCGCCCCGTTGGCGGCCAGTCCCTGTCGCTCCGGTCTTCCGGCGTGCCCCATTCCTAGAACCGGAAACATACGCCGTCTATGACAGGAATCATATCGGCCACCGCCGTGCACTTGCCTGTGACATGCGCCCGTGGGGAAACGGGCAGCGATCGACGTTGATGGCTGCCACCCGCGCTTCCATCCAGCAACCGCCGACGCCCTGAGTCGGCCACGCCGGGCGCAGGAACGCCCGCAGCACCGCCGGTCTTGTTAAGGAATAGCAGCCTCCGGTTGCGGCGCCGGTACTTCGCGGTGACACAACAGGGCGCGCGGCCTCGCCGAGCCTCGCGCCCCATTCCTCGCGGTCGAATCTAACGGTGGATTCCGATCCAGCGAGGAAGGTCATATGAGCCGGAAGGTTCGTTCGTTCATCGGGTTGTTCGCGGTGGTCTGCACGGTCGCAACCGCGATTGGGTTCGGGTCCGGGGATGGCACGGCCGCCGGGGCCGACCCGCAGAAGGTGCTCGCTCCGCCGTCCGGGATCTATCACGCCGCTTTTCCCGACTTCGGCGGCTCGGAGGACCGCGTCTCGGCCGCCCGGATCACCGCATTCAACGCGATCGCGGGCAAGCGCATGGCCTGGGCCTATTTCTCCCAGAACTGGATGGACGGTATCAAGTTCCCGCGCACGAGCGTGCAGACAATCCAGGCCAGCGGGAGCATCCCCTTCATCCGCATGATGCCGCGCAGCACCTGGAATGAAGGTGGCCCGGATCCCGTGTTCACGCTCCAGAACATCCTCGGCGGCCGGTTCGATGCCGACCTCGCGCAATGGGCCCGCGACGCCCGCGACACGCGCCAGCCGTTGATGGTTGAATTCGGCACCGAAGTCAATGGCGACTGGTTTCCCTGGAATGGCCGGTGGAACGGCGGCGCTGCCGGCCCCGCTCTCTTCCAGGCCACCTATCGCCACATCATCGACATCTTCCGCGCTCAGGGCGCGAACAACATCACCTGGGTGTTCCACGTCGATGCTCAACCCTCCCCGGAGACGCAGTGGAACAAGATGGCCGCCTACTACCCCGGAGACGACTACATCGACTGGATTGGGGTGAGCGTCTACGGCGCTCAGGCGCCGGGCGAAGACTGGCAGACCTTCACCGCCGTGCTTGATTCAGCCTATGCCGAACTGGCGGCGATCTCGCCGGCGAAGCCCATCGCCCTGCTCGAGTTCGGCGTCACCGAGGGCGTGCCCGGCCGCGACAAGGCAGCCTGGATTCGTGATGCCCTGGCTGCTCTCCGTGGCGGGCGCTACTCGCGCATCAAGGCCATCAGCTACTGGCACGAGCGGTGGCGGAACGACGATGGGTCCGTCTCGAACCTCCGCATCGACTCGTCGCTCGCCGCCAAGGCCGCCTACCAGCAGGGCGTGGCCGACCCTGTGTTCCTGATGTCCGCGACCGTCTCAGGCGCCCCGGCCAGTCCCTCGCCGGCAAGTACTCCTTCTCCGGCGGCAACCTCGCCGACGGCGACGCCCTCGCCGGTTGCGCCCTCGCCCACCGCATCCCAACCGGCGAAGACCCCCACGCTGGCGCCGACCGTCGCCCCGGCTACCCCCACGGCGGCCCCAACCACTGCGGCTAGCCCCCCCGCGGGCATCGATGCCGGGCCCATCACTCTTCCCGGCACGTTCCGCGAGGACTTCCAGGCCCTGCCCCTCGGATCCGCCTGGGCCGATGGATCTGTCCATGGGGCCTGGCAATCCCGGTTCAATGGCTACGGCTCCGTCGGAATCGAAGATGCGGGTGGCCATACCCTCGGGCTCGCGCCGAAGGCGGCCACGTCTCCCGGCGAAACTCACTCCGCCCTCGTTACCAGCAACCAGGGATTCGGCGACTTCGACATGACCGTCCGCGTCCGGACCGCGAGCCAGTCGCGATCCGGCAGTGCCGCCAACCCCTGGGAAACCGCCTGGCTCCTCTGGCACTTCACGGACAACACGCACTTCTACTACATAGTGCCCAAGACCAACGGCTTCGAGCTCGGCAAGGAAGACCCGGCCTACCCCGGAGCACAACGCTTCCTGGTCACCACTTCAAGCCGCACGTTCCCTGTCGGGCCGTGGTACGCGATTCGCGTCCGCCAGGTGGGCAACGCCATCTCCGTCTGGATCGACGGCGCCCTCATGGCGACCTTCGTCGACACCGAACGTCCGTACCTGTCGGGCGCCATCGGGTTCTACGCCGAGGACTCCCATGCTCAGTTCGATGACATCAGCGTGACAGCGACCCGGTAGCCTGCCGGAACACTGGACGGCGCCAAACGGGCGATGAGGATGGCCGCGATTCTCAGGTTCGCGGCCATCCTCCATGTCCGGACATCGCCAGTCTCAAGCCTCGGCCGAAAGGGCCTCAGCGTGCCGAACCTGGGGCCCGTCACGCGCGTCAGGGCCGGGAGCAGAAGCCCGGTTCCGGGAAGACAGGCCGGCCCTCGGTCACTCAGGCCCCGGCGGCTCTGATGGCCCGGCCGTTCCCGGCTTCACGCGCCGGCGCTCCGTAAACCTGATCCCGGCGAACAGGAGCAACCCCGGGATCGCGAGCCAGATGGCTGCCACAAACACCATCACGACCAGGTTCAGGATCACCCGCGCGGCAATCACCGCTGAGTCCCACGAATCGGTGAACACCTCTCCCGGGCCGGGTATCCCCTCGCTGGCCGGGGTCCCCGGCACGCTGAGAGTGAGCGAAACCGTCGCGAAGTCGATCTGGTTGTCGTAGAGATTCAGCTGGCCCTGGGATTGCTCGATCTGTCCACGCACGGAATCCAGCCTCGACTGGACATTCAGGATCTCCTCCACCGTCTTCGCCTGCTTCAGCAGATCCTGGTACTGCGCCTCCGAGCGCTGGTAGTTTCGCAGCCTGCTCTGCAGGTCGGTGTACTGTGCCGTCACTTCCCGGGCGGTCGTGCTCTCCTTGAGTACTCGGCCACCACCGAGTGCGCGCAGTGCCACCACCAGTTCGTCGTGACGGGATGCAGGCACCCGAAGGCGCATGCTCGCGGTGCTGTCATCGTCGCTCGTGTCAGCGATGTTCGAGTCGGCCACGAATCCCCCGAGCGTCCGTACCAGTTGCCCTGCATTGAGGTAGGCGCTGCGGAGGTCCTCCACCTCCAGTTGCATCGTGCTGTTGACAATGATCTTCCGCGTCTCGTCCTGCTGCGTGTTGGGCTGCGAACTCGCCGCCTTGTCCGCTGACGCCGGGGCCGGCAACGCGGCTTCGCCGCCGCCCGTTTCGGATGAGCTGAGGCTGTTGTCGCCACCTGCATCACCGCCACAGGCCGTGAGGAAGAGGACCGCGCACCCGCCAATCACCAGCAGTCGCTTCATTTCAACCCCCGATCACGCGTGAATCTACACCCGTGGGAGACCGGGAGGGGAGAACCGCCAGGGCCCGGTGCTCCCACGCGCGGCCGCCTGCCGAACCTATCACTTTGACCACTTTGAGTGGTACGCCTGCGGATGCCCCGGCAGATTCCGAGACCCGCGATCTCGGGGATGCCGGCCGGTCGCCGTCGATTTCGCCGTCAGACGCCTATGCGCCTCCTTCGGGTGACACCCGTCCCTTGGACCTCCCGCGGCTGTCTGCCAGCATCGCCGCATGACCACGCTCGCTGACATCCGCAGCCGCGTCCGCAAAGACCTGCACGACACCGA
>CAZCDK010000134.1:0-425 GCA_964497285.1 uncultured Anaerolineaceae bacterium | reverse complement strand
TTCTGAATAGAGGCGTTCGCAGAGACCTGCACTACACCGACTCCGGCGCCTATCGCTGGAGCGACGCCGATCTCGACCGCCACATCGTGCGCGCCCTCGACGACGTCAGCCGCGCCATCCCGTTGGAACAGTCGGCTGCGTGCGAAACCACGCCCGGCAGCCGCGACCTCTCGCTCGAATCGCTTGAGGGCCTGATCGAGGTCGAAGCGGTTGAGTACCCCGTCGATGAGTTCCCGCCCGCGTACACCGGCTTCACCGCCTGGGCCGGCACGCTCACCCTGCACACCTCGGCTGCCCCCGATGGCTCAGGCGCGAAGGTGTACTACACCGCCCGCCACGTCCTCGACGCTGACGGCACGACCCTCGCGGGCCACCTCGAAGACCTGGTCGCAGCCGGCGCCGGCGCCTACGCCGCGCTCGAATGG
>CAZCDK010000133.1:7367-7990 GCA_964497285.1 uncultured Anaerolineaceae bacterium | reverse complement strand
GCCGCGAGGCAGAGATGGCCGACTCCACGGCCGCCAGGGCCTCGGCCACGGGGGCCTGGTCGAGATTGAGGGCGATCACGTGAACGTCATAGGGCGCCACCGCCGACGGCCATATGATCCCGTCTGAGTCGTGGTTGGATTCGATGATGGCCGCCAGCATGCGCTCGAGGCCGATTCCGTAGCAGCCCATCACGACAGGCTGGCGCTCGCCGTTCTCATCAAGGAAGCGGACATCCATGGCTTCGGAGTACATGGTTCCGAGCTTAAAGACATGGCCCATTTCAATGCCGCGGCGCGTTTCCAGGGCTGTCCCGCAGCGAGCGCAGGCGTCGCCGCGCCGGGCGAGCGCGATCTCGGCGACAATGTCCGCGGTCCAGTCGCGCCCGTGGTTCACGTTCAAGAAATGGGCGTCTGGTTCGTTCGCGCCCGCGACGAGGTTGGGGGCTTCGACGGCGCTCGGGTCGGCGACGATTCGCATTCCCCGGAGGCCGATTGCGGACGCGGCCCCAGCGACCAGGCCCGATGCCTGAACGAACGCGTCGTCCATGGGCTCGACTTCGCTCGCCCTGCGGCCGTTCTTCAACTTGGTGTCGTTGACCTCCAGATCGCCCCCGCTTGCGACC
>CAZCDK010000133.1:0-7357 GCA_964497285.1 uncultured Anaerolineaceae bacterium | reverse complement strand
GGCAATGTGGACGGCAAGCTGGACGCGCTCGACGGGTTGAATGCGGTTCACTACCCTGAAAAACCCATATTCGATGGCGGCCCGAAGGGCTCCGATTTCACCGTCGCCCAGCGCGCGGCGGAGCTTGCTCTCGTTCACGTCCATGTCGCCGCGGACGGCCACGAAGACGGGTTCCTCCCGGTCGGGATAGACGGCGACGTAGAAGACGGCCTTGCAGGTCTGGCGAGCCTCGATGCCCAGGAACGAGGCGAGGTCCGCGATCGTCGTCTGGCCGGGGGTGGCGATTCTCTGGAGAGGTTCGGGCACGCCGGCGATTGGGAGGGCTCTGCGAAACTCGGCCTTCTCAGAATTCGCCGCGTAGCCGCAACCGGGGCAGAGAAGCACCTCGTCTTCACCGTCGTCGGAAAGGAAGATGAATTCCTGGCTGTCCTTGCCGCCGATCGCGCCGGAGTCGGCCGCGACGGGGATGACCGGCACGCCGGCACGGGCGAAGATGCGCACGTATGCATCGAAGGCAAGCTGATAGGAATGGTCGAGGCCGTTCCACCCGGCGTCGAAGCTGTAGGCATCCTTCATGGTGAACTCCCGCAACCGGATGAGACCTCCTCGGGGCCTTTGTTCGTCGCGGAACTTCGTTTGGATCTGGTAGACCGTGACGGGCAGGTCGCGATAGCTCTGGATGGTGCGCGAGGCAAGGACGCTGACCACTTCTTCGTGGGTTGGCCCGAGCGCGAACCCACGTTCCTTGCGATCCGTGAGTCGAAAGAGCGTCTGCCCCATGGTCTCAGCGCGGCCACTCTGCTCCCACAGTTCGATGGGGTGAAGCGCCGGAAGATGGACTTCCTGGGCGCCGCTGGCGTCCATCTCCTCCCGGATGATCTGCTCGATACGCTTGATGACACGCCATCCAATGGGTGTGAACGAATACAGGCCTGCCGCGAGAGGCAGGACGAGCCCGGCACGGAGGAGAAGGCGGTGGCCGGCCAGCTCTGCATCGGCGGGCGGCTCGCGCAGGGTCTTGAGGAGCAGTCTGCTCATCCGCATCGGCGGTGGATCCTCAGGGTTGGTGTGTGGCTTCGAACGTTGCGGTCAGCGAGGGGTTGCGGTCAAGCCCGGCGCGGCCGATCGAGGTCGGTCGTGTCCATGATCACGGTGACGGGCCCTTCGTTCACGAGCTCGACGTCCATGTGCTTGCCGAATGCGCCACGTTCGCAACGCAATCCCGCACGCTCGATCGCATCGCAGAACTCGTCGTAGAGGGGCCGTGCCGCTTCCGGGCGGGCGGCGGCATCGAACGATGGGCGAAGGCCCCTGCGTAGATTGCCGAGAAGCGTGAACTGGCTCACGCAGAGCACCGCACCGCCGACTTCCGTCAGCGGGAGGTTCATCTTCCCCGCGCCGTCTTCGAACAGCCTGAGGCCCGCCACCTTCGCTGCGAGTCTGGTCGCCATTCCGCCGGTATCGGAAACCGCCACTCCCAGAAGGACCAGAAACCCCCGCTCGATGGCGCCGACAACCTGCCCATCGGAGGTGACGGAGGCTCTGGCGACCCGCTGGACTACGGCGCGCACGGGGCGGCGGGATCGGCGGTCTCCAGTTCGGTTGCCGGTATCACCAGCCGAACGAGGGTCTTGACGTGCCGATGGAAGTCCGGAGTGCGAAGGGTCTCGCCGAAGCGCTCGCCGAGTTCTATCTGGTGATTGTGGAAGATACCGAGGAAAAGCAAGGCGAACGAGTCGGCAAGTTCGCGTGCTCTGTCCTCGTCGCAGAATGAGTGGAATCGACGGAAGACGTAGTCCTCGAATTCCGCCGTTGTCTGATTCCGAAGTGCCAGGGCCGTCGGATCCCCGGACAGCGCCTGGCGCAGCATGACGCGTAGAAGCGCCTCTTGCGCGGTGACGCCATCGAGCAGCTCGTCGACGAGGTTGTCCAGGGTCTCGCTGACGACCGTCGTCCTCGATGCTGGCACTGGGAGATCGCGGGTCCACGGGCTTCCCCAGAGGGCGTCGAGGATCTCCCGCTTGGAGCGGAAGTAGTAGTAGAGCGCTCCGTCGGTGATGCCACAGTGCCGGGCGATGTCCCTGACCGTCGTGGCTGTGAACCCCTGTTGGCCGAAGAGCCTGCGGGCGACGTCAAGGATGCGCGTCCGCGTTGTTGGCTTTCCACGGAATGCACGTTCTCCGGGAGACCGGGCTGCGGTTTTCGCCGGGGGACTGCCGGCATGTGCGATGAAATGCGCAGGCATGTTGGAGCCTGTCATGCCTGCGAGGCGGTGGCCGGCAGCGGCAGGGCCTGATCGATGAGACGGCGCAAGCGGTTTCGGAACGCTGGCTGATCTGTGACATCGCGGAACGCTGAGCCATAGCGGAGCATCGTCTCGACCACGAGGCCCGTGATCGTGTGAATCTGCGCTTCTGCAACGAGCGGCGCGATTTCGCCGTAGATGGCCCGTAGGGCCGGAATCATGACGGCGTTGTACGTGTCCAGCACAGCCTGGCGAAACTCGATGGCGAGTTCGTCGCCTTCGAGGGACTGCTGAAACAGGACGCGCAGGAGGGCGACGTTGTCCACCCAGGCGTCGAATCGCTGCTCCGCCTGGCTTGCGAGATCCTGCCGCGACCGGGCATGCTCGACGGCCGACGGCCTGCCGATGTCGCGGGCGGTGTCCCAGAGGGCGTTGAGGATCTCGCGCTTGGATTCGAAGTGGTAGTAGAGAGCGCCGTCGGTTACGCCAGCGCGAAAGGCAATGGCACGGACGGTGGTTGCTTCGAAACCGCGTTCGGCGAAGAGCGCTGCGGCCGCGTTCAGGATCCGGAGGCGCGTTGCGTCGCCGCTCCGCGCCTGGGAGTGATCTCGGAGTGCGTCAGCCATCTCCGAGCACTATAGGGGAGTGGGATCCGCCGGTACAGCGCAGTCGACGGCTCATTCGAATTCGAACGCGAGTCTGGCTCGAATTCAGGAGGCCGCAGCAGCCTCCGGGCTTGCGCTGCTGGATCCTGAGTCGCTCTTCGTCGCCGGTTCTGTGTTGGGAACCGCGGGAGTGGAGCTTTCCGTCACTGCGGTTGATCGGCTCTTGCCATCGGTGGCGTAGAAACCGCTGCCCTTGAACACGACCCGAGGTGCGTGCAGCACTCGTTTCGCAGTGCCCTTCCCACACTCAGCGCAGGGGTGCGTCGTCTCCGCAGAGAACCCCTGTTGCAGGTCGTACGTCGCCTTGCACTGTGGGCAATGGTATTCGTATGTGGGCATGACAATCTCGAAGACGGGATCTCGCGCGCTGCGGAGCATAGCCGCCGCGAGGCTACACGAGTGATTGTCCGGACCTTGGCACTCACCTGTCAAGAGTGCTAAGGTCCCCCGAATCTGTGGGTGGGATGAGAGAGCAGAAGGCTCGCGTCCTGTTGGCGCAGTCCAATGATCCAGGCGGTCTGGGTGAGGTCCGATCCGCGGCGAGCGAGCTGCAGCCGGGACCGGCTATTGCCGGCGCTGGACGAAGCGGGCGATGCGCTCCAAGGCCCGCTCGACTTGCTCGTAGCTGGTGGCGTAACAGGCGCGAACGTGACCTTCGCCGGAAGCGCCGAACGCGCTGCCGGGAACGACCGCGACATGCTCCTCGGCGAGGAGCTGTTCGCTGAACATGGCGCTGTCGAGACCGGTGACGGTGATGTCCGGAAAGGCGTAGAACGCGCCGCGGGGTTCGAATGTCGGGAGGCCGATGGCCCTGAACCCGCCGACGATCAGGCGGCGGCGGCGATCGTATTCGGCCACCATTTCGGTCACGGCTGGCTCACCGTGGTCAAGGGCGGCGATGCCGGCGTATTGGGCTACGGTCGGAGCGGACATCATGACGTACTGGTGCACCTTCATGATGGCCTCGGCGATGTGGGTGGGGGCGCAGACCCAGCCCAGGCGCCAACCGGTCATGGCGTAGGCCTTGCTGAATCCGCCGAGCAGCACGGTTCGCTCGTGCATGCCGGGCAGCGAGGGGAAACACGTGTGCGGTTCGCCATAGGTCAGGCGGTCGTAGATCTCGTCGCTGACGACGGCGAGATCGTGGCGTGCCGCGAGTGCGGCGATCGCGGCGAGGTCATCGCGGCTCATGGTGGCGCCGGTGGGATTGGAGGGGTAGCCGACGAGGATCATTTTCGTGCGGGCCGTGATTCGCGCCTCGATGTCGGTGGCGAGCAGCCTGAAGTCGTTGGCAGCGGTTGTCGGCACGGGAGTGAAGGTGGCTCCGGCCATGACCGTGGCGGGCATATACGCGACATAAGACGGATCGGCACAAAGAACCTCGTCGCCAGGATCGAGGAGTGCGCGGAGGGGGATGTCCAGGGCTTCGCTGGAGCCGCTGGTGATGATGATCTCGCTTCGGGGGTCGTAGCCCACGCCGTACCGGCGATCGAGGTGAGCGGCGAGCTTCTCGCGAATCTCCAGCAGCCCGAAGTTGGAGGTGTAGTGCGTCTCACCACGAAGGATGCTGTCGATGGCGGCACGGCGGATTGGTTCGGGGGTAACGAAGTCGGGTTCGCCCACTCCGAGGGAGACCACGTCCTCGATCGTGCTGAGCAAGTCGAAAAACTTGCGGATGCCGCTGGCGGGAACGGACCGGGCGCGCTTAGAGACGAAACGTCCGGGGTCGATTTCCGAGGCTGTCATGGCTTGCTCCTGTTCACTCCACCCGGCAGCCCTGAAAAAAGGACCGCCACTGGCGGTCCTTCTGGTTCGACGTTGAGCCTGCTTGCGACCGCCAGCCTATTCGCGCGCACGCGCCGCCGCCGCGGCAGCCGTTTGCAGTGCGAAGGTGCGAGGGTTCACTTGCATACGTCGAATTTCTCGGCCCGGCTGCCTAAGGTCAATAGGGAGCGCCACCCGGATCAGGCGGTGAGCTTCCTGGCCGTGGATCGTGGTTCGACGTGCAGGCGGCCCGCCGCCATTTCCACCACATCGGGGCCAGCGAGCACATCGAGCTGCGGCGGGGCTGTGGGGAGCTGTTCGGCCCACTGGAGCGCCGCCCGGGAGACGCGGCCGGTGGTGACGAGTAACGCGCGAGTGGCCCCGGCGGCGACGGCGGCACCGTAGAGTTCGCGCAGTTGGGCGGGAGTGACGGCCGTTCCCTCGGCGTAGCGCTTGCACTGGACGGTGATCAACTCGTCGCCGTGGAAGGCGAGCACGTCGATGCCGTGGTCGCCGCTGCGGCCCCGGTGTTCGACCAGCCAGCCGTCGCGGGCGAACCAGGCGCCGACTGTGCGTTCGAAGGCGGCGGGTGTCATCTCCCGGAGGCCATCGAGGGTGCGACTGCGGCGGTGGCGGCGAAGGGAGAGGGTTGTTCTGAGGGCGACGAGAAGCGCGACCGGCGCCGCGGAGGCGACGAGCGCGATCCGCGGGTCACGAAAGGCGACGAACAAGGCGACGAATACGAAGGCTGCGGCGAGGAGCTTGCTCATCATAACGGTGAGTATAGCGTTAAGCGCGAATCGCTCGTTTCAGGCCCGACCGGCGACGATTCACGTGGGCTTGTCTGGTCAGCGGAACCACTCGTTCACATGGGCGCGCGGTAGCTCGGAGGGCGGATGTCACTGCCAGGGTGTTGACCGGGCTCACGACGTCCTGCTGAGAAGGTAGAAGAAGGTGGCGTTGGCGACAGTGATTCCCACTCCCAGTGAACGCTGAAGGCAAGCGCGAGGTCCTGGGCGAAGATGCCCGGCGCCGCCGAGGACGATCCCTTCTGGCTCTCCTTCCTGCAGCAGCACGCACCTCGCAGTGCGGTATTGACATGTGAGAAGCGAACTCTCAAACTGCAGGAACTTGCATATACGGAGAACAGACAGTGTTAATAAGTCCTACGCAACGATTCGTTGTGTTCGGCGCTTTTGCTGCGTTAGCGTGCTCGAGCTTCGGGATTGCCCAGGCTGAACGGGCCGAGAATTCGCGAGGCGTTGGAGTCTGTCTTTCGCAGATTGCGATCGCGCCGGAGATCGTTGAAGCCGGTAGCCTCGGTGAGGCAATCCGCTTCTTGGCCGGCCCCGCGCTGCCAGAAGTGCTCGATGGGGCCCGGAACGTCTGCGGCGAACCGCCAGGCCCCGGCCACCTTCAATAGGCGCAAGCACGCTACCCGCGAGCCCACTGCTGCGTCACCAGGCTTCGCGGCGGCCGCTTGCGGTTCTTGGAGAAGATCGAGCGGTCGAAGGCCGGGTCGGTGAGGTTCAGGCCCAGGAACCATTTGGACAGCAGATCGTGCTGGAGACGTTCGCAGAGCTGGCGTTCAGAACGGATGGAGTAAGACGCCATCAGGAGCGACGCCCTGATCAGGTGCTCCGGTGGGACCGACTATCGGCTGCGTGCCGCATACATTGCGGTGGGTTCGGAGGACGTCGAGATACTTGGCGTGCTTCCCGAAAGCAGAGAAGTGCTCTAGAGCTCCGGGAGGTGGTTGGACCAGCCAAAGGCGCGTTCGAAGGCGTGGGCGGCGGTGACGATGTGGCCTTCGTCGAAGAAGTTGCCGATGACCCGTATGTCATGGGAGCGTGTAAGATCGGGACGGGGGAGTAGCCAGAGTGGGCGCTGTCAAGCAGGAAGTTAGGCGAATCGCGGAGGAGTTGCCCGAGGATGCGACCTGGGATGACGTGATGGAGCAGGTCTACGTCATCCAGGCGATTGAGGCGGGGCTCAAGGCGAGCAAGGAAGGGCGACGCCGCACGGTAGAAGCGGTCCGGAAGGGCTACGGGTTGCCCGAGTAGGCAGGCAAGCGGGTTTTCTGGACGCAACCGGCGGAGGAGCACCTGGCAGCGATTCACGCCTTCCTTTCGCAGACATCGAAGCGTTATGCCGATCGGACGGTCGATCGGCTGACGGCGCGCACCAAGCAGATCGCAGCGTTCCCGCGTTCAGGCTCGCTGGTGCCCCATGCCGAGGCGCTGGAAATCCGCGAGATCATCGAAGGTCCGTACAGGATCGTCTACGTGGTTGGCGCGGAGCACGCCGAGATACTTGGCGTGCTTCACGGAAGAAGAGCGGCGTTCTGAGTTTCGGGCGGCCGCCTACAGCTCTGGCAGGCGGTTGGCCCAGCCGAAGGCGCGCTCGAAGGCGTGGGCGGCGGTGATGATACGGCCTTCGTCGAAGAAGTTGCCGATGATCTGCAGGCCAACGGGAAGGCCATCGCTGAGGCCGCAGGGAAGGCTGAGGGCCGGGAGGCCGGCGACCGCACTCGGTAGCGTGTAGATGTCGTTGAGGTACATGGCGTAGGGGTCATCCGTCTTCGCGCCGATGGGGAAGGCCACGGTGGGCGATGTCGGCGTCACAATCACGTCGTACTTCTCGAAGGCTGCGGCGAACTCGCGGTTGATGACGGTGCGCACCT
>CAZCDK010000132.1:0-7998 GCA_964497285.1 uncultured Anaerolineaceae bacterium | reverse complement strand
GTTCATCGACTTCGGACTGGCCAAGGACCTGCCAGACCAATTCCGGGTGGCGTACGCCCGGCTGACAACGAGCCTCCTCTCGCAGGATGAGGGTGAGATGGTCTCCGCTTTCCGCGACATCGGCTTCCGCACACAAACCGACGATCCGGAGACACTCGTAGCGTTGGGAAGGTCGTTCCTGGAATCAGGGGGCGTGGACAACAAGCCCTATGCCGACGCCGATGTAATGCCAGACGTGAACGAACGGCTGGCCCGCATCCTCCAGGCCAACCCGGTCACTGCCATCCCGCCAGACATCCTCCTCATCTTTCGTGTGATCGGGCTGATGAGCGGGCTCCAGAAGCGCCTTGATAGCCGGGTAAACATATTCGAAACGATCGGGCCCTACGCGAAAGAGCAGATGACTACCGCGAGTCGGCTTGCCCCATCGGCCGCCGTGTAGCCCGCCCACTTCGTACGACCTACGACCGGGGCGGGCTGCGTGCCGGACCTGACTAGCGTCGAGGCCCTTCCTGTCCAGCCGCGGACGCTTCCACCGGTGCCCGTTCGCCTTCTCTCGTCGCGATCTCGCAGGTTTGGCTTTCGCGGCGGCTCTCTTGGCGCAGGGGACTCAACTCGCGCTCGCTATGGCTTGCCCAGGGCCTTGGGTGCGAAGTGCTCTTCTGCCACGCGATGGTGGCCGCCTCGCGTCACGAATACCGCATCAGGACCCAGGAGAGCGGGCAGGCCGAACGGCCGGTGCAAGCGAGGTCTCGCCTCCGAGGAAGGGCCACTCCTCGTCGCGCCTTGGGGATTGCGCCCTCGGAAGCAGTGCGCAGCGCCTTGGTACCCCCGACAGGACTCGAACCTGTGCCTTCGGCTCCGGAGGCCGACACTCTATCCGCTGAGCTACGGGGGCCTGCCCCCATCGTAGCGTCTCGTCCACGAACGGGCATCAGTCGACGCGCTCGCGGTACTGGATGCTCTCGGCGAGATGTCTGCTTTCGATCCCCTCGCACTGGTCGAGATCGGCAATCGTCCGGGCGAGCTTCAGCACCCGGTGAAATGCCCTGGCGGAGAGACTGAGCTGGTTGACGGCGAGCTTGAGCAGTTCCTGCGCGCCGTCTCCAAGACGGAGTTGGGCGAATTGGCGCACCTGCGACGGATTCATCTCGGAGTTCAGCGCGGTGCCGGCGTGGTCGGCTAAGCGCTCTCGCTGTACCGCCCGAGCGGCCTTGACCCGGTCTCGCACCGCCGCTGACGTCTCGCTCCTCGCGGTCGACGCCAGCTTCTCGTAGGCTACCCGCGGCACGTCGACAAAGAGGTCAATTCGGTCAAGCAGCGGACCAGAGATTCGCCGCTGATAGCGGGAGACAAGCGGCGGCGGGCATGTGCAATCGCGCACGGAGTCGCCGTAGTAGCCGCAGGGGCAGGGGTTCATGGCGGCAATCAGGGCGAAGTTCGCCGGAAACGTGACCGACATCTTGGCGCGGCTGATGGTCACCACGCGATCCTCGATCGGCTGGCGGAGCACCTCCAGGACCTGTGGTCCAAACTCCGGTAGCTCATCCAGGAAGAGCACGCCCCGGTGGCAGAGGGTGATCTCGCCCGGCCGGGGCGTCGTCCCGCCTCCGACGAGCCCGGCATGCGAAATCGTATGATGCGGTGCACGGAACGGCCGCGCCCCAATGAGCCCACCGCCCGGTGGCAGGAGACCGGCAACGCTGTAGATGCGCGTCACTTCGAGCGCTTCGTCCACGTCCATCGCCGGCAGGATGGATGGCACCGCCCGGGCCAGGAGCGTCTTCCCGCTTCCGGGAGGTCCGCGCATGATCACGTTGTGTCCCCCGGCGGCCGCCACCTCGATCGCCCGCTTCACATGCTCCTGGCCGACGATATCTGCGAAGTCCGTTCCCTGGAACAAGGGCGTCGCAATCGCATTCAGCTCTGGCGCCTGAGGAGCAAGAGGAGCCGCCCCCAGTATGTGCCCCGCCAGGCTGGAAAGGCTCTCCACCGGAATGGCGTCGATCCCCGCGACAAGCGCGGCCTCGGCCGCATTCGCAGCGGGTACAAACGCCGTCCCGATGCCACGCTTCCTGGCCAGGGCGACCATGGGCAGCACACCGTGAATCGGCCGCACGTCGCCATCGAGGGAAAGCTCCCCAACGAACATAGCGTCGTCGAGCCTCCCCACGATCTGGCCGCTCGCCGCGAGGACCCCAACGGCGATGGGCAGGTCGTAGGCCGGGCCCTCTTTGCGGAGGTCCGCCGGGGCGAGATTGACGATGATGCGCGAGTTGAACGGCCAGGTTAGGCCGCTATTGCGTATCGCCGCTCGCACGCGCTCTCTCGACTCCTGGACCGCTGTGTCGGGAAGTCCGACTACCGTTGTTGTTGGGTTCTCGGCCCTGGTGATATCGACTTCGACTTCGACCAGTTCGCCTTCGAGGCCAATCACCGCACAGCTGTATACCTTCGCCAGCACGGGCGGATTGTGGCCAGCGGTCGGTTTGGCGTCAACACCGGGGTTCGTGGTCGCGAGCCAGAAACGGACCGTGGCTCGCAGACGGGAAGTGGCACAATCGAGCGGCGTGTGAACGACAGGAGGTCACACGGCTGTGGGCCTGCGATCCCGTTCCTCCGACGAAGACCGGTGCGGATGAACGACAGCCACTACGCCCGATGCGCGACCCTACCGCCCACGAATGTCAGGTCTATCGTCGCGGCCGATAGCTTCTCCCACGTCAGGGCATACGGGTCTTCAGACCAAACCGTCAGATCCGCCATCTTCCCCGGCTCTATCGAGCCCTTCACGTTCTCCTGGAAGAGCGCGTAGGCGCTGGTGATCGTGTGTGCGCGCAGGGCCTCCTGGATCGTCATGCGCTGCCCCGGTCCGAGGACACGGTTGTCCGCGGTGACCCGCGCGATCGCTCCCGCCAGCGTGACCTGTGGCTTGTACCACGGCAACGTCGGCGTGTCGGAGCTGATGCACACCGGGACGCCTGCGTCCAGCCAGCTGCGGGTCGGGAAGACGCGGCTCGCGCGCTCTTCGCCGAGTTGGTCGCGCAGGGCATCCCCCATGATCCTCAGTGCCTGAGGCTGACACGACACGGTCACCCCCAGATCCTTCGTTCGCTTGATCGCGCCGTCCGTGTTGAGCCCCGCATGTTCGAGTCTGTGGCGCGCATTCTGACGGGGACTCGCGTTCATCGCGTACTCAACCGCATCCAGTGCCATGTCCACGGCGGCGTCGCCGATCGCATGGAACGCGCACTGGTAGCCCTGGGCGTGCAGGGTCTTTGCGGCCTCTTTGAGCTGCTGGGGATCCCAGGTCGCGAGATTCCAGGCCGGGCCCTTGTGCGGCTCGCGAGTGTACATCACCGAAACAGAACCATCGACCAGGAACTTGAATCCGCCAAAGCGCATGAAGTCGTCCTTGTACTCCATGGCCCTGATCGCTTCGGGTCTCCCATCCAGCTCCCGGAAATACTCGATGGTATTGAGAAGATACCCTCGGATCGTCATCTTTCCGCTCCGCGCGGCCTCGAAGTAGGCCTTCATCCGGTCGAGTCCCCGCGCGTTCACATCGCCGAACGTAGTAACACCAACGGCCGCGAACTTGGGTTGGGGCGCAAGGACCGCAGCAGACCAGGCCTCCGGGCTTGACATCGAAGCCGGCCACAGCCGACGAAACAGGTCCATCGTGGAGTGATTGAAAAGGACCCCGGTCGGTTCGCCCTTGCTGTCGCGGCCGAACATGCCGTAGGGCGGGTTCTTCGTCTCCGCGGTCACCCCAACCAGCCGGAGCGCGTAGCTGTTGACGGTTCCGATGTGACCACCCTGGTTGATGAGCATGACCGGGTGTTCGGGCGACACCGGGTCCAGATCCCTCTTCTCCGGGTTTCTGCCCTCGAACGAAATGAACCCCTGGGCAATCACCCACTCGCCCTTGGGCTTCTTCGCGACCGCTTCGGCAATCTTCGCCTGCAACTCGACGATTGTCCGCACGCCAGGTGGGTTGATGTCGATGTACACCGTCCCCACCAACCCCCACGCCGCGAGGTGATTGTGGGTATCGATGAGGCCTGGTGTAACCCTCCTTCCCTTCAGGTCGAAGGACTCCGTCTTCGGTCCGGCCAGCTTTCGTACGTCGCTGCTCGTCCCGACCTGAAGGATCAGGCCGTCCTTGAACGCCACCGCTTCCGCGGTCGAGTCGTTGGTGTCCATCGTGGCCACCTTGCCGTTGTAGAGCACTGCGTCGGCCAGAGTGCCGGGAGTGATCGTGGGTGCCGGGGAGGCGGCAGGTGTCGCCACGGGTGTCGCGACCAGTTCCACGGCCTTCTTGCCTCGGCAGGCGGCCGCGACCGCACTGCCGACAGCGACGACGCCGGCCTTCACGAAGTTGCGCCGGGAAAGAGCCCGTGGTCTCGCGGTCATCGGTCACCCCTTCGTGCCATTTGGCATCGGCCCTCTCGGAGGTGGTCACGGCGGTCATGCGCCCTGGGAGCCAGTCAGGCGAACGATAGAACGATCCCTGCGACTCACGACGGCCGGAAGGCCCAATGCTGGTGGACCTCCCGGCTATTGTTTCGGCTGTTGGCGGCAAGGATTGCCATTCCGATAGGCAGAACGTCCGGTGTACCTCCTGCGGCAGACGAGTCCGTCCTTCTCAATCGGAACGAGCTTCGCGTCGATGCGGGGATCGTTGAGAGCACGGCCAATCACTGCCCGAAGGGTCTCTCGATGGTCCGTGGCGTTGTCCGCAACGAGCAGTCCGCCTGGCACCAGGCGACCAACAACCGGGTCGTAGCAGTCCGCCCAGACCTCTTTCTCTGCATCCGGGAAGCCGAATCCGATGCGGGTATGGCCTGCCGGGTGCTTCCGCGCGCCCCCTGGACCAGCTCAACGACATCTTCGACACTCGCCTCCCTGGAGGTCTCCCGCGCGCGGGCCACTTTCTCCGGAAGTACCGCGAAAGCCGTGAGCGTGCGATGCGTCTCGCGACAGGCCAACGCCAGCCAGAGCGTCGAGTAGCCCGCGCTCGTCCAACTTCGACGACGAGCGCCGCCGGGGCGCTCGCCGCGAGCAAGGCAACGAATCTCCCCGTCACAGAAGGGACCTGGCACCGGCGCTGAACCCGCGGCGTGCCATACCGGCGGTCCCGGGCGTCGATTTCCTCGAGTTCGCCCATGCACCGGCCATGCCACCCGGCGTGTGTTCGAACATGCTTCCCTTTGGACGTACCGGACCACCGTCGTCCTTCCCGCAGCGCCCGAACGAGAGCTAGAACATATGTGTTGACATGAGCACGTTTGTTCTACTATCCTTTTCGCACCTCAGAACGGATGTGCTGTCCCGTGATTCATCCCACGCTCACGATCCTCTTTGACCTCTTCCTCATAGGCTCTGCAGCCATCGTCATTGGCAGCATGGTGAAGGAGTGCCTCGCCAGCCGCTTGCCCGCCGTCGGCTCGCGCCGCGGCGGCCCCGCCACCGGGATGGCGAGATCCCTTGCACTCCCATCGATCCCATCCCGGCAGGGGACCGCGCACGGTCGACTCCTTCGCCCGGCGCTCTCCACGCGCCCTCACGGCGCCCCGAAGCGAGCCGTCCGGCGTGCCGCAGTCGGGCACCGCGGTATGGCGCAGGTCATATAGCGGCCTCCCGCATGGCAGCTACCATTTCGTCAAGGTGGTTCGAGATCGACCGTTGACCGCAGTTGAGCGCGCCGAGTTGGCGCATCTGTTTCAGACTCTCCCGCCTGCCGACCAGCAGGCTATGATGCGCCGAATCCGGACGGTCAGCCAGGCGCAGGAGTGGTTCGAACACGTCGCCAACGCCCAGGCGTTCATTCTTGTGAGCCCGCTGTAGCGTCCTCCGTCGCGCGTGTTCGAGTTCGGCGGCCTCACCGGGTGGAATTCGTCCCCCAACGCTCTGTCTGGCGGATTTGCAGCGCCGTAGCCAGGGCCACAATCCCAAGTCCGACCAGCGCCACCGCGGTGAGCGCGGCCGCCGCCCCAAGAACGGCCCGGCCGATCTCCCCGGGGCTGTCCGCGAACAGAACCGGCGCCACCCGCAGCGGCCAGCCCGCCATCAGGACTATGAACGCCGTCGTGAGCAGCGGCTCCCACTTGACGCGCCCGGTGCCAAAGCGGGCGAGCACCACGTGTGCCATCGCGATCATCAGCGGCGCCATGTATCCGAGCATGAAAATGTGGCGGACTCCGCCTTCCTGGTACAGCGACATCTCGTCCGCGCCTCCGGCAGTCACGGCCGCAATGAGCGCAATGGCATAGACCACGAGCCCACACCAGGCCACGGGCACCAGCACCCTGATGCGCGGCCCGTGGCCTGGGTGCCGAAGCGGCGAAAGCACTCCGAGCCAAGCGGTCAGTCCTAGCAGTCCGCCTGCGAGCGCCAGGTCTGCGCCCTCCTGTAGGCCGGCGCTGTCTGGAAGGCCGAATGCTCCGGAACTCGCGGCCCAGGCGACGAGACTCCCATTGATGGTCGCAAGCACGATCGCCTGCCGGCGTGCCGTCACAGGCCGCAACTCGAGGTGCCCGGGGAACGCGCGCAGACCAACGGCGATGATCGTGTTCAGGACAAAGCCACGAATGAGGAGCTCAGTCTCGAGCCGTGATTCCGCGAGCGGAACGATCGCTCCTTCAGCCGTCAGGACCGACAGGAGATGCAGCCCCGTGCCGGTCACCAGCCAGATCGCGGCGACGCGGAAGAACAGCGGCTGCGGCTCGCCGCGCAATGGCCGGACCGCACTGACGCGCAGCACGATCGCCGCAAGTCCCGCGGCGGATGCTGTCGAAAGCGCTGCACCAATTGGCCAGAGGAAGCCTGCCTGGCCATGCCAAACCTGCCCGGCAGCGCCGGCGACCGCCCCCACACCAAGCCCCACCAGCACGAGCCCACGCGGCAAGATAGGAAGAGGCGGCCGCTGATTCAGCCGGACTACGAATTCGAACGAGAGGGCGACCACGAAGACCCCGACCCATCCGACCAGCTGCAGTTGCTTTCGCCGAACCACGCCTGCACCGCGGCAAGAAACCCCAGGACGATGCCGGCTGTGACAGCGACAGCGACGGACGCCGCCATGGCCGCGGCGAAGAGCCACGGAGCCCGGGCGGCGTTCGGTTCGCGCCGTTCCATCCGGACCTGTACGACTTCGAGTGCGATCTCCCCGGGCCGGTGTGCAGTCACCGTCACATTGTCGCTCAAGGCGCCCGATTGGATAGCGACCATTGTCACAAGGGGCCTCTCGATCAAGATGCCGGGCGTTCTCGAGTACACCAAGAGGCTCCTCACCCAGGCTACCCATGACGGGGCAGGCACTTGCGGTTGGGTTTCCAACAGCACATCCTCGGGCGCGGATGGTCTTCTGAAGGGAGGAACAAATGAGCCTCGACTACGACCAGCTGGTCAACGACCTCGCTGCCGAGCAGGCTGCTCTCGGCACGGTGGTCGCAATGATGCCGGAGAGCGCCTGGGACATCCCCACGCATGCCCCGGGTTGGCTCGTCCGCGACCAGATCGCGCACCTTGCGTTCTTCGATGAGCAGGCCACGCTGGCCATCGAGAACCCTGACGAGTTCAGGGCGCACATCGCACAGATCCAGTCCGGTGAGTCTGCCGACCTGGAGAAGACCTACATAGCGCGGAGCCGGGCGCTCGCGCCGGCCCACATCCTGGACTGGTGGCACCGGGCCAGTGCCGGGTTGACCCGAGCAGCGCGCCCGTTGGACGCAAAGACCCGAAGGCCCTGGTACGGACCCGACATGGGCGGCGCGTCGTTCGTGACCGCGAGGCTCATGGAAACCTGGTCCCACGGTCTCGACGTCGTGGACTTTGTAGGGAGCGCACGACCCGACACCGACCGGCTGAGACACGTCGCCACATTGGGAGTGCGGACCCGGGGCTTCTCCTATGCCGCGCGCGGAATGACACAGCCGCTGGACCCTGTCTATGTCGAGCTGAGGGCGCCATCAGGGGAGAGATGGCCGTTTGGCG
>CAZCDK010000131.1:0-8313 GCA_964497285.1 uncultured Anaerolineaceae bacterium | reverse complement strand
GCGGAGGCGGTGTTCGTGTCGGTCGATTGGCCGCGCATGCAGGGGATGGCGGCGGAGCGGGGGCAGTAGTCAGTTGTCAGTAGTCAGTTGTCAGTAGTCAGTTGTCAGTAGTCAGTTGTCAGAAACCACAAAGGCCGCTCCCGCGAGGGAACGGCCTTTGTGGGGTGAGCCGCGGAAAGACGGCGCACCAACAAGAGGAGGGAGAACGGAAACGGAGTGGGCCCTAACCGAATTGCCACTCCGGGACCGCAGCATGGCAGCCCGGGCAGTACCGATCGGCGGCGTCGTAGTGCAGGGCGCACTGCGGGCCGCGCCGCGCGGAGTCCGGGCGGATGGGGATGTACTCGGGGACGCGGGCCTCGGTGAAGAGCCGTTGCCACCAGGACGTGCGAGGGTGCCTTAGCATCGCAGCCTCCTGTACCAGGGGACGCGCCGCGACCGGCGGCCTGAGCCGCAAGGCGCAACACGCCCGGGTCATGAGAGGTTGTTCGCGGCAGGCTGAGCGGCTGCCACGCCTCTCCCTTCGCGCCTACGGGGTTAGCTGACGGGCTCGGTGAGGGGAGTCACCTATCCGGCGAACCGGAATGCGCCCCACTGGGGGTTGGTTCCCCCGTTCCGCGCGGCCTCGCGCGGATTCGGCGCCCAAGTTGTACCACACCGTGGCCGCCGACGGTGTTGAAGGCGTGTAAATTCAGATGAATTCGGGCGCGCGACGGCACGGACCGGCTCGTGTCCCGGGACTGCGCCTGGCCCTACTTCTTTGGGTGGTCCTTGAAGAACTGCCAGATCACCTCGTTCGCACTGATCTCGTGCGTCGTCGGACCGGCGCCCCCGGCGTCGTCCTCGGCCCCCGGCCACGTGTGACCGCCCCCTTCGATGACATACAGCACAACGTCGTTTCCCCCGCAACCCAGGAATGACTCGCGAGAGACGCTCGCGGTGACCTGTTCGACCACGAGCTCGCCCGTGCAACCGTTGTGTGCCGCCCAGTCCGCCACCGCCGGTCGCGCCCCCTCGAAGGGCACGTTCTCGTCGAGCGTCCCGTGGAAGGACACAACCGCGACAGGGTCGCCCGTACAATCCCCCTGGTAGACCACACCCGCGACCGGCGCCACCGCCGCGAATCCAGCGGAGAGATAGCAGGCGACCTGGGCGGCCATCTCGCCCCCGTTGGAGATGCCCGTCGCAAAGACCCGGCGCGGATCGATACAGAGCGCGCCGGAGACGCTGTTGAGCAGGGCAACGGTGAAGGCCACATCGTCGATGTCGCTTTCGGCATAGACACCAACGACGTCCCAGGCCTGCGGCGAACCGCCCCCCTCCGGGGTGGCGAGCACAAACCCCTCTCGATCGGAGAAAGGAACCAGGTTGGTGTAGATCTCCTGGTCCAGCGCGGAACGACCGTACCCGTGGAAGTCCACAACCAGTGGGGCCTGCCGGTCTGGCCGGTAGCTCGCGGGTACATGCAGCCGGTAGGTGCGTTCCCCCTCCGGGACCTCCATCGTCTCCACAAAATCGCCCGGGGGATGAGCCTTGCCACAGCCGGCCGGCCCGGCGCTTGAGGCAAGGTCGATGGTTGGCCTCGCTGGTGCTCCAGTCGCGGTGCTGGTGGCGTTCCGCCCCGGCACCGCCTCCGCCGGGGCCCGGCGCTCGTCGCAGCCCGCGGCAGCCCACGAGAAGAGCACTATGACCAGGCAGCAGAAGGCCGGGATGCGCAGGCGGCTCACGCCAACAGTGTAGGCGCCAGCGGAATAGCACCAACCTGGGACGCAGGCGATCGTGGGCCGCCTGTGCCGTGATACCATACCCGGGCCCCGGCGGCGGCCTGGCCTCGCGGGATTGGGATGCACCGCCACCGGTGACGAGGGACGAGACAGTGGACCCTGGCACAACAACGCAGGTCCCCCGGCAGAGTCGGCTCCAGAGGCGCAAGGAAAGAACGCGCGCCGCCATCGTCGATGCGGCAGGCGCGCTGTTCGATGAACGAGGATACGATCAGACGTCCATCCTCCAGGTAGCCGAGCGCGCCGACACGGGGGTGGGAACTCTCTACGGCTACTTCCGCTCGAAAGAGGATCTACTCCAGGAAGTGCTCAACCAGCGCTCAGCTCGCGCGCTCCAGAGCTACGTGTCGAGCCTCCCCTCCGGAGCCGGCGCCCTCGAACGTACGCTCGCTGGACTCCGGCTGCTTGCGGAGTTCATCCGCGAGAACCGGCCGATCCTGCGGGCCACGTTCCAGGCGACCGCCTTCCGGGGCAACGAGCAGAGGGAACCGCCGGCCGAGCAGATCTTCCGGGCTTTTAGGGACATGCTGGCCTCCGACGTTGCCGCAGGCGATTTGCGCCAGGTACCCATCGACACAACCGCGCGTGCTCTGATCGGCCTGCACCTCATGGCCGTGCTCGGAATCGGCATCTTCCGCGAGATGGCGGACGATCCTGCCCAGGCAGACGACCTGCAAACCATCACCCGGATGTTGCTCGAAAGGTGACTTCCGACGCCCGGTCCTGGCTCGCCCTCATCGTCGCGTGCTCCCTTCTCATCTCCTGCGGCGGCCGGGAAGTCGAGGGTCCCGGCGGGACTCAGGCAACACTCACGCCGCGGGACGTGATCGAGCTGGCCATTTCGGTCCCCGGCGCTGCCCCGGCGCGGATCACGGTGGAACTGGCTGCAACCGACGAAGCACGCACGCGGGGACTTATGTTCCGAGACGCTCTCCCCGAGGAAGCGGGGATGCTCTTCCTCTTCGCCAACGACCAGCGCGGCGGCTTCTGGATGAAGAACACGCGCATCCCGCTGACGATTGCCTACCTCGACTCTTCGGGACGAGTGCTCGAACTCCACGATGGAAGACCGCTCGACGAGGCCGCGCTGTTGCCTTCCCAGCCGTACCGTTTCGCGCTGGAAGTCAACCAGGGCTGGTTCGGTCGTCACGGGCTCGGCGTGGGGGCGAAGGTTGAGTTGCCCGGGGACCTCCCCGCAGCAGAGTGACGTTCGCGGCGCCGCAGCCTGCCTGCCTTCCGCGCTCCTTCCCGCTTGGGGCCAGTGCGGAACCTCCTCCCCCGGGTCTACCGACCGGCGGCAATCGCCGCGGACTCGATCGACCGGAGATGGCGCACCGGAGAAACGAACAGGACAAGGGCCCCGGCCATCGTTCCGAAGGCGCCGACCACGAGGGCTGCACGCAGCCCGGCGGTCTCACCGATCACTCCTCCGGCGAGCGCGCCGGCGAGCATCACACCCACGCTGGCAAACCGGATAGTGGCATCGACACGCCCGAGCATGCGGTCGGGCACGATGGTCTGGCGAAGACTCGCTTCGTCGATGCTGAAGACGGTGTCGCACGCATCGCCAAGGAGCTGGGGTAGGGCCAGCATGGCGAATCCCACCAGGGTCGCTCCCGGCGCCAGCGGCAGGCAGAGAGACAGGAGGCCCGACACGGCCAGTCCCCAGCCCATCGCCCGCCCAGGCCCGAGGCGTCGCGTAACGCGCTCGGCGACGGCTGCCCCGAACAGCGATGAGAGGCCCCCGATCGCGAAGATCATACCGACGATGCCGGCCCCAAAGCCGAGGCCCTTGGTCGCGAAGAGGAGAATGACCGCTCCGATCGCGCCGTAGGCGAAGTGCCGCGCTACGGTCGCCAGACCGATCGCCCGCAGCACCGGATCTCCGGACACCATGCGCACGCCGTCGCGGATTTCCAGCCAGACCGACTCGCGATCGTTGCGAGCCGCCGGCGCTGGTTCGCGTGTCCGGATAGCGCCGACCGAGAGGGCGGAAGCAACGAACGACAGCGCATCGACAAGCACGGCCACTTGCGCCGAAGCCAGCTGCACGATCCACCCGCTCACACCGAATGAGCCGACCTCCATGGCAGAGCTCGACGCTGCCAGCCGCGCGTTCGCATCCACCAGGTCCGCGCGCTCCACGATGCTTGGGAGGTAGGCGAGGTAGGCCACGTCGAAGAACACCGTCAGCACACCCATCGCAAAGGCGGCCACATACAGGTGTTCCATGTGTAGCAAGTCGAAGATCGCTGCGACGAAGACGGCGCCGAGCAGTACGGCCCGCCCCACGTCAGCCGCAACCATGATCGGCTTGCGCCGCAGGCGATCGACCCAGACGCCAGCAATGAGCCCCGCCATGACCTGGGGCAGCAGCTGGGCAGCCGAGAGCAGCGCCATCTCAAATGGCGCTGCGTGGAGCACGAAGACCGCCGTGAACGGGAGCGCGCCAAGCATCGTGCCGAAGACCGAGATGGTCTGTCCGGCCCAGAGCCTGTGGAAGTCACGATTGCCGCGAAGCATCCGGGAAGGGTATCCGATGGTCGCCCTACGTTCGGGGGCCCGGTACTACGGAACGTACTTCGCGATGACGAGGCAGCTATTCTGGCCGCCGAAGCCAAAGCTGTTCTTCAGCACCACTCGCACCTCCGCCTGCCGGGCAACGTTCGGAACGTAGTCCAGGTCGCACGTGGGATCCGGGTGGTCGAGGTTGGCGGTCGGATGGATGACGCCCGTCTCGATCGCCTTCACCGCCGCAATCGTCTCCATCCCACCGCTTGCACCCAGCCCGTGACCGACGAGGCTCTTGGTGGCGCTGATCGCGACGCGGTAGGCGCGTTCGCCGAAGACGCGCTTGATGGCGTTCGTCTCGGCCGTGTCGCCCAGCGGAGTGCTCGTCGCATGAGCGTTGATGTAGTCCACATCGCCGCTCCCGAAGCCGGAATCACGCAGCGCCTCGATCATGGCGTTGGCAGCGCCGTGCCCGTCTTCCGGCGGGGCGACAACGTGGAATGCGTCGCTGGTGCAGCCAAAGCCAGCCAGTTCGGCGTAGATCCGCACGCCGCGAGCAAGCGCGTGCTCCTGGCTCTCCAGGATCAGGGCGCCGGATCCCTCACAGGGAACGAACCCGTCCCGCTCCGCGTCAAACGGACGACTGGCCTTCTCGGGCTCGTCGTTCCGGCTGGTGAGCGCGCGCATGACGCTGAAACCGGCCAGGCCAAGCTCGCTGATGCCGGCCTCGCACCCGCCGGTGACCATCACGTCGGCGCGGCCGCTGCGAATCACCATGGCGGCTTCGCCGATGGCCTGCGTGCCCGCCGCGCAGGCCGTGCAGATCGTGCTGTTGTACCCGCGGAAGTTGTGTTGGAGCGCCACCTGGGCAGCAGCCATGTTGCCAAGCGTCTTCGGAAAGTGCAGAGGATCGATCTTCATCCCGCCCCGGTCAAAGAGCGTCTGCGCTGCATCCTGGATGTCGGGATACCCGCCACCGCCATTGCCAACGAGCACTCCGATGCGATCCCGGTCCTCGGCTTCGGGGTCAAGCCCGGCGTCCTCAATGGCCTGGCCGGCGCTGGCGACCATGAACTGGGCGAATCGGGCCATCCTTCGCGCGGCCTTCCGTTCAATGTGAAGGCCGGGATCCCAGTTCTTCACTTCGCCGGCGATCCGGCAGGGAAACGGCTCGGAATCGATGAGCGTGATCGGGCCAATGCCGGATCGCCCGTTGATGAGGCTGTCCCAGAACTCCGCCACCGTCTGCCCGGCCGGAGTGATGGCGCCCAGTCCCGTGATGACCACCCGTCTGCGCGAGCGCAACGTTTCGTTCATTTGTCCTCCGGAGCTGTGTCGCCGGCCAGGTTCTGTCGCACCGGGTGCCGCCCGGGGCCCGTCGGGCATAGGTTACCCCATCCTGCCAAATCGCGAATCGTCAGCGGCAGGCCCGGACAGACCTCCCGCCTGCACCGGCGGTTCCGCCACGGCCGACTTCGAGGCACCCTCCTCGCGCCGATCCCTCTTGCCCAAACCGCCTGTCGTCGATAAGACTGTTACCGATGCGCACAGGTATCGCCGCGCCATCCTTGCGAAAGGTCGCAGCTATCGCCCCGGACTCGCCGGGGCGTGTCCTTTAGCAGCTGCCTCCCGGCGGGCCACGCTCGCCTCCCGTTCCGTCTCACCAAACCCACCGCCGTTGTCCTCCTGGATGGCCTCTGACCGTCCGCGGGGGACTGCCCACTTCACCCTTACAAGGAGCTGAGTCGCGATGCCACCCATTCCCGTCGCCCCGAAGCGCATGCCCTACCACAAGTACCGCGGGTTCCGGCCCCTCCCGCTTGGTCTCCCCACGCGCCAATGGCCAGACCGGCAGATCGATAGCGCGCCGCTCTGGTGCTCGGTTGACCTTCGCGATGGCAACCAGGCCCTGATCGACCCAATGGACCCCGCGCGCAAGCTGCGCATGTTCGAGGCCCTCGTCCTCATGGGCTTCAAGGAGATCGAAGTCGGCTTCCCCTCTGCGTCCCAGCCGGACTATGACTTCGTCCGCCAACTGATCGAAGAGGACCTGATCCCGGAGGACGTCACGATCCAGGTCCTGGTCCAGTGTCGCCCGGAACTGATCGAACGCACCTACGAGTGCCTTGCCGGCGTGCGCCGGGCGATCGTGCACTTCTACAACTCCACCTCGGCGCTCCAGCGCAGAGTGGTCTTCGGGCTCGACAAGAACGGCATCACGAAGATCGCGACCGATGCGGCAGAGCTCTGCGTCGCGCTCGAAAAGCAGCTCCTGGCGGACGCCGGCATCCGCTACGAGTACTCGCCCGAGAGCTTCACGGGCACCGAACTCGAGTACGCACTCGATGTTTGCGGAGCCGTGATTGACGTGATCAGGCCGACGCCGTAGCGGAAACTCATCCTGAACCTGCCGGCCACCGTCGAGATGTATACGCCCAACGTCTACGGCGATGCCATCGAGTGGTTCTTGCACAACCTGGCCAGCCGCGAGTCGGTCGAGCTCTCGTTGCACCCCCACAATGACCGCGGCACAGCGGTAGCGGCAGCAGAAATCGGCCTGATGGCCGGGGCCGACCGGATCGAAGGAACCCTGTTCGGAAACGGAGAACGGACGGGCAACGTCGACATCATCACGCTGGCGATGAACCTGTTCAGCCAGGGGATCGACCCCGAGCTCGACATCGGCGACATCGATGCCCTGCGGCGCGTGGCCGAGTTCTGCACACAGATGCCCGTGCATCCACGGCATCCGTACGCCGGCGAACTCGTCTACACGGCCTTCTCCGGCTCGCACCAGGACGCGATCAAGAAGGGCTTCGAGGCCCTGGGCGAGGAATACCAGATCTGGGAGGTCCCATATCTGCCCATCGACCCGAAGCATGTCGGCCGAACCTACGAAGCCGTGATCCGGGTCAACAGCCAGTCGGGAAAGGGCGGCGTCGCCTATATCCTCAAGGCCGAGCAAGGGCTCGACCTTCCGCGGCGCCTCCAGATCGAGTTCTCCTGGACGATCCAGGCGGTCTCCGAGGAAACGGGCACGGAAGTGAGCCCCGCCCAGATCTGGAAGGCATTCCAACGCGAATACCTGCCCGAGCTGCCGCCGATGGAACTCATCTCGCACGAGATGAACACCGTCGACGGCATGACGAAGGTCGCGGCCGAAGTGCGCGTCGGCGGCGACGTGCGCACCATCCGGGGCGCAGGCAACGGGCCGATCGCGGCATTCGTCCACGCGCTCCAGAGGGAGCTGAGCCTCCCTGTCGACGTCCTCGACTACTCGGAGCACGCGGTCAGCGCCGGCGCCGATGCCATCGCGGTCGCCTATGTTGAGGCGCGCAGCCCCACCGACATCCGCTGGGGCGTTGGCATGGACGACAGCATTCTCGCGGCCTCATTGAAAGCCGTCGTCAGCGCGGTGAATCGGCTTGGGCTCCCGTCGTAGAGGCGGGTCGGCTGTCTGCCAGGGAGCGACGCGTCCACGTCCTGGCCAGGCAGTCGGGCTGTCGAAGAGGGCGACCGCTGCCCGGCCTCGCCTCGAGCTCAGACCCTGGCCATGGGGCGACGACTCGCGGTCGCCTTCCTCGATGCCCCGCGGAATTGCAGCGCACAGGCTTCGTGGGCGAAGACCGCACCCGCCAGGCTGGCGACTGAGCGTTCGAGGAGGTCGACGGGCAGTTGGCAGATTGCGCAGTTCACGGTTCGCGACACCGTGGCAAAGGGCGAATTCCGCGCGAAAGGGTGGTCTTGCATGAATTGAGACCTCCGGTTGTGCCGCGGCTTGAACTCTACTTCGACGCGAAGCCGCCGGAAGGGGCAGACGGTCCTTTCCAAGAGGCCCAATGAGCCATTTGCCGGTCGTCACGGCGGCGGCTCGCAAAGCCCGCGCTCATCACCCGGCCGCTCCGTCTGCGCGACGGAAGACCGAGGCGGCACCCGGATTCCCGACGCCGTCGCTGGCAGGCGGCGTCGGCCTCCGTGTGGCAGAATTGCCGGAATCCACCTGGGAGTGAACCTTGCG
>CAZCDK010000130.1:6749-8317 GCA_964497285.1 uncultured Anaerolineaceae bacterium | reverse complement strand
TCGTCGTCAGCACCAGGTACCAGATGGAAATGATAATCAGCCACTCGAGGTACTTCAGGCTTGACGAGTACTGGAGCTTCGCCACCAGGAACAGCTCACTCACGCTGATCAGGTTCACCAGCGACGAGTTCTTCAGCATCGCGATGAACTCGTTTCCCGTCGGTGGGATCACGACCCGCATCGCCTGGGGCAGGATGATGCGCCTCATGGTCAGCGGGTAGGTCATTCCCAGGCTCTTTGCCGCCTCGGTTTGCCCGGGGTCCACGCTCTGGATGCCGGCGCGCATGATCTCGGTCATGTAGGCGCCTTCGTTGATCGCCAGGGCGAAGATCGCCGCCTGCACGCGGTCGAACTGCCCATTCCATGGCGCCCACCCCGGCCACAACTGCGGCAGGGCAAAGTACCAGAACACGATCTGCACCAGCAGGGGTGTTCCCCGGAAGAACCAGATGTAGAACAGCGCAAGCCACCGCACCGGGCGCAGGCGCGACAGCCGCATCAGGGCGAAAACAGTCCCCAGTGCGACGCCAAGCAGCATCGCGATCAGGGAGAGTCGAAGCGTCATCCAGATGCCTTCGAAGACAATCCGGGAAAAAAGGTTGTCGCCGACAACCCCCCAGTCGACGCCCGCAAGAAAGAGCTGTTCGGGCATTCAGGTTCGAAGCGCTGGGAGGGGGCGGCGCGCTTTCGACGCTGCCCCCTCCCAGGATCACTTCAGCTTGCCCGCTTCGAGGTCCCAGTACTTAAGGATCTTCCCGTATTGGCCCTTGTCGTTCATCGCCTTGAAGGCCTTCTGCAGGGCGTCCTTCACTTCCGTGTCGTCCTTGCGTACACCGATGCCGTAGGGGCCGGTGTTGTACTGCTCGCCCACGACTTCCGTACCCTTCACCTTCTTGGCGTTGTACGCGGCCACGGGGAAGTCCATCAGGGCAGCCACCGCGCGCCCCGACGCGACCTCCTGGATGGCATCAGTGTTCTGCTCGAACTTGGAGACCTTGATCTTGTCCTTGCACTTGCCGCTTTGCTCGTCGGCCTCGTCGATCTGGACAGTCCCCACCTGGATCGCCACTGCTTTGCCGCAAAGGTCGGCGATGCTCTTGATCTTCTCTGGATTGCCCTTCTTCACCATGACGCCAGAGCCGGCGTTGAAGTAGTCGACGAAGTCGATCTGCTTCTGCCGTTCGGCGGTGTCGCTCATGGCCGACATGATGAGGTCGATCTTCTTGCCCGTGAGGCTGGGGATGATGGCATCGAAGGACGTGTTCTGGATGTCGGCCTTCACGCCCCACGCCTGCGCGATGCAGTTGGCGATGTCCGCATCGAGGCCGATGGGCGTGTTCGTGCCTTCCTTCGTGAAGTCGATCGGCGCGTAGCTCAGGTCCGATCCGATTACCAGCTTGCCCGCGTCCTTGATCCGCTTGGGCGCCGTGACGCCCAGGTCTTTGCAGTCGACTTTCGCCGAAACGAGGTCGCTGCCGGAACCGTTCGAGTCGTCGTCGTCCCCGCAGGCCGTAGCCACCAGGGCAAGACCGGCGATTGCGACTGCGGCCCCTGCGACTACCAGCCAG
>CAZCDK010000130.1:0-6739 GCA_964497285.1 uncultured Anaerolineaceae bacterium | reverse complement strand
GCCAATGTCGTGCACGCATCTTCTCGATCTCCCTTTGGAAAGGTCGGCGAGAGTATGGCACGCACCCCGCCCTTCCGCCACCCGGCGGGGGCGACGGCTAGGCGAAAGGACCGGGGGGTTCTGCCGGTTGGCCTGCGGGGCCGCCCTGCTCCTCGTCGCCTTCGGGAGCGGGCATCCCCTGGAGAGCCGCGATCAGGTCGGCCGCTTCCTGCGGCGTGATGCGTCCCTGTTCGAGCATTTGGAGGACCCGCAACTCCTCGGCTTCGTGGCGGCGCGCTGGTGTCGAACGGCCCGGGCGTGCAGACACAGGCGGGGGCTTCGCCGGCTCCTGGCCGGGCTGGCGCGAACGCACCACGGCCTCACCCACGCCTGTGCTGACCGATACGCGGATGCGCGCATCCTGTGGGCCGGGGGGGTACTCAATCCGTTTGCGTCCCATGCCGCTATCCACGCTCAAACGAACCTGCTCGCCCGCCGGCAAGCGCAGTTCCACGCGTCCGATGCCGGCGTTTCCGCGGTAGTCGCCTTCCGCCACGTGGGCGATGTCCATGAGCACGTCGCCCGTGCCAGTGTCGCAGGTGGCGAGGCCATGGTGGTCATGGATCGCAATCTTTCCCGCGCCGGCACGAGCGTCCAGGGTCCCGTGTGCCGAATAGCACTGGATATCCCCGGCACCAACATCGAGGGCGATGGCATCGCAACTGAGGTCGCGCACCTGGATCGTCCCGTACCCCAGGTTCACCGTCAGACTCCCCGGGCCCGGCGCAAGGCGAACTACCGTTACGGCGCCCTGCTTGCGCCGGAAGAGCCAGCCGACTGAGAGGCTCACACTGATGGAGAGGCGGCCGTTCTCCCGCACCACCTCAAGGTTTGGTGCGGACCTGCTGCCGCCTGAGATGGCGCCGGGAGCTTCCCCCTCTTTGCAGTAGCGGACGACTACTCGCCCGGCGGTCTGGCTGATCCTGACGCTCTCGACCCCTTCGAGGGAGAAGGCCTGTTCGGTGCGCACACCGTCGCCCAGGTCGTCGCGGGCAGGATCGTTGTCGCGACCACGGGAGCCCCATTGGCTGCGAAACCGCACGTCCTCAGGCCCTGGTTCGCGCCCCCGGGCGAAGCCCCGTGCAACCGAGCGCGCCTGTTCGCGAGCCTCGCGCCTGAGGCGGTGCTCAACCTCCCTGGCCTCGCTGCGCAGGCGGGTTGCCTCGGCCCGCGCAGAATCCCGCATGCGGTCGGCCTCGCGGCGAAGGCGGACGGCCTCTTCGCGAGCCTTGCGCGCTTCGTCGCGCGCGTGCTCCAGTTCGGCCCTCCAATCAGCCACCCTGGCCTCCGAGAGCGCGAAGCTGCTCGGCTGCCTCGCCGGCGCTCACCCTGCCGGCGGCGAGGTCATCCAGCACCCGCTGGCGTCGATCGACGTCCCGGGGGTCTTCGCCGGGCTCGAATCCGCGGCCGACGAGCACGTCGTTCAGCCTCGCGACGACCGTCGGATAGGAGATCCCAAGGTCCTCCTCGACGTCCTTGATCTTACCGCGCGCACGGAGAAAGACCTCCACGAAGTCAAGCTGGTCGCGGGTGAGGCGCGCGAGCGGGCCCTGGTCGAAGTGACCGTCCACTCCGATCTCGCACGTTGGGCATTCGAGGCGGCGCACCTCCATCGGACCGCCGCAACCGGGGCACGAGCCGACAAACCGGGCCATCATTCCCCCCGTCTAGCGGCGGACAAGCGCCGAGCGATTCGGGCTGACGTTCGTGTCGCCGGGTTCACGCGCCCAGCGCCGGATCGCGGCTGCCATGCGCTCGAGGGAGGCCGCTGCAGTGCCGACGAGCCTGATGGCCTGCGACGAGTCGCCCGCCCGATAGGGGGCCGCGGACCGCAGCCTGGCGTGCGCGCAGTCCTCGAGATAGGCGTCCGAGACAAATGCCGTGAAATCCATGGTGCTCTCCCCCGACGGCCGCTCGAATGCGGCAGCCGGTTTCAGGAAGATACTCCATCATTCGCGAAAGGAAGTCAATACCTCCTTCAAGAAAATCAAGACAGCCCTTAAGAATCTTGCGTGGACGGGCGCTTCTTCGTTGGAACTCAGATGCTGAGGCGGCGGCGTAGCTCGTCAGGCGAGACCACTCCGGGGGCCAACCGCTCCCGCGCCACCCGGTTCGCGACCTCCTGCAGGAGGCCATTCACGGGTGTCGGCACGGCGTGCAGTCGTCCGAGGAGGCAGATCTCGCCGTTCAACCAGTCGGCTTCGACCGTGCCCGTGCCGCGCACCACGCTCTGCCACGACGAGCCCCCCTGCCGGCGTCCATCGCCGACCGGCCGGAGCCGGATCAGGTCGCCGCGCCGGTTGCGAAACTCCTCGTCCGTGGCGAAGTCGACGCCGGCCGCGCGATAGCAGGCCAACCCCTCTTCGCGCGCTGCCCCGACGATGTCCCGCCCGTCCGCGTCGTGCCCGCAGATCGCCTGGAAGGCGTTCCCCAGGTTCATCAGGAGCTTGGTGTACTTCTGGCGCATGACCGCGGCGTCCGGGCGGGCGCTGAAGCCGGCGTCCTCGAGGTCGGCGCAGAGCGCGTCGACCGTGGCGTCGGTCCCGGAGGGATACCGGCCGGTGTCGAGGATGCCGGGCACCGGTGCGGAATTCTGCTGGACGGTCCCCGGCTCCATGTGGGTGGCAGGCAGCATCACGACCATGGCATAAACGTTGGCGAAGCGGCGCAGCGCCATGCGTTCGTTCGCCACGCCATTCTGCGTGCACACCACCGGGATTTCGTCGCCCGCCGCAGCCCGCAGCGCTTCCAGTGCCGCCACCGTGTCCTGCGACTTCATCCCCATGATCACCACGTCGCCCTCGCGGAACGCGAGTTCGGCCGGCGAGGCTACCGCGGGAATGGGGAACGTCTCCGTCCACTCCGGCGTTTCGAGGGTCAGTCCGCGCTCGCGCAGAACTTCGAGATGCTGTCCTCGGGCAACCAGAACCACGTCCTTGCCCGCGCGGTGTAGCTGCCCACCAATGACGCCTCCGACCGCTCCTGCTCCATAGACGATGTATCTCATGTCGGTCCCCGATTCACGCCGGAATGCGCCTGCCTGTCGCAAGCGCCCGCGCTATTGTGCCGCCTTCCGCCCGGGACATCACGCGGCAGGGCCGGTCGAGTGGTTGGTGGTGCCGGGGAAAGAGCAGCGCTCGGGTGGTCCGGTTCGACAGCCGTCAGTCGCCAACCCGCACGCTGGCTCACCCTCAACGAGTGCGTGAGCCAGCGTGCCCGCCCGTCCCCTGCCCTACACCCGGTGCGCCATGGGCAGCATGAAAAGGTAGACGTTGACGCCCGCGAACAGGACGAGGACCGCCATGTGCGGCAGCAGCCCCCGCGCCCGGCCAACCCCGCCCGCCGGCGGCCCGGCGATCTTCCAGGCGGTGAACAGCGACGCGCCGATGCCCAGCGCCAGGAGGCCGAACTGGAGCGCCTGGATCGTCGACTGCGAAAGAACACCACCGGGTCCAGTCACGTAAATCCCAAGAAGCGCCGCGGCGTTGTAGAAGATCGACTGGCTCTCCGCCAGGAGGTGGAACAGGTTGTGAGCCATGTGCGCGCCCAGGTCGAGGGGGATTACGGCGTAGCCGAAGCGAGCGAAGTTGGCGAACAGCCGCTCGTTGCGGGCGCCGCCGCTCAGCGCCGAGGCGCCCGCAACGAGTGCAAATGGCACCGTCATCGCAACAACGAAGACTGCCGTGAAGGCAGCCATGCGGCTCCCGAAGAACGCGCCGGTGAGCCCATCCATCATTGGCTCCCAGAACGATAGCATCGTGATGTTCTGCACCAGGACGATGCCGACGATGACGACCGCCAGGACAGCTTCGGGGAGTTTCGGCCGGCTGATGAACCAGAGTTCGCTGGCGGGTCTGCGGAAGCTCAAGCGAAGCGATCCGGAAGGACAGGTCTTGATGCAGTTGGCGCAGAGGTTGCAGTTGGCCATTGAGGTCATGGCCCGGGGAACCTCGAAGACCGGGCAGCCCGCCACCTTGCCGTTGCCCTTGTAGCAAACCTGGTCCTTGCAGGTGGCGCAAATAGCGGGTGTCGCCTGCAGCTGGAGGTTGGACACGCGCGAGTAGTTGCCCGAGAGCCCGCCGAGGAAGCAGAGGTAACGGCACCAGGCGCGCCGTTTGTAGACGACCGCGGTCACCACAGAGGCGGTGATCAGAAGACCGAGCAGGTAACCGGAGCCCCGCGGGGATTCGACGATCCCGAAGGCGTGGTCGGCCCAGGTAATCGCCAGGAAGGCCGCGTCGATGATCCAGATGCCGTATCGCTTGAGGAACGGCGGCACTGGCCGGCCGAGGTCGGCAAACGTCTGGACGAGGTCGATGAGCTTCCCGAACGGGCAGATGGCGCACCAGAGGCGCCCCATGGCGAACATCGCCAACGGAATGAGGGGCCACCAGAACACCCAGGTCAGGCCCGACCCCACGTTGGCGGATGCTGCCCCCGGTCCCCAGAGAAGCGAGTACACGATGAAGCCGAACACGACCATGGTTGGGTAGGCAAGCACGCCAGGCCAGAGCGGACTGCGGAGGAATCCAAGCACAAGGCGGTTGTCGAGCAGCCCGCGCGAGACTGGCGCGGACGGGTTCGTGCCCGCCGACTGCGCCCGGTTGGCGGCAACGGTTCTCGTCTTCGGAGAGATGGTCACTGCGTCCTCCTGGTGGTTGCGACCGCCCCGGAAGGGCGAAGGCGGCGCGTCACCACGCCGAACAGGACTGCCCCCGCCATCAGTGTTCCCGTCACGATCAGGTACAGGCGATTGGGGCCGCCATCGACAGCATTGAGCGCCGCCTCCGCGACGTAGGTCTCCCCGGCCTCGTCGCTCAGGCTCAGGCGCGCCGTCCAGGCCCCGGCTGCCGGAACGTCGATCGCCCCGCGAAGCAACACCGCCTGGCCGGCCGGTTCCGAAGCGTGTTCGTCTTCCGCGGCGGGGGCGTGCCCCGCGGAGGCGTGTCCGCCCGGGTCAGGCTCTGGTTGCCGGGTTGGCGTGGCGCCGTGGTCGCCTGAGCCGTGGCTGCCGGCGCCGGAAGCACCCTGGCCACTGGCCCCCGAACTGCCGTTGCCAGCGGCAGCGGCAGCGGCAGCGTGCGTGTCGGCTCCGGGACTGCCATGGCCACCCGATTCCCCGCCGCCGAGGACGGTTACACGTCGAAGCTGAACAGGGAGCGTGCGACCGTTGGCGCCGACCAGTTGGAGCTGTACGGCACGGCCGCCGGCGCCCGGTGGGAGCTCGAGCGTGAGGACGTTGCGGCCAGTCACCAGCGTCGGCGAATCGCTGTGCAGCGCAACGCTGTATGGGCCTGCCTGGAGATCGGACAGCTTGGGAAGTCCGGCGGCGGCAAGCGCCGGGACGGCCGCCAAGAGGGCAAACGCAGCGCCGAGGAAGGGGATAGACCTGTGCATGAGAGAGCCTGCCTTCAGACCGGGACCGCAGCGGACGTTGTTGCCAGGGTTCCGCAGCGTAGCGCGGATCTGGCTCGGACGGGCTCGGACGCCGCCGTCGTCGGGTCGCGCCATGTGCGATCGGGCAGACGGGCGGCTGCAGGAAGGACAGGTAGCCTCATGTTTGATCTCCTATACGACAGTAGGTAGTAGTGCGACTGTACATTCAAACTGACGAACCCGGCAAGTATCCAGTGGCACGTTCCACTGGCTCGCCTCCCGGGGGACAGGCTGTGGCGAAAGACACACGCGCAGTGCCTCTGCGACCGCATACCGACCACTGACCACTGACTACTGACTACTGACTGCTGACTGCTGACTGCTGACTACTGACTACTGCGCCACCCGTTCGATCACCGCGGCGATGCCCTGGCCGCCGCCGATACACATTGTCTCGAGGGCGAACTGGGCGTTGCGGCGCTCCATCTCGTGCAGGAGCGTGGCCATGATGCGCACGCCCGTGGCGCCCACCGGGTGGCCGATCGAGATTCCCGAGCCGTTCACGTTCATGCGATCGAAGTCGCGCTCGCGGAAGGCCCACTCGCGCGTGCAGGCGAGAACCTGCGCGGCGAAGGCCTCGTTCAGCTCGATCAGGTCCATGTCGGCGAGGGCAAGGCCTGCGCGTTCCAGGGCCTTCTTCGTTGCCGGGACCGGACCGATGCCCATGGTCGCCGGGTGCACGCCGGCCACGGCCCACGATCGGAGCCTGCCCATCGGGTGCAGCCCAAGCTCGGCCGCCTTTTCGGGCGAGGTGACGATGCAGCAGGCGGCAGCGTCGTTCTCGCCGCTGCTGTTGCCCGCCGTGACGGTCGACTCCGGGTCCTGGCGGGCGCGGACAGCGCGCAGCGAGGCGAGCTTTTCGAGCGTGGTGTCAGCGCGTGGGTGCTCGTCGCGCGCGAACAGGGTGCCCTCGCCGCGCGTGGCCGGGACCGGCACCGGGACGATCTCGGCGTCGAATCGCCCCTCGTCCCAGGCTGCGACTGCGCGCTGGTGGGAGCGCAGCGAGTACTCGTCCTGCTCCTCGCGTGGGATGCCGTACTGGCGGCGCAGGTTCTCGGCGGTTTCGAGCATGCCGCCTTCGACCGGATAACGGAACGTTCCGGCCGTCACGCGCCCGCGGTCGAGGCGGTCCAGCATCTTCACCTCGCCCCGGTTCGGTCCCCAGCGCAGGGCGGTCGTGTAGTGCTCGGCGCTGCTCATGCTTTCGACTCCGCCCGCGAGCACGACATCCGCAACGCCGGTCTGGACCTCCATCGCCGCGAGG
>CAZCDK010000129.1:1361-8402 GCA_964497285.1 uncultured Anaerolineaceae bacterium | reverse complement strand
TCGCCTTAGCCAAGAAAGAAGGCGATGAAGTGACCAACAGAATCTTCCGCGAAATCCTTGGCGACGGGACTCTGGGTCTCATCATCGACAGTGCAAGCCTCGTCGCCGAGCAAGTGCACAGCGTCGCCGCCATCGCCTAAGCGGAGCGGCGAGAAAGCAGGGAGTACCATGACTGACGCGCAAGACCGGCTGGTGTCGTCGCTCTCTGGCGTCGCGCGCGAAGGCGCGCTGCGCGCCGGTCGAGGTCTCAGCGGACTGATGGGTCAGGAAGTCACCATCCACGTGCCCGCCTTGCGGTTCGGAACCAAGTCCGACGCCTGCGACGCCGTTGGCGGTTCCGAGGCCCTGGTGATGGGCGCCTACCTGACCATTGGCGGAGATGTCACAGGCCACGTCATGTTGTTCTTCCCCGTTGATCGCGCCTTCGCGTGCATCGACCTGATGTGCGGACAGGCGCCCGGGTCCACGACCCAGGTTGACGATCTTGCCGCCTCTGCGATGGCCGAGCTTGGGAACGTCGTCGGCAGCGCGTTTGTCAACGCGCTTGCCGATCACATGAACCTCGTTCTCCATCCAAGCCCGCCGGCAGTCGTTCACGACATGGCCATCGCTTTGGTCGAGTCAGTCTATGCAGAGGTCTTGGCCCAGGGTGGGGAGGTGGTAATGATCGACACCGTCTTCGAGGACGGGGCGGGCAACGTAGCCGGCCTCCTCATCGTAGCCCCGGACTCAGTGGCCCTCCCGCGCCTCCAGGAGCTGGCTGCGTGACTGTTTCAGCCGCCGACCAGCGCCGCGTCTCGGTCGGCATCGGCCAGATCGCGGTCAGCAAGGACGCCCGCGAGATTCTTGTAGCCTATGGACTTGGGTCCTGTATCGGCGTCAGCGCACACGATCCATCGAGCGGCGTGTCCGGGCTTGGACATGTTCTCCTGCCTGCATCGGAGGGCAAGAGCCCCAGTCCCAGCGAGCCCGCCCGATTCGCAGACACCGGGATCGAGGCACTTCTCAAGGAAATGACATCCGCCGGCGCCACCGCCACGCGAATTGTCCTCAAACTTGCTGGAGGGGCAGCCGTGCTTGGTCCGGGGAACGCAGCGAAATTCAAGATCGGAGAACGCAATGCCGAAGCAATCAAGGAGCGCCTGAAGCTCCATGGCCTCCGGGCCACACGCGAAGCCCTGGGGGGCACGAAGGGCCGCACGCTCGAGCTTCATGTCGCAACGGGGAAGACGTTCGTTCGCACCGCGGCCTCACCGGCCAGCGAATTGTAGGAGTTCACAATGGCCACTGTCCTCGTTGTCGACGATGCGGCGTTCATGCGCATGCGCATGTCCAAGATTCTCTCCGAAGCCGGCTACGATGTCGTTCAGGCCGAGAACGGGCTGGATGCCATCGCCAAGTACCAGGGTTCGCGCCCGGACGCCGTATTGATTGACATTATGATGCCCGAGATGGACGGGCTCACCGCGCTGCGAGAGATACGAGCCTTCGATCCCTCCGCGCGAGTTGCCATGGTCACAGCTCTCGGACAGCAGCAAATCGTGCTTCAGGCCGTGAAGAGCGGGGCGAAGGACTTCCTCGTCAAGCCCGCGGAGCCGGACCGCGTCCTTGCCGCCGTTTTCAAGCTCTGTTCCTGAGTCAGGTAACGAAATGGCGTCGCCGGTGGGCCAGCCGATTCAATCGACCAGAGTCGTCGTCGTCGACGACTCTGCGTTTATGCGTCACGCGATCGAGCGACTCCTGCGGGATATGCCCGGTGTGACCGTGGTCGGGACAGCGGCGAACGGTGTCGAGGCTGTCAAGAGGGCACTGGAACTCCGACCTGATGTGATCACGATGGACGTCGAGATGCCCGTCATGGACGGCGTCGCGGCCGTCGCCGAAATCATGCAGACGGTTCCGACTCCCATCGTCATGGTCTCGACGCTCACAACGGAAGGAGCCGAAACCACTCTTCGCGCCCTGGAAGCAGGAGCGGTGGAATTCGTCGCCAAGCCAGGGCACCTTGGCACGCTCATCGTAAACGTCGGGGATCAGCTGGCTGAGGCCATTCGCCGCGCTCGCGCCGCTCGCGTCGCCCGTCGCCGGCCGTCGGTCCTCTCACCGATCTCCCGGCCCATCCCAGCCGCCTCAGCGAGAGTCTCCTCGGCGACGATCACAGTCATCGGCTCATCGACTGGCGGACCGCCGGCGTTGACGGAGGTCATTCCGCATCTCCCGGGTGACCTTTCCTCCGGGGTCCTTGTGGTGCAGCACATGCCAGCCGGGTTTACCGGTGCTCTGGCGCGCCGCCTCGATCAGCTTTCTCCTCTCCATGTAAAGGAAGCGGCCGACGGAGACATCGTCGCCGCCGGCCGCGTACTGGTGGCGCCTGGTGACTACCATGCCGTTGTCGGTCGCGACCGGCGTGTTCGCCTCCACCAGGGGCCGCGCCTCCACGGCGTACGGCCTAGTGTAGACGTGGCGCTCGACTCGGTGGCTGAGGTATATGGCCGACGGGCCACCGTCGCGATTCTCACCGGAATGGGAAGCGACGGGGCCGATGGTTGCGCCAGGGTGGAGCGCAGCGGCGGCCGGATCGTCGTTCAGGACGAAGCGAGTTGTGTCGTCTACGGGATGCCTCGCGTCGCAAAGGAACGGACCCAGGATGCCCGGCAGGTTCCCCTCGACAAGATCGCTGCCGCGCTCGTCGAAGGCGTCGCTGCGGCTCGCAACGGACCATGAACGCCACGCCGGAGAACGAGGGCTGGCTGCTATTCCGCCTTGCGCTGGAAAGAGCCATCGGCGTACCCCTCGGGCAATACAAGGAGCCCCAAATGAAGCGCCGGCTGGCCAGCGTCATGACACGTTGCGGCATCCGTGGCTGGCCGGAATTCGCCCGGGCCATAGCCAGTGACGGCCGACTCCTAGGCGATGTGCGCGACACCCTGACCATCAACGTCAGCGAGTTCTTCCGCCAGCCGGAACGATTCGCCGAGCTTCAGGGCATCTTCCTGCCACGACTCCTGAAGGAGGGCCGACCACTCAGGATCTGGAGCGCCGGCTGCTCAGTTGGCTGCGAGCCCTACACGCTCGCGATGATCCTCCACGAACTCGACCCTCGCGGCGCGCACACGATCCTCGCCACCGACGTCGACATGCCCGTCATGTCCCGGGCGAAAGAGGGCACAGGCTACCACGCCGCCGAAGTCAGGGGCGTTCCTCCGCTTTATCTCAAGAAGTACTTCACCAGCGACGGATCGTCGTTCGCCGTCACAGATGCGATCAGGCGCAAGGTCACGTTCAGGCGACACGATTTGCTTTCAGATGCGTACCCGGGCGACCTCGACCTGATCCTGTGTCGCAATGTCGTGATCTACTTCACCGAAGAGGCCAAGTCCAAGATCTACGACGGCTTTGGCAAAGCGCTCCGCCCCGGAGGACTGCTCTTCGTCGGCGGGAGCGAGATGATCATGCGTTCGCATGATCTCGGCTTCCGCGCGGCCGGCACGAGCATGTATCAACGCGCGGCCTAGCTTGGCCTCGGGCCCTCACGCTCCGACCTCCTCCGGCACCGAGATCAGCCGCTTCGAGGCGAGGCAACAAATGGTCGCGCACAGCATGCACGCCAGGAGGTCCACAAGGTAGTGCTCGGCGAGGTAGATGAGTGCAAACGCCATCGCGAAGCTGTAGACGAGGAGCAACCGGGCGATACGGGGGTGGTGGTCTCGCGCCCAGAGGAACATCGCGAACGTGACGCCCATGTGGATGGACGGCATGGCCGCCACCGAGTTCGGCTCGCCCAGAGAAGCGTAGAAACTGCGATACGTCTCGCTGTCTACTCGTCCTCCGACGAAGTCCATCACCCGAAACACGTCCGGGAGATTCCCTGCCTGTCCTGCAAGCCACGGCGGGGCCGTTGGCACGGCGAAGAAGAGAAGCAACCCGAGGTACATGGTGCCGACCACAACAACCGTGTAGCGGGAGAAGAGGTCCCGTCGCCACAGGAAGACCGCTACTGCCCCCGCGTGAGGTGCGAGGAAGAACGACCAGTGCACCAGCACAGCCGCCCAGTCCAACGCCGACACCCGCGCCGGCGAAAACAGCCGCATCTGTAACCACGAGACGGGCTCAACGCCAAGGAAGATGGCCCTGTCGAGGTCGATCGGATACATCACGTGGATTGGCACTCGCGTCTCGTCGGCGTACGAGCGGAGGAGGGTGTAGGCGAAGGTTCCCACCACGTAGACGAACCACCAACGCCGGGCCCGGGTCCGCCGGACCTCGGGCGCCCAGCAGACAATGGCTCCCAGGAACAGGAGGTAGCCTACCCAGGCGTGATCCTGCCATAGCCTCGTGGCCACGCTGCCGGCCATTGCGATCAGAAAGCCAATCTGAAGCGAGAGAAGGAGACTCGGCCAGGCCCAAAACTGGTGCCTCGCTCCGCCTTGCGACGCTTTCGTCGACCGTTTGGCTGGCGCCTCGGCCTCGATGACGCTCATCGCCCTATACGGTAGCGAACCTGAGTGCCTGACGGAAGCCTCGAAGTGTGGCAGTCTGTGCGCCTAGTCTGCGGGAACACTCGCCCAGGAGATCGTCTAAGATGCGGCGGTTCGTCCTCGGCCTTGGCATGACCATCGTTTCCGCCGCGGTCCTGGTGTTCGCGGTCGATTGGTCCAAGGTCATCGAGGTTCTACGCGGTGCGAACCTGAAGTACGTGGTCCTCGCCGTGGGATTCCTGATCGTTTCGACCGCGTCCAAGACCGTACGCTGGCGCCTGCTTCTTCCGGATTCCACGGTCGTCACCGTGCCCCGCCTCTACCGGATCCTCCACGTGAGCTACCTGCTCAACAACGTCGTTCCGGCCCGGCTTGGCGACGTGGCCCGGGTATCGATGACGTCTCACCTGCGGGGACTTCGTGTCGGGCATGTCGTCTCCTCGCTCCTCACAGAGCGGGTGACCGACGTCGTTACGCTGCTGGTTTGCTTTGCTGCCGTGAGCCCGTTTCTGCCTCTGCCCCCCGAATACCTCCGTTGGCTCCACTTCGCCTGGTGGGCTCTTGGGTGCTTGGTCGTGATCGGCATCGCGGCAGCCGCACTCCACCGGCCGATCGCCCGGCTCACGACCGTTGGCGGTGCATTCCAGCGGTTGCCGCTTCCGAGGTGGGCCCGCGACGAGGCCGAGTCGTTCCGTGAGGGCTGGCGGCAGCTCTTCGCGCGCACTCACGTCCTGCGCATCTGGAGTTGGTCCGGACTCGCCTGGGTCGGCGCGTTTGCCATCAACTACATGCTGATGAGGGCACTCGACATTCGGGCGCCGATGACCGTTGCCGTCCTGCTCACGTGCACCACCAACCTGGCCATGCTGGTGCCCTCGTCGCCGAGCTACGTGGGCGTCTTCCACGCCGCCGCCACGGTCTCCCTCCTGCCGTTCGATGTCAATGCCAGCCGCGCGCTGAGCTTCGCCATCCTCGCCCACCTGGTCAACGTGCTCCCCGTGAGCTTCCTCGGCGCAGCGTTCCTCCTGTCCGGGCGGGACCGAATGTCGTTCAACTTCCAAGCATTGTGGGGACGAAGAACGGACGACGAGATCGACCTTGACGCGGAGCCTTCGCCGGAGGTCGTCTCGGCCCAGTAGGCTTTCGCCACGGGCGTATGTGCCGGTCGCCCGTTGCCCACGCGCCGTCCCTCGGCGGGCGGCCTCGCCGAGGCGTGGTATCTTGACCGTCATGAGGAGCACGTTGCGGGTTTGATGCAAGTCCCGGCGAGGCGGGTCGGCGGCCGGCGCCCGCAAACACTAACTGCCGCAATCGGCATGACTGCCGTTCCATCGCCCTTCCGTGTTGCCCGGCTCCCGGACGATCATGGCCCTGTGACAACCGCGACACCTCACCATCGGGGCAACAGCTGCCAGTGAAAGCTGCGACTGGGCGAGCATTGGGCATGGCACCGCGGCTCGTGCGCCAGCCCGCCGCCGCGATTGGCCGGACCATTCGCCTCTACTCGGAGGACCACTGCGGCGTGTACGCGGCTGCGATCGCCTACTACGGCATCTTCTCGCTGGTGCCCGTCGGGCTGATCATCCTGTCTGTGTTTGGTCTCGTTGTCGACCGCGAGCGGATCGTGGACTTCGTGTTCGACCAGATACCGCTCCGGGAATCGCCGTCGGTGCGAGAAGACGTGGATGCGGTCGTGCGACAGGCGCGGGATGTCAGCGCAGCGGGCATCTCGTTTGGGCTGCTGGCGCTTGTCTGGTCAGGCACCGGCATCTTCTCTGCAGTTCGTCGGGGGCTCAATGCGACGGCTCACCGCCAGCAGTCCCGGCCGTACTGGCACGGGAAGCTCATCGATCTGGCCCTGATCCCGAGCCTCGGCGTCCTGATTCTGCTTTCGATCGGAATCACAGCCGCAGCACAGGTCGCGATTCAGCGCGCTGGTGACCTTGGCCCGGTCAGCATCGACACGGGACCCGCCGTACAGGTCGCCACATTCGCGCTGCCGGCCAGCATTTCGCTCGCGATGTTCTTTCTTCTCTACCGGTTCGTGCCAACCGCTCGCCCCACTTCAGGCGAGGCTCTTGCGGGTGCGTCATTCGCGACGATCCTCTTTGAAGCGGCGAAGAACGTCATCGCGATGCTGATCGGGGCAGCAGCGTTCTCAGGAAACACCGCCGTCTATGCGGGCTTCAGTTCGGCCCTCGCGTTCCTCTTCTGGATGTTCGTCAACGCAACGATCCTGCTCCTCGGATCCGAGTTCGGCCGGGCGGTCACCCACAGCAGCGCCGAACGCGATCCGCGGCGACTCATGGAAGGCAGCCCCGGCGACCTCCCGGGCGGACGTGCAGAGCCGTGGTAGCGGGGTCTGTAGCTTTCGCAACAAAACCGTAGAAAAAGGTTGAGTAGTTCACCGACTCCCCGTAGACTTGGCACATGCAGGGCACTCGCGGACGGATTCTGGACTACATCCTCAAGCATCGCGAAGCGCGGGTGGAAGAGCTGTCCGACGAGCTCGCCATCACTCCGGCGGCCGTCAGGCGCCACCTGGACAACCTCCGTGCCGATG
>CAZCDK010000129.1:0-1351 GCA_964497285.1 uncultured Anaerolineaceae bacterium | reverse complement strand
TCCACCGTTACCTTCCGGATCCCCAGGAAACGACCGATGCCCTGGTTGACGTGCGAGCCGTGAAACAGGCCACCGGCAGGCCCTACTACGCCTACTATCCGACGGACCGGGCGATCGATGCCCTTCCCGCGGCATACGCTGATCTGTTGGGGAGGATGCTGCGCAGTCTTGGCGAACGCGAGGACGTTGTCTCTGCGGTGATGGGAAACGTGGCCGAAGCGATGGCCGAACGTCACCGGGCCGAAGTGTCCGCCAACCCGGCGCCAGAGGTACGGGCCGAACAGGTCACCGACAGCCTGCGCCCCGAAGGGATCCTTGACCGCTGGCACGTCGACGCGGAAGGCATTCACCTCCTCAACGACGCCTGCCCCTACAAGAAGGCCGCGGAGATCTCGCGTCTCCCGTGTGATTCCGACCGCAAGGCTATCGAGCTCCTACTGGGGCTCGATGTCGAACAACTCAACCGGATCGTTGACGGGGCGCCGGTGTGCGAGTACCTGGTTCGCGCCGTGCGCGGACCGCAAGACCTCATCCAGGTGAGCTAGGAGACCCCATGAGCAAAGCACCGTTGCTGGAGGTAACCGGCCTTCGAGCCAATATCGGGGACAAGCCGATCCTCAAGGGCCTTTCTCTGGCGATCAGGGAGGGCGAGATTCACGCGATCATGGGTCCAAACGGATCCGGAAAGAGCACCCTCGCCAACGTCCTCATGGGCAACCCCTCCTACACCGTCGTGAGCGGTGATGTGCGCTTCAAGGGCGAGTCGATCTTGGACCTGAAACCCGACGAGCGCGCTCGCAAGGGCCTCTTCCTCGCGTTTCAATACCCGGTGGCGATTCCCGGTGTGACGATGGTGAACTTCCTGCGCCAGGCTGTGAACGCGGTCCGTGGCCAGGAAGTGCCCATTCGCGAGTTCCGCGAAACGCTGTTTGCCAAGATGAGCGTGCTCAAGGTCGATCAGGAGTTTGCGCGCCGTTATGTGAATGACGGATTCAGCGGCGGCGAGAAGAAGCGCGCCGAGATGCTCCAGTTGGCTATGCTCCAACCCGCGCTGGCCGTACTCGATGAGACCGACTCGGGCCTTGATATCGACGCCCTGCGCACGGTGGCGGAGGGTGTGAACGCGCTCATGAATCCCGGAATGGGCCTGCTGCTGATCACCCACTACCAGAGACTGCTGGGCTACATCAAACCTCAGTTCGTACATGTGCTGATCGACGGCCGCATCGTGCAGTCGGGTGGACCGGAGCTGGCCGAGGAGCTCGAAGTCACGGGCTACGACGAGCTTGAGACGGCCGCATCCGCGGCAGGGGCATAGGGAGGGGAGTTCAACGTGACTGCAAAGCCCGAA
>CAZCDK010000128.1:0-8415 GCA_964497285.1 uncultured Anaerolineaceae bacterium | reverse complement strand
TATCGCAGCCGCGGTCGAGCGGTCGCTTTCAGGAGTGTAGGCGACTGCAGCGGCACGATAACCGAAACGGTCGAAAGACCATGGCAGGCGCGCTTCTGCGGGGTGGCGGAAGCCTGTCGGGAGCAATGCCCGAGATCCACCTGCCCGTCTTCGAGGGTCCGCTGGACCTTCTCCTGCGCCTCATCGAACACGACGACCTCGACATCACGGCCGTCTCGCTTGTTGCTGTCACGGACCAGTACCTCAGCGCCATCCGCCGCGCCGGCGGCGTGAACCCTCAGGCGCTGGCGGAGTTCGTCGCGATTGGCGCGAAACTCATCTACCTGAAGTCGCGCGCCCTGCTCCCCCGGCCGGCCGACCAGGAGGTCGACCTCGAAGGCGACGACGTCAGTCGCGAGCTCGTCGACCTGCTCCGCGAGTACAAACGCTTCGGCGCCGTGGTGGAGATGCTCGCGCAGCGCCAGGAGTCGGGCGTCCGTTTCTACCCCCGCCTGGCTCCCGCACCTGTTCTCCCCGAAGGTCCGGGCCTCGAGGGTGTGACTCTGGATGCGCTCTGCAGAATCATGCTCAAGGTTCTTGCCCGCAAACCTGCCGAACCGCAGGCGGTCCTCCCGCGTGACACGACCATGACCATGGCGCAGCGCATCGCCGACCTGCGGGAGCGCCTTCGACGGCACGGCAAGTTCTCGTTCCGGCGGGTGATCAGCGCCTGCCGCACCCGGCTGGAGGTTATCGTCTCCTTCATGGCGATCCTGGAGCTCCTGCGGGGCGGGGAATGTGACGCCCGCCAGGCGGCAGCGTGGGGCGATATCGAAGTCGTCGCGCTGGTGCCTGTGGTGGCTTGACCGGTCAGCTCAGGGTTCGTCGAGTGCCCGGGAGCCAGACCACGAGCCGCCACAGCACCAGCCCAGCCCCGGAACCGGCAACGTCGATCGCCCAGTCGCCCGCGCTCGCGTCGCGATGGGGCACGAACGCCTGGTGGAACTCATCGCTGGCAGCGTAGGCGGCACAGGCGAGCCAGACCGCCGGCAGCAGCAGGGCGCGCGGTGCGCCCCGGAAGGCCGGCCGGGCCCAGCGCGCGGCGAGGAAGGCGAGAACGGCATACTCGGTGGCATGCGCTGCATACGAAGGCCACTCGACACTCGTTTGGCCGGGCGGGTCGGAGAGGCTGGAGAGCAGGAAGATGCCCCCGGCCCAGACGGCCACGGACAATAGCCGGAGCGACAGCACCACAGGAGTGTAGCGTCCCGCAAATTGACGGTCGTCAGGCCACTGCTACGCTGGAGGACACTCCGCCATGCCGATTCCCTCGTTCACACGCACGCAGCTCACCGCCGGGGCGCCCGGTCCCGAGACGGCGCTCACCATCGGCGTGCTCGACGGCGTTCACCTTGGACACCAGCACCTCCTTGGCCGCCTGCGCGACGAAGCGCGGAAACGCGCCCTGACGCCTGGCGTCGTGACCCTCCACCCCCACCCCGTGACGGTGTTGCGGCCCGAGCTCGCGCCCAGCTATCTGACATCGCTGGAAGACCGCATCGAGCTGATGCGCGTCGCTGGCGCCGACTGGGTCGTCCCCCTCACCTTCACTTCGGAGGTGTCGGAGATATCGACCGAGGAGCTCGCCCTCAGCTTCCACCAGCACCTGCGCATGCGGCTCATGGTTCTCGGTCCCGACGCCGCGTTCGGCCGCGGTGCTCCGAAGGACACCTTCGCGCGCATGGACGCTCTCGGCAGAGAAAGCGGGTTCGAAGTCGTCCAGATTGAGCCCATGATGCATGACCACGAGCGCTACAGCTCCACTGCTGTCCGCCGCGCACTCGCTGACGGCAACATGGAGCGCGTGTCGGCGCTGCTCGGGCGCCACTACCGGCTCGGCGGACCCGTGGTCCATGGCTTCGAGCGGGGCCAGTCCATTGGGTTCCCGACCGCCAACATCTCGATCGCGGCCGACCGCGCCCTGCCCGCGCTGGGAGTCTACGCCACCTACGCGACCGTCCGCGGGGAGCGTTTCCGCGGCGCGACAAACATCGGCCGCCGGCCCACGTTCGATGCCGGGCACGTCTCCATCGAGACCTATCTCCTCGACTTCGAGGGTGACATCTACGGCGAAAGGATGGAACTCGATATCGTGCATCACATCCGGCCCGAGCAGTCGTTCGCGAGCGTCGACCAGCTTTCGGCGCAAATCGCCCGAGACATTGCGGCGGTGGGCGGGGCACTCCCGTGATTCTGGATTTCGGATTTCGGATTTTGGATTGGGGAAGCGGGCCGTCATGACGGAACAGCAGACGCGCACGATGGCCCCCGTCGACGAGCAGCTCGCCGTCCTCATGAACGGCGTGGACTACGGCGACGACCACCTGCGGCGGCAGATGGAGGCTGAACTACGGAAGCTGCTCGAAGAGGACCGGCGGCTGCGCGTGTATTTCGGCATCGACCCAACCGCGACTTCGCTCACGCTTGGCCACACCGTGCCGCTGCGGAAGCTGCGCCAGTTCCAGCAGTTGGGGCACCACGCCATCTTCCTCATCGGCGACTACACCGCGCTCCTCGGCGGCGACCCGAGCGACAAGAACCATCTCCGGCCGATGCTGACTCCCGAGGATATCCAGGCGAACGAGACCACCTACTTCGAGCAGGCGGCGAAGGTGGTCGACCCCGAACAAACGGAGCTGCGCCACAACTCGGAGTGGCTGGGGAAGCTCACGTTCCCGGACATCATCAGCCTCATGTCGAAGTTCACGGCTGCCGAAATGCTGCGCCGCGACAACTTCCGCCTGCGCTGGGACGCCGGCGATGCGGTCTACCTGCACGAGTTCCTCTACGCCCTCATGCAGGGTTACGACGCCTACGCCCTCGAATGCGATGTCCAGGTCGGCGGCACGGAGCAGCTCTTCAACCTCATGGCCGGCCGCAAGATCCAGCAGGACGCCGGCCAGAAACCGCATGTTCCCGTGACGATGCCCATCCTCGTCGGCCTCGACGGCAAGGAGCGGATGTCGAAGTCGAAGGGCAACCACATAGGTGTCAACGACACGGCGGACGAGCAGTACGGCAAGGCAATGTCCCTCCCCGACGGCGTGTTGATGGACTTCTACGTGCTCGCCACGAACGTCCCGCGTGCCGAACTCTCGTCCATCGAACGCCAGATCGAACAGCACCCGATGGAGGCGAAGAAGCGGCTGGCGCGGACGATCGTGGCCGAGTATCACGGCGAGGCGGCGGCGCTGGCAGCGCAGGAGCGCTTCGAGCGCACCGTGCAGCGGAAGGAGGCGCCGGGTGAGATGCCGACGCACGCTGCCGCCCCGGGCTCGCTGCTGATCGACGCGCTGGTCGCAGCCGGCACTGCGCCATCGAAGCGCGAAGCTCGCCGCCTGTTCGACCAGGGAGCGGTGATGGTAGACGGGTCTGTCGCGGCCCCGGACGCCGAAGCCTGCCCGGGATCGACGGTACAGGTGGGGAAGCGCCGCTGGCTCCGTCTCGTGTAGCGCGCCCGAGCTCGATTGTCGCCCGGCCCAAAGTGTGGCTATCCTTCCGGGGCAGTACACGATCGGGGAAAGAATCACCATGACCGAACCGGGGAGCGCCCGCGAAGCCGCCGAACGCAACGCCGAGGCCGTGATGACCGGCAACCTCGCCCAGATCATGGCCGACATCACGCCGGACGCGCTTTCGCAGATGATGGCGATGGGCGCCCAGGGCGGCGTATCTCCCGCTTCGATGCCGAGCATCAGCGGCTACGAACTCACCGAGCTGGGCTCCGACGGGGACGCCGAGGTGTTCAACGTCACCTTCATCTCCTCGGCGGGCACGGCCACGCTGGCGACGAAATGGAAGCAGATCATGGGCCAGTGGAAGGTCACCGGGATCGAACTCATCGCGGCCAGGCAAGAGGGAGAAGCCTGAGATGCAACTCTGCCTCGTCAGACACGGCATCGCGGGCGAGCGCGGCGCCGCCTACCCGGACGACTCGCTTCGCCCGCTGACGGAGAAGGGCCGCGCCCGGATGCATGTCGCCGCCATGGGGCTGCACAAGCTCGTAGAGCCCGACGCCATCCTTTCGAGCCCCCTGATCCGCGCCCGCGAGACAGCAGAGATCCTGGCCGACGTATATGGTCGCGCGAAGCTGCACATCAGCGACGCCCTGGCCAACGGCGACCACGCGGCGCTCTTCGCCGACGCCAACGCCCTCCGCTGCCCGGTCGTCGCGGCGGTTGGGCACGAGCCATTCATCTCGCAGGCCCTGGCATTTGCGCTGACAGGCGAAGACGCGGGGTTGGCGGCCGTCTTCAGGAAGGGCGCGGCCGCGCTCCTCTCCTTCGACGGCCCTGCCGCCTCCGGGAGGGGCACCCTCGAATGGCTCCTTCAACCGTCCGGGTTGCGCGCCATCGGTGCCTCCGGCGGTCAGGACTTCGGGAACGACTGAACCCGGCCGGAACCAAAAAGGGGGGCAGGTAGACATCTGCCCCCCCCAGGGTCGCCCTAGCGCTTGGTGGACTCAGAATCGATGATCTTGGTCACGTCGAATTCGAACTGGCCCTTCGCCTCAACCCACTTCTGGATGAACATCGCCTCGATAGGCTTGTGGTCTGTCTTCGTCACGATGCTCGGCTTGTAGAGCAGGGAACTCTGCCAGTCTCCCTTGAACGCCATGTTCTCCATCGCGAAGATGAGCGACGTACGGTTCAGGTTCTTGCCCGTCACCGTCAGCAGCCGCTCAAGGTGCTCCGCCGCCATCCAGCCATAGAGCTGGAAGCTGGTGACGTTGGCAACGCCTTTGTCCTTGAAGAACTTCACGACCTTCTGGACCTTCGGGTCTGGGTCGGTCGGGTCCGGTGCATAGCCGGCCGTGATCGTCCCGTCCATCGCGCCCTCGGCAAGCTTGGCCGTGGTTCCTGAGGCTGTGACTGAGGAGGAGTACCAGGCCACGGACTTGCCCTGGGCCTTCACGTTCTTCAGTGCCCCGGCGAACTGCGCGGGAGTCGCGTAGATGCCGATCACCTCGGCCCCGGCGTTGATGAGCTTGAGCGCCTGGCTGGTGATGTCCGCTGCGTTGGCCTCGTACGTCTCCTCGCCCACGAGCGTGAGCACGGTCCCGATGCCCTTCTTCAGCCCATCGCGGCCATCCTTGCCGAAATCGTCGTTCTGATAGAGGATGCCGTACTTCTTCCCCTTCTGCTTCTCCGCCCTTTCCTTGCCGAGGACGGTCCCCTCAGTCACGTAGTCGGGCTGGAGGCCGATGATAGTCGGGCCGCTTGTCGCCCACTTCGAAGCGCCCGAGGCGATGAAGAGGCTCGGGATGGCCTGCTTCTGCACGTAGTCAAGCACCGCCGAGCCACCAGGAGTGCCGAGGCCGTTGAAGATCATAAAGACCTGGTCCTGCTCGACCAGTTTCTTCACCACATTCACGGTGTTCGATGGGTTGTACCCATCATCGTCGACGATGAACTTGACCTGGCGGCCCGCAATCCCGCCGCGCTTGTTCACATCGTCGAAGTACATGTTCCAGGCGAGCTGGATGTCGTTGTAGATCGCGGCCGGACCGGTCTTCGCATAGTACGAGCCGATCTTCACCTCTTTGTCGGTCACCCCGGTGGTGTCGCCCTTGATCTTGTCCAGTTCGGCCTGGAGACCTGCCGCCCCACCTGCGGTGGGCGACGCCGCTGCAGACGTCGGAGACTCAGCACCATCGCCCTTCTGGTCATCATCATCGTCACCACAGGCAACGGCGAGCATTGGAATGACAGCAACCATGGCGACGAGCGCCATCAGCGCCGACTTGCGAAACCGTATCATTGCGGACTACTCCCTCTCTGTTGGTTGACCATCGACCCCGGGCGGATGGCCCGGGGGGAAGCCCATCACACGGTGGACACGCGCGCTTCTCCATTCATCTACGTCGCATCCGTCTGAAGCGATTCACGCCGGCGCCGCCGTGGCACGACGGCCCGCAGCATCTCGAACATCCCCGACCATACGTCGCGCGGCGCCACGAGGAGGACGCAAACCGCAATGACGCCCCAAACCGAGCCAAACACGACTGACGAACCAACGACCGCAGCCAGGCCGGCGGCCATCGCCCCCCAGAACCGGAGGGTCCTCCCGGCAAGCCACGGCCTGAGATCGCGCCACAGCGCCACCCACGAGAAGCGATTGATCTGGAGGAAGGCCCCCCAAACGCCCCGAGGCAATCGGGTCATGACGACTATGAGTACAAGGCCGGTAAGCGCACCCTGGAGGCTGTCGAAATCAGCGTCGGTCCGCGCGACCTTCGCGATCACCTGCGGCACCCACTTGTAGCCGAACGCCCCCACAATCGCCCCCCCCGGCGAGGCAAGACCGCCGATCACAAGGTAGGCGATCGGATTGATCGACAGGTTGAACAGGTCGAAGGACTCCGGTGCGACGAACGCTACGACCATGTAGAGAAGCGCCCCGGAAACCCCGGCATAGAGCGCACTCACCCCGAATGCGGTGACCTTGTATAGAGCGACGTTTATCCCCACGGAGGTTGCGGCCACATCCGCATCGCGCACGGCCACGAATGCCCTGCCGAAGCGGCTTCGCCCGAGATTCCAGGCCACGAACGTGCCGAATGCCGCCGTGCCCAGACAGATGAAGTAGAGGTACGTGCCGGTGGCAAAGCGCTTGCGTTCGTTCAGTTGTGCCGCAGGGGGAGCGAACTTCTTGGACTCGGGAATCCGGGCGACGCTATCGCTTTCCAGGAATTCGCCGACTATCCCGGGCGGACCGGGCTGCTTGGTCAGGTGAATGCCCTGAACGCCGCCACTGTAGTCGTCAAGGCTGTCGAGCTTCAGCACGAGCGGGAAGACCAGCGCCGCCGCGAGCGTCGCAATGGCAAGATACGGACCCGCCAGGCGGAGCGCGGGAATCCCGACCGCGAAGCCCAGGACGAAGGTGATGGCGATAGCGACCCCCATGGCGGGCAGCAGAGGCCAATCCCACTCGTGAATGAGGATGGCAGTCGCGTAGGCCGAGATCCCCACGAGGGCACCATGTCCGAGAGACATCTGCCCCGTGAGGCCGGTTACGACGTTGAGACCGTGCAGCAACAACACGAAGACCGCGACTTCGGTCATCAGACCAAGTTGGAAACTGTTGAGCGCCAGCCAAGGAGCCATCAGCGCAAGCACGGCGCCCACGACGAGCCACCACCGCAAGTCGTTCATCGCCGCGCGGAGCGCCACGCCAAGAACCCAGGCGATGACGACGAGCACGACCGTCGAAAGACCGGCGACGACATCGTTGGCATTGCCGCCATAGAGGTGCCACGTGAACAGGACCATGAAGGCAAGCATCACCGCCTCAATCGGAGACGGCAGAAACCTCTCGATGCCCGTGCGATAGCTCGCGGTCTGCTTCATCACTAGACCTTCTTCACCATAGGCGCACCGAACAGGCCCGTGGGTTTGAGCATGAGGATCCCGATGATGAGACCGAAGGCCACCACGTCGCTCCACTCCGAACCGATGTACTGCACGACCATGCTCTGGCCAATGCCTACAGCAAGCCCACCGACTACTGCCCCAAGCGCGCTATCGAGCCCTCCCAACACAGCCGCGGCGAACCCATAGAGGAGGACGCCGAGCATGAGATTCGGCGATATCCCCGACACGGATGGCGCCACCATCATTCCCGCGACGCAGCCAACGACAGCCGCGAGCCCCCAACCGAGCGTCAGCATCCGGCCGGTGTTTATGCCCATGAGCTGACTCGCATGCGGATTGAGGGCCGCGGCCCTCACCGCAAGGCCAAGTTTGGTGCGTTGGAAGAAGAAGTAGATCACGACCATCAGCGTCACCCCCACCACGAGCGAAAAGACGCTGTGCTGGCCCAGCTTGAAGAGCCCAAAGTCAACCGCTCCGCCGCGGAACGGTGTCGGGTACGTTTGCGGAGTCGCCCCGAACCGCCAGTTCGCCACCGAGTTCAGGAACGCAAAGAGCCCGAGCGTGACGATGACAGCATTGAGCAGGTTCTTCCCCTCCGACGGGCGCACGATCACCCTTTCGACCACGGCGCCTGTGACGAACGCAATCGAAGCCGTCAGGAGAAGAACGACAAGATAGCCGATGCGCGTCAGGCCTCCGGACTCGGACCCCAAGTACAGCGGAATGCCGAAGAGCTCCGGCCTCCAGGTGAGAAGACTGAAGTGACGTTCGATCCCAAGCAGCGGAATCCAACTGAGGCTGAGCGGTCGCGACACCGACCAACCGATGTAGGTGTTGAACATCGCCATCTCGCCCTGGGCGAAGTTGACAATGTCGGTGGCACGGAAGATGAACACGAGCGCAAGCGCCAGAAGCGCGTAGAGCGCACCCGTGCTGGTGCCGATCGCAAGTTGGTCGAAGAAGGTCTCCATGGTCGCCCTTCCCCCTAATAGCCCAGGTATGA
>CAZCDK010000127.1:0-8474 GCA_964497285.1 uncultured Anaerolineaceae bacterium | reverse complement strand
CGAAACTCCCACCCACGGGGTGAACTCCCCAAACCTCCACTCACGGATTCGGGCCGCACGCGGACGGCCAGCGGCAACGACCTTCAGCCAGGCGACAGAGTCGTCTTCCTTCTGAACCTCCACGGCGGGGGTGCGGTCGGTTCGTGGCAACGGCTCCACTTCCCGGCATTTCAATTCAAAGAGCAGTACCGGCTCGCAGTCGCCACGCCGTCCGCAGCCACCAGAGAGCCCTCGGCGCGGTGGGTCTCCGACGCAGATGACGAGCACCTCCGCAACATCGTCGAGCACGTTTTCGAGAAGTACGGAAGACAGAGCATTGGCGCCTTCTGGCCTGTCGGCCACTCGCAGGGCGGGATGACCTCCAATCGCGTGCTGCAGTCGGACTGCTTCAAGGACCGGGCTGATGGATGGCTCAGCTTGTCGGGAGGTCGAATCGGGCCAGCCACGCGTTCCGCCCCGGGCGGAAAGGCGCGGCGGTTGGCCAACGATTGAGGTGTCGGCGCCCTGCCCAGCTCCGAGGCTGCCTGCTTGGAACACGAACGCCCCGGCGGTTCGGTCCGAGTGCCCTCGCCAGGCGCATCGTCCCCGGTCTTGTTGACGCAATTCAGCTCCCTCGGTAGTGTGCCTGCGGGCAGGGAGCGGGCGCGATCGCGTTTGCAGTCGGCAGCAAAGGCCAACCCCGCCCGGCGCCAGGGAGGTGAACGTGACCGACAACGAAGTCTACACCGCGCTCGCGGCACGGCATGGGTATGGTCCGTCCGCGCGATACCGCCGCATCCTCGAATTCCTGATGTCGCCCCGCCAGGCACGGCTTGCGGTTTCTCTCCCGATGCCCCCCGAAGAGCTCGCCGCCCAGGAAGGTCTCCCCGTCGAAACGGTGAACGCCGACCTCGAAGAGCTCTTCAAGAAGGGCGTCATCTTCCCCCGGAACCTCCAAACCCACGAGTACTTCCGCTTCGCCCGCCATCTCACGCAGCTCCACGATGCCAGCGAGTCGCTCGACGGGATCACTGACGTATACACGGATGCAGAAAAGGTCCAGCTCTGGACGCTCTGGGAGGACTTCGTCCGAAGCGAATGGGACCCCGATCGCATGCCCAGGATGTCCAGGCTTCAGCACGCCCCCGTGCGTGTCATCCCCGCGTGGAAAGCGATCAAGGATATCCCCGGCGTCCTCCCGGCAGAGAACATGAAGGCCATCATCAACGAGGCGCCCTCCATCGCCGTCGTGTCGTGCTCCTGCCGCAAGCGCCGCGGCGTCGTCGGCCATCCCTGCGAGTACTCGCACGACATGAACTGCATCCAGTTCGGGCGCTCCGCCGAATACGTCGAGAGCCGCGGCCATGGCCGGCTCCTGTCGAAGGACGAAGCCTGGAATCTCATCGAGGAAATGGAAGACGACGGCCTCGTGCACACCTGGCCCAACGTCTCGATCATGGGCACAAACACACTCTGCAGCTGCTGCGTCGATTGCTGCATGAACCTCCTGCCCATGGCCGAGTTCAAAGTGCCGTGGACCCTGTACTTTGCGAAGAGCCGCTTCGAGGCAACCAACGACGTCGATGTTTGCGATGGCTGCCAGGACTGCATTGAGCGCTGCCAGTTCGATGCCCTCTCGATGGAGAAGATCGACGGTCACAAGAAATTCAAGGCGATCGTAGACCCCGAGAACTGCATGGGCTGCGGCGTCTGCGTTCTTTCCTGCGAACCACGAAGCCTCGTCATGGAGCTCGTGCGCCCGCCCGAACACATCCCATCGCCGGCGGCGGTTTCCTCGGCAGCGCTGGCGCAGGCAGGCCTGTAGGCCCCGACCCACAAGCCGACCGGGGATGCGAGAGGCCGCCGAACCCTCGCCGCCCCGCGTTGAGGCGTGCCGCACCGATCAACCTGTCCATGCCGGTGCGACATGCCGGGTCCCTTGCGCGGTATGTCGGCGTCCTATCGCCGGGGGAGAGCACGCCCTTCTCCCGGCCGCTCCATCGCGACCAGGCCTGCGGTTGTCCTCCTTCCTGAGCCCCGGCGCACCCCCCTCATCTTCACCTCTCTGGTCCTCGCCGCCCCCGGGATCCGCTGCGCCCCTCCGGTCCGTGGCCTCCGTCGCGTGGGCGACACAGGAGTCCGTGCCCCGAACATATAGCCAATAGGTACCACAACCACTGTCCAAACGTCCCTCCCCCATGCACTGACCGTGTCACTATGCTTGGGTGGTGCGGGCGGTTTGTGGGGTGAATCGATCGACGTGGTCAGGTGGAACGCACCTGCCGAAGCGGCAAGCGCCGCGCGGCAGCGAGGCCCGGCCGGGCCGCCGCGGTGCTGCGTTTCTGTGTCTGGATTCCGGTCTTGGTCCAAACGGCCCGGATCGCCGGGAACGGAGAGCGGCGCAATGCCGCCAGGGCATCTGAAAGGGCCACACCACTTCAAGCTTGCGCCCCGCGAGCGGCTCGCTCGGACGCTCCTCGCGGTCTCCGGCCTAACGGCGCTCCTGGGCTCCTGTGGCGGAAGCAACATCCAGGTCGACTTCGGCAAGGCCGAAGTCGCTCCCCCGGCAGCCGCGCAACTGGATTCGCGGCCCGGAACGTTGCGGATCGCTGTCGCGCCGATCTTGCCTCCCCGGCCCACGTCTGCTCTCTACGACCGTCTGGCAACCTACGTGGGAGCGAAGCTTGGGCGCCCCGTGGAACTGATCCAGGGTCAGACCTATGCCGAGATCAACGACATGGTCAAGACGGGCGAGGTCACCCTCGCGCTCGTCTGCCCGAACCCCTATCTGCAGGGCCGCGATGACTTCGGCATGGAGTTGATCGCAGCCCCTCAGATTCACGGGGATCTCACCTACTTCTCCTACCTCCTGGTAGACCGGAATTCCAGTGCCCGCTCACTCGGCGACCTCAAGGGCGGGAGCTTCGCCTTCACCGATCCGCTCTCCAACACCGGTCGCCTGGCGCCTCTCTTCCACCTTGCCCTCCTGGGCAAGAACCCGGACTCGTTCTTCAGCCAGACGATCTTCACCTACTCGCACGACGGCTCGATCCGCGCCGTTGCCGACGGAGTCGTGGCGGCCGCAGCGGTCACCAGCGTGGTGTTCGACTACCTCGCCGCAAACGAGCCTTCCCTGACCGACCGCGTCCAGGTCATCGAGCGATGGGGGCCATTCGGCCTCAACCCGGTAGTCGTAAACCCGCGCCTCGATGCCGGCCTGAAGGCGGACCTCCAACGCGTCTTCCTGGGGATGGACGAGGACGCGGAGGGCCTTGCCATCCTGCGGAACCTGACGGTCGATCGGTTCGTTGTGCCGGAAGACCGCATCTACGATTCGGTGCGTGAAATGCGCACATACCTCCGCGAGCGCGGCATGGTCCCGTAGACATGCTGGGTACTCGCTCACTGACCATCCGCCACAAGATCGTCGTCGCCATTGCCGGCCTCATCCTCCTGCTGGGTGTGGGCGGAACGATCCATGCCCGGCTGACCTTGTCGAGCATCTCCAACGAGGAGCTGGACCGCCGGGCCCTGACGATCGCTCGGGACCTGGAGGGCCGCTCTACTGAGCTTCTGCTGACGAACGACTTCTTCGGTCTCCATCGCCGCACCCGTGACCTTGCTGCGGCCGATACGGACGTTCGCTACATCGTCGTCTTCGATTCTGCCGGGAACATCCGGGCGTCCACGTTCACAGGTGGCCTCCCCGCAGGGCTTCGCGACTCGAATCCCGTCCGTCCAGGCAGGCCGTATTCCCTCGCCACGCTCAAGACCAGCGAGGGTCGGATCCGCGATGTCGCCTACCCCGTCGATGGACCGGGCAACGGCGTAGTCCGCGTCGGTCTGACGAAGAAGCCGGGCGAGGACCGGGCCAACACGCTGACGTTCAACCTCTTGAGCCTGACGGTGGGAGCCCTCGTTCCCGGGCTGCTCGTGAGCTACATCCTCGCCACGGTGCTGACGCGGCCACTCGCCCGCCTTGCCGAGGCCGCCCGCGCGGTGAGCCGCGGCGAGACGCCGATCCAGGACGACCTTTACCACCACCCGGAAGTCGGCCAGGTGGCTGTTGCCTTCGACACCATGACCAGGAATCTCAGGGAGAAGGATGAGGAACGGAGCCATTTGCTCGCCAAGGTCATTGGCGCGCAGGAGGACGAGCGCCGCCGCATCGCACGGGAGTTGCACGACGAGGCCGGGCAGGCCCTCACGTCGCTGATGCTTGGACTGACCCGCCTCGAGCAAACACTCGAAGACCCGGCAGCGAGGCGGCAGGCAGCCGGGTTGCGGTCTGTCACGACCGACGCGCTCGACTGGATGCGGGACATGGCGCGAGAGCTTCGGCCAAGCACACTCGATGACCTCGGCCTGTCCGCTGCCTTGAGCCGGTATGTCGCGGACTACGGCCTGAAGCACGCCGTCGAAACCGACTTCCAGTCCGCCGGGCCCGAAGGGATGCGCCTGCGGCCGGAAGCGGAAACCGCGCTCTACCGAATCGTTCAGGAAGCCCTGACCAACGTGGCACGGCACGCGGGAGCCACGAACGTCAACGTGTTGCTTGAACGCCGCGACGGTCACGCGGTGCTTGTCGTGGAAGACGACGGACGCGGCTTCGATGTCGACGGTGTTCGAGGGGCGGGCAACCCCGCCGAGAAGCTGGGCTTGCTCGGCATGGAAGAACGGGCTGCCCTTGTTGGGGGCACCCTCACCATCGAATCCCGCCCGGGAACGGGAACAGCGGTCTTTGTGGAAGTACCGGTGGAGGCAAGCAGAGATGACCACAACACGCATCCTGATCGTTGACGATCACGGCGTCGTTCGATCCGGGCTCAAGCTCATCCTCAGCGCTGAGCAGGACTTCGAACTCGTCGGTGAAGCGGCGACGGGCCTCGAGGCTGTCTCCCTGGCGGCGACCCTGGAACCAGACATCGTCCTCCTGGACATCGGCATGCCCGGGATGAACGGCCTCGAAGCAGCGCGGCTTATCCGCCAGCGCACCCCGGACGTACGCATCGTCATCCTCACCGTCTACGACGACGAGGCCTATCTGCAGCAGTTCCTGGAGATCGGCGTTGCAGGCTACGTCCTGAAGCAGGCGGCCGACACGGAACTCGTGGCCGCCATTCGCGCGGTGCAACGAGGCGAGTCGTTCATCTACCCCTCGCTCACGGCACAGCTCATCAGCCTCTACCTCAAGCAATCAAAGCCCCCGCCCGCTCCGGAAGATAACCCGGCCGAGCTCTCGCCCCGTGAAACCGAGGTCCTGCGCCTCGTCGCCCTGGGCTACACGGGCCAGCAAATCGGCGACCAGCTCTCGATCAGCGCAAGCACTGTGGAGACGCACCGGGGCCACATCATGGACAAGTTGGGCCTCAAAGGGCGGGCCCAACTCGTCCGCTACGCCCTCAGCAAGGGCCTGCTCGAAGAGGCCGCCCGCTAGTCCCGCAACCCATCGTGCTTTTCCGGGATGTGTGAGCCCGCCGGATCAGGTGTTTCCCTGATCGCGTGCGGCACCAAGAACCCCGGTTTCTCGCCACAAGATTGCGCCGCTCGGTCGATTCGCCAAACCTCCCACGCCCGCAGACTGACGCCTGTCGGTGCCGCACGCCCGTCCAATTCCGCGGCGCCCTGGAGTGAGGATGAAGTTGAAGTTCCTGGTCCTCGGATTCGCTGCCGGTTTGCTCATGGTCATCGCCGGCACCACTTGGAACGCCACCACGGCTCGAGCCGACGGCGTCACAATGCACAACCCCGCAACGGGCGTGCTTGCCGCACCCTGCGCGGGCTGTCACCGCGTCCACACCGCCGGCGGTGAGAAACTGCTCAAGCAAGACGGCGTGGTCGCTCTCTGTGAGACCTGCCACGCGGGGGCTGCTGGCGGTTCGGCCCTCAAGACCGACACGGGGAAGTCAGCCCTGGAGCAGAACCTCAGCGTGGCGCTGCGCGGGGGCGGCTTCTCTGAGGCGTTGCTCGACACCGACGACACGACGTCTGCCAGGGCGGGCAACGCCAAGATCCCTAGCCTCGCCACCGGGGAAGGCGTGACTTCCAAGCACGATGTCGATGACGAGTCGGCGGCGGCCACGATCTGGGGCAACGGCTCCGGGTGGGGCACCAGCCTGTCCATCTTCACCTGCGCCAACTGCCACGACCCGCACGGTGGCTCGAACAGCGGCAATCCCACGTTCCGCATCCTTCGCGTCAAGCCGGTGGGCTCTGGCGCGGCAAGCAATGTGGCCGTCACCGACGAAACCGCCGGAACAGACCGGACGTACACTACGCCTGACTTCTACAAGCCGGTCGGCTCGGGCTCCAAGCTTGTGCCCGAGAAGGTGAACCCGACATTCCCCGGAGGCGGTGGCTACGTTGTCCCCGCCTCCGATTCGTCGGCCGACATCGCCGCCGCGGCTGCCACGCTGGTTGCCGGGCAGGCGGCCGGCGGCATCAACAACTGGTGCGCGCAGTGCCATACCGCGTACTACCAGACGACCTTCGACGGGAACGGCCCGGCCGGGACCGACTACGAAGACCTGCACCAGCACAAGGCGGTCGAGACCGCATACGCCTACTACTGCCTGAAGAACGATGGCTCTGCCTGGTCTCGCGCCGGTGAGCTCTCGACGTCTCCATGCCCTTCGGGATCAACAGGGCCGAGCCAGCTCCAGGTGAGAACCGCATCCTACTCGTGCGTGAAGTGCCACGTGGCACACGGCACGAATGCCACGATGACTGCCGGATCCTACGCCGCCGAAGTGGGAGATCCGGGCACAGACGACAACCCGAGCAGCAAGCTCCTGAAGGCCAACGACAGGGCCATCTGCCGGAAGTGCCACCGGGACAAGTAGGCAATTTCGCCCAGCGCAACCAGTTCACGAGGAGGAGCCTTCGCGGGCTCCTCCTTCTTTGTGTCCGGCCACCCGCGCTTCGCTGGCATTCCAGGTCCCTGTCCGTCTACTTCGTGAGTGCACAGCATCGGTACTTTCCCCGATGCGTGTGGCAGAAAATCACGGTTATTCCCGGCGGAAATGAGCCTATCGGGCGATTCGATAGGCTGCAGGCCCGGTCAGACTGGACTCGGCGGTCTGTTCCGGCGCCGTCTCCGCTCCATGGGAGACTCCGTTGGCAGTGAGGGCCGCGGTTCAATTGCATCCCGAGGTCGTGGCACTCCAGCACGGCTTCGGGCACTGGGGCCCAGGGCCAGGAACACAAGCAGCGCCCGATTCTCCGGGGCGTTGGTGAATGCCCGGGCACTCGCAATCGGGGTCGGGGTTCCTCCCGACCCCGATTTGCTTCCGTGCGGTGTTCCGCTCCCGGCACTCCTACATGCCACCTTCCGGGCCCAACTGCCGACCTGGCCGTTTGCGAAACTCATCATCGACCTCTCGCAACCGTCGAGCCACCATCAACCCACCGAGGTCAAGCTGCCTCGCCGGAATCAGGCCCTCGCGTGGAGCGGCGGCAATCACGGAGTCTCGTTCGAGTCCGGCCAGGTCCTCCTCGGAAAGCCCCAGGAGCTCCGACAGCACCTCGCGCGTGTGCTCGCCGAATGCCGGGGCCGCGGAGCGGGTTGCAGTCTCTGTTTCGCTCATCAGCCATGCCCCTCGGGGAAAGACACGTGATCCGATTTCAGGCGCGTAGGCGGGCGCCGGGACCACTTCACCGAAGCCCCGCACCTTGAGCTGGGGATCGAGCCACACGTCTTTCGCGCTCGCAAGCCGCGTCGCTTCGACGCCGGCCTCCTGCAGTGCCGATTCGAGCGCCCTGCCAGGCCACGTCCGCGATGCACCCGCAATCAGCTCATCCAGGAGGTCGTGCGCCCGCTGCCGCTCCTCGATGGTCTCGTACGAACCGGTCACGCCCACGTCGAGCCGCAGGACCGTCACGAGAGCCCGGAACTGCTCCATCGAGGCCACGGAGATCGCAATCCACTCATCTTCTCCGGCACACGGATAGGCCCCCTGCGGCGCCCGATCCGGGCGGCGGTTTCCTGATCGCACACTCACTCGGCCGTTCATCGTGTAGTCGAGAATGGGTTCCGGTAGCGTCGCCACGCCCGCCTCGTAGTGCGAAAGGTCGAGCCAGAGACCTTCCCCGGTACGCTCCCGGTGTTCCAATGCCGCGAGGATGGCGTAGGTACCGTAGTACGCGCCCGCCACGTCCGTGAAGGCGACCCCAAATCCGCCGGCTCCCCCGCGCGTGGGCGGTCCGTCCGCGTAGCCCGTCAGGTGCATCAGTCCGTCCACTGATTCCGTGGTGGGCCCGTAGGCCTTGTAGTTGCGCCACGGGCCCGTCTGCCCGAATCCCGTCGACGACAGCAGGATGACCCGCGGGTTGGCCTCCCGCAAACGGTCGTAGTCCAGCCCCAGGTTGCACAGGACCCGCGGCGTGAAGTTCTCCGCCACCACGTCGCTGACCGCCACGAGCCGCAGAAGCAGCTCCCTGCCCAGCTCCGTCGCGAGATCGATGCAGATTCCGCGCTTGTTCCGGTTGAGCAGATG
>CAZCDK010000126.1:0-8520 GCA_964497285.1 uncultured Anaerolineaceae bacterium | reverse complement strand
CCGGCAAGCCGAAGGGCGTCCGCACTGTCCTCGCGGTTGAGCCAGATCTCAGCCAACCCGGGATTCTGGTCAAAGTGCCAGGCATAGAGGGCATGCTCAAGGCAACTGCGCACGAGCGGCGGCACCTCGGCCAGCTGTGTGTCAACCGCGAGCCGCGCAGCGCCCAGAAACGCGGAGTTGCTACGGGAGAACAAGAGGCTCGCCCAGAGGTTTCGAGGATCGGCGTGGTTGTCCATCAGCAGGTTGAAGGCATCCGCGATCGACGCGAGCCGAGACACCCACTCAGGAATGTTGTGGAAGGTTGCGAACCCATTGGCCCGGGCAAGGTCGATGAATCCGCTCAGACGGTCCGCGCCCCAGCCGGGTGGCCGCCGTTCGACGGTGTCTACTCGGGGCTGCCGCAACTCATAGACAAGCTGCTGATTCAAGCTTCTCCCCTCGCGTTCAGCCGCGGCCAAGAGCCGTGCGTGGGCATCGGCGGGGAGTCGGAGGGTTAGGCGATACTCGTGTTCAGTCTCCATGGTGCGATTATGCACCATTTTGACATCACGGACAAGGAGGAACAACGGAACGCAGTCGGCCTGATGGCGGCGGTTCGATGCGAACGAAGGCTCCAACGCGAACCCGTTTGTCCACGGGCGAACGTTCGCACAATTGGCGCAGCTATTCATCGCCACGTTCAGGGAGCGGGCTAACTCTGCATCCGGGTCCCAAGGCCTACCCGAACCACGTCCGGCGTTCGCACCTCGGTTCGGGTGATCCCGAGCCGTTCCGGCCTCATACCGGCGAAGATCCGCTGCGTCGCTGCGAGCGCAGCTCTGGCGACAGCGCAAAGAGCAGCACGACGGCAAGTCCAAGGATGGCCGCCCCGGCGAAGATCGCTTCGCGCACCCCGAGCAACTCGGCGGCAAACCCGCTGATGGCGCCGCCGAGGGGCGTCAACCCCATGAGGGCGACGGTGTTGTAGGACATGACCCGCCCGCGCATCCGGCCCGGCGCGCTCGTTTGCAGCAACGTGAGTGAGGTTGCCCAGTAGACCGTAAACGCGATGCCAATCGCGGTGAGGATCGCGAGCGCCGGTGCCAACGACGGGGACAGGGCAAACGCGCCCACGAGGACCGCGCTGGCAAGCGTCCCTGTGATTAGAAGCCGGCTCTTGTCACGCACGTCGCCGGCTGCGGCCAACACGAAGCCGCCCGCGAGGGTGCCGAAACCGGGCGCCGAGTACATGATCCCAAGCCAGCGCTCGTCCGTGTGCAGCACCTGGCGTGCGAACGCGGGAAGGAGGGTGTCGTAGGAACGGGCGAAGATGCCGAACAGCCCGGAGAGCACCAGTAGACCAAGCACGAGCCGTGTCCTGACGACGAATCGCAGCCCGTCGACCAGCTCGCGCCGGAGCGTCGTTGCCTGGCGCTCGTGCCGGCTGGGCGACCGCATCACGAACAGCGCCGCGAGGACGGCGCCGTAGCTCGCCGCGTTGATGAAGAACACCGCCGCGAACCCGATGACGCTCACCAGGAACCCGGCCACGGCCGGTCCGATGAGGGCGGCGCCCGTGAAGGTGACCGAATTCAGGGAGATCGCGTTCATCAGGTCGCGCTGAGGCACGATGTCGGGGAGGAGCGCATTGCGAGTCGGCTGGTCGACCGCGTTCGTCGCGCCGGCCAGGAACGAGAGCGCCAGCAGGTGCCACTCGGTGACGAGATCAGCGGCCGCGAGCAGTGCCAGCAGTGCGGCGATCAGCATCGAGAGCGTCTGAGTCACCTTCAGGAGCTTGATCCGGTCCAGCCGGTCGGCCAGCACGCCGCCCATGGGAGGCACGATCAGATACGGGACGGAGCGCGCGAGCGCCACCGCCCCAAGCCAGCCGGGGCTGTCGGTGAGGGTGATGATCAGCCACCCCTGGGCGACGGTCTGCATCCAGGTGCCGGTGTTGGAGACGAGCAGCCCACCCCAGAGGAGGGCGAAATCGCGGTGCCGGAGAGCCGAGAAGCGTCCCCTTCGCCAGGCGGCGGTCTCCGGGGCGGGTGGATCGAGGGTCATCGGCCGGGCTTCGCATCCATTTGAGGGCCAGTATGGTTCTGGCTGGCAACTCCGGCGAGTGGCGAGAAGCGCGGGTTTGTCGCCGCCATTCGCTCCGCGCCAAGCGGGCGCTGCTAGAATCAAGAGAGGTCCGTCTCTCACGTCCAGGATTCAGAGAGCGGCGAAGGACCTTCTGCATGAAGTCCGGAACCGGGATGCACAATGCGCTGCTCCACCTCGCTGTCTGCGCGGGCTTGATTGGTCTGGTCGCTGCGGTGGCGAGCGGGTGTGGCGATGACACCACTACCGCCCAGCCGACTCCGGCGGCAACGGCCGCCAGCCCGGAAGGGAAGCCCGGCACGATCACGGTGGTAGCCGGCAGCGCCATCGTCGGGCAGCAAGGGAAGCTGCTGGTCGTCTTTGCCAAGTCCCGCGACGGCGCCAACCCGATTGCGAGAGCCTGCGCTCGCATCACTTCCGATCGCTTCGAGTTCCCGGCCATGGTGATGACTGACATCGGCACGAGCCAGGATCCCTGCGGCTCGACAGCGCCAACGGTGTTCCCGAAGGGCGGCTACACGCTTCTCGCCGGCATCTACGACGCGCCTTACAGCCACCCGGAGATGGAATCGAGCCTGACCGTGGAAGTGCGCGGAGACTCGCCTGCGACGGTGAAGGTGGACGGCACGTCCATTTCCCGGTAGGGATTCACCCGAAGGGCCGCGAGCGGCCCCCGCCCGGCAGAGCCCAGCGAAAGCGAGGTGGGCGGCGCCGGCATCGCCGGCGCCGCCCACATGCGGAGGAACGAGGGACCAGGGACTACTGGGTGACTTCGATCGCCAGCCGGAAGGCCGGCAGGCGGTAGCCGAGGGAGAGGCCGGGGGCATCTTCCCGGAAGGCGAGCAGAGGCTGCTGGTAGCCCCATGGCGACTCGCCGTGACCCTGGTAGATCATCGGATAGACGTCGATGAGGTGGATGCCGGGCGCCCCGGTGGCGACCAGATTGACCTCCAGGTCGCCGTTGCTGTTGAAGCCGCAGGCGAAGCCGATGTAGCCGTTGTCGTATGTGATCGCGACACCGTTGTCGAGCTCGGTCCAGCCAATCCCCTTGAGATGGATCGTGAAGACGTCGCCAGCTTTCGCCTTCTGCGGGCTGATTCCAGCGCCTTCCAGGCTGCGTTCGACGAAGTACGGGACCTCGGCGAGCAGGGCGTCGCCTCCCACGACCTTGACGACGTGCCAGCCCCCGAGGTCGTCGGGGATCTTGAGGTTGATTGTGAGCGAGCCGTCAGGGCCGGCCGTCCCCTTGCCGATGGAGGTGTCGGTGAGGCCCCAGCCGCTCGGGTTGGCGCGGTTCCCCCGCGCGGTGACCCAGAACAGCTCGATGGGAGTACTGGCCGTGAGCCCCGTTGCCGTGAACGTCGTCGCGGACAGGATCGGCCCGGCCGCCGGCGCCAGCGTAGCCTTCGCGTTCCCGACTGGCGGCTTCGCGCTGGCGGATGTTGGAGCGGCTGCGGTCAACTTGCCCAGGCGGCTCGCGTCCGGCCAGTCGACGATGGCGGGCGGCATGGTCTTGTCGTCGGTGATGGTGAACCAGAGGCGCCAGTCGGGGATATTGGCGGTGCCCGATTGCTGGTTGTTCAGGAACGGTACTGACCGCGCGCCGTGATTGACGTCGATCACATGCTTGCCCACTGTGCCGGCCGCGCGGATGACGCCGGTAGAGGTGCCGCGCGTGGTGATGGCGGTGATGATCCCGGTGGGCGTGTTGTCGTAGCGCACCGAGACGGTATTCGAGTACTGGCCCCAGCTCAGGCCGGTGATCTTGACATTGATGGGCGTACCGATCGGGCCCTGTTCGGGGCTGATGACGACCTTGCGCATGATGCGGAAGCCGGATCGGCCCACGTCTTCGCCACCGACGGCGACAAAGACGTCATGCACCTCGCCGAAGTCATCCGGTGCAATCGCGGCGGCGTTGATCTTGCCGTCAGCGCCGATGCGAGTCTTGCCCAGCGAAATGCGGCTGTTCGTGAACACGCGCTTGTTGAACTGGATGTTCTCGGCGCTCGCGGTCATGTCCCACTTGCCATCGACGATTGCCCACAGGATTTCGGCTTCTTTGTCGGCGGGCAGGCCTTCACCGGTAATCGTGAACGGGGTGCCTCCCGATCCCTTGTCCGGGGTGATCTTCAGGAGTTTTAGGTCTTTCGCCACGGCCGTCGCGGCTGCCGTCGGGCTCCCGGCCGGAGCCGGACTGCCAATGGAGGCCGGCGTATCGGCTGTTGCGGCGGGTTCGTCCGACTCCTGCGAGTCGCCGCAACTCGCCAAGAACCCCAGCATCGCGAGGAGTAGAACGCTCCCCAGGAGGAGCCACTCCTTGCTGCCGTGGTTCTTCGCGTTTCGAATGGTTGTGATTCTCAACTAGTTCCTCGTCCCTTGGAGCCCTGATCTCGCCCAATTGGCGCCGGCACTCCGGATTTCGATGCCCCCTCCCCCGCCGCGGCGGGAGAGGGGGCAGGTGATGCGAGCCGGCCTGTCATGGCCTTCCGCCGTTGTTGACCCGGACTAGCTGACGACCTTCGGGCGCGTGTCGATGGTCGACGAGACAAGGGCCGGTGGCTTCCAGGTGAACGTCCGGCCGTCCTTCGTGGTGATGACGATCTTGTAGTCGATGCCCCCGAGCGGGAAGTCGAGCGGGATGTCCCAGTTGGAACTGAACATGAACGGGGCGCCCGGAGTCCTGCCGCCGCCACGCTGGCTGAAGCGGCCGACGGACTCATTGCCGTTGGGCAGCACGACCTTCACGGCCGAGCCATCCTTGTCGTTCAGGCGGATGCCCGTCGTGAGATCGACGATGTCATAGCGGAAGACGATGCGCTGGCCGCGCGCGAAGGCGCCGCTGGGCGTGCACGCAACAGTTCCCGCGATGTTGAACGTGCTCGCGGTCTCGGTCACGAGCGTCTCGGCGTAGACGTAGAAGTCCCCCGCTTTGGTGTAGGTGGAAGCCGGCGGCGTGTCCCTCGGCGCTGCAGTCGGCGTCGGCTGACCAGCCGGAAGGGGCGTGGCGGTGGGCGCCGGCGTCGTCTTCTTGGCGCCGATCAGCGGGATGACGCTACTTGCAGTCGTCGCAGCCGTGGTTGGCGATTTCTTGGCGTCGGCGACTTGCTGCTGCAACTGCTGGTTCTCGGCCTGGGTTTCCTGCAATTGCTGGTTGACCTTGTCGTAGTCGCTCTTGGAGACGCCGTCGCCACCGCAGGCTGCGGCAACGACCAACCCTGCGCCCAACACCCCCAGTGTCCCCAGCCGGTGGATGATCCCTCTCTTGAACATGAGTTACCTCTTTTTGTTCTTCCTCAACAGAGTTATATGTTCCGCCTTCGCGTGCGGCAATGCAACGGTCAGTTTCGGCTTGCGGTCACCTCCCGCCGCCGGGCAGGTTCCGAACGCTCCAGGCCTGGTAGAGGATGAAGGCGAACATTGCCCAGATGCTGCCGATGATGCCCACGAGCACGACCGGCGCGCCGGAACGGAGGATGCCGAGGCTCACATGGTCCGGGGCGGGCGCAGGTCCGAAAAGCCGGTTCCCGGGCAGGTCGATGGTCTGTTCGCTTGCGTCGTAGATGCCCGCGCCTTCGAAGCGGATGACGAGCTTCGAAGGCGCGGAGTCGGTGGGGTAGTAGACGACCTTCGCCAGGCCGGTTGGGGTGGTCTTGGCTGTGCCTACCCAGACGAGTCCTTTTTGGCCAACGAACTCCTCCTCGGAGTAGAACGTGACTTCGGCCTTCGGAATGGGCTGACCCGAGGAGTCGAGGAGGAACGCTGCCAGCGTGACCTTGTTGCTCTGGACGAAGACGCCTGACGACTCGACGGAGATCTTGGAAGGTTGCAGATTGGACGCCCCGCCAGAGGCGCCGGCCTTCACCTTGATCGTGCCCTTTTGCAGCGTCTCGTGTCCCTCGCACTCGACGTCGCACTTGAATCCGAACGTCCCGGCATTGGTCGCGACAAGCTTCACCGTCGACTTGGGGTTCTTGGCGGAAATCAGCTCCGACTCGAGCTTGAGCCCGTCGAGGACGATGATGTGTGTGTTCTCGGGGTGCGCTTTGCTCGCCCACTCGAAGGTAATCTCCACAAGTGCGCCTTGCACCAGTTCGATCGTGTCAGGGGTGAAGCGGTCGTCTTCGACCTTCACCGTGATCTTCACCGGTTCTTCGGCCCTGGCCGAATGGACGCCGGGGATTGCCAGGGCCGCCAGCAAAGCGAACGCCAGCGTGGCGACAGTGAGCAACGGGATTCGGTGCCTGTTCATAGTCCGGCGCTCCGCGGTTCCGGGATCAGGCGCCCGGCTGGCGAGGGGTCGTCGTTGGACGCGGCCTCTGAGACCAGGTGTCCCCAACCCTCCTCCATCTCCGAAATGGAGATGATGGGGAAGAGCTTGGCGAAGACCGTAATGATCAGGGCGAAGCCAGCGAAGGAAGCCCCCGTGATGGCCATTTCCACCCACGTTGGCCGGTAGACACCCCAGCCGTAGGGCATCAGCGGCAGGCTGAGCGATGGGACAACGATGAGGAATCGCTTGATCCACATCCCCACGTTCACAAGGATTGAAACCGCAAAGAGGATCGTGATCCTGCGTGTCCATGGCAGTGAGGCGATTACAAGAGGGAGTATCTGGCCACCAACGAACCCAAGCCAAACAAAGACTTTGTACTTACCGTAGAAAAGCGAGTTCAGCAGGTCGTCTTCGCCACCTTCGAGCTTGTAGGCGACGGTGAGGTACTCAGCAAATGTGAAGTAGAGGTAGATGATGCCGAACGCCACGAGAAGAGTCGCCAGGTATTTGAAGTGCTTCTCCGTGAGATACGCTTCGAGTCCGTAGATCCGACGAAAGATATACATCAGCGTGATGAGCATCGCCGTGCCGGAATAAAGAGCACCAACGGCGAAGTACGGCGCGAAGATCGTGCTGTTCCATCCCGAGCGGTAGGTCATGCCGAAGATCCAGGACACAACTGAGTGCGTGGCGACGCCAAGGGGAATGATTAACAGCATCATAATGAAACCGCCCAACTCGAGCCGATGGTGCTGGGCCGGCAGACCCTGCCACTTCATGGCGAGAGCGGAATAGAACCGGCGCCTTGGGGCGGAGAACCGGTCGCCCAGGCGATCGCGTACAAGCGCTGCGTCCGGGATGAGGAAGAGATAGAGATAGATCAGGCTGGCGGCCAGGTATGTCGGGATGACCATGATGTCCCAGAGAAGGGGGGACTCGAATCGGCCATAGCGGAGCAGGTGCCAGAGGCGGTCGGGGCGGCCCATGTCGACCGCTGGCATGATGGCGCACATGGAGAGGGCTGCGACCGTGGTCAGCTCCGAGAAGCGGGTGAGCGGCCGCCTCCATTCGGCGCCGGTCATGCGAAGGATGGCCGAGATGAAGGTTCCGGCCATGCTGACGCCGCTGAAGAAGACGAAGTTGGAGATGTACACACCCCAGATGACCGTATCGCCCATGCCGGTTTCGGCGAGGCCGTTGCGCACCTGGAGGGCGTAGGCGACAGCACCTGTCAGAATCAGAATCAGAAGTGCGCCGGTCCAGAAGTGCCATGCGCGGGAGGTCCGCGTGAGGGGCGCCAGGGCCTTGTCTTCGAATTGTCGCCAGGAGAGCTCCGCCTGTGTCACTTCTTGGCCCCTCCCATCGAGTCGTGTTGCTGGGCCTGTCCCGAATCGCTGAGTTTGGCCCGCTGTTCCTGCCACGAGCGGGGCTGCTTGGGCGTGCCCCCGGTGGAGATGTCGTGGTCGAATTCCTGGCCGTGGCCGGGGAGGTACCACACGCGGGGGCGTGTCCCGAGTTCCTCCTTGAGGCGGAAGGCTCCCGCATCGCCGAGCATGTGTGAGAGGTTGACGACTTCCTTGCCGTTGGTGGCGATGTCCTGGTTCAGATCCGCCAGGTAGATGGCAAACATCGGGCACCCGGCGGCGCAGGCTGGAAGCTTGCCGTCCTTTACGCGGTGCGCGCAGAGCATGCACTTTTCGACGGTGCCCTGGCGGTGCGGGATCGGGTACTCCGGGCTGTAGTGGGCCAACGCGGCACCGGGTGGGTTCTCAGGCTTTTCCCAATTGAACCGGCGGACGCCGTAGGGGCAGGCGGCCATGCACATCCGGCAGCCGATGCAGCGGTCATGATTGACGAGAACGATCCCGCTTCCATCGGCCGAGTGGTAGGTCGCCTCAACCGGGCAGACCTTGACGCACGGGGCGTTTTCGCACTGCATGCAGATGCGTGGCAGGTAGAACGGGTCGCCACCATCGTCATTGCTGTCGGCATCGTCGCTGGCAATCGCAAAGACCTGGATCCACTCCTGGCCCCTGGGCACGAAGTGCTCGGCGTTGCAGCTTTCGACGCAGAGCGGCGCGTGGTCAGTGGTTACGCATCCCTCGCATTTCTTGAGGTCGAAGACCATTGCCCAGCGTCGGCTGGGGCCCGCATTTGCAGTC
>CAZCDK010000125.1:0-8563 GCA_964497285.1 uncultured Anaerolineaceae bacterium | reverse complement strand
CAGGTGCTTCCCGGCGGGCATTCCATCGGGCATGCTGACCGCATGTCGGACTCGTTGTTGCACTGGCGCGAGGAGTTCCCCATCCTCGCGAACAAGGTCTACCTGATCAACAACTCTCTCGGCGCCATGCCGCGCACCGTGCGGGACTCCTTTGCGGAATACTGCGACGTCTGGGAAGCCGAAGGCGTTGTGGCATGGGACACGTGGCTCCCGCTCTTGGCAGAAGTCGCCGCCATCCTCGAAGACATCGTTCACGCAGCTCGCGGCTCGGTGATCATGAGCCAGAACGTGACCAACGCCCTCGGCGCCGTTCTCTCGTGCCTCGAATACGAAGCTCCTCGCAACCGCATCGTGCACTGCGCGGGGGAGTTCCCAACAGTCGAGTACATCCTCGAAGCGCAACGTCGCCTCGGCGCCGCCATCGTCCGCATTGGCGATGACCCGCTCCGTTTCCCCGCGGAGCAGATGCTGGCGGCCATTGACGAGCGTACGCTGCTGGTGGTTGTCTCGCACGTCCTGTTCCGGACCGCCGAACTGGTCGATGTCAAGCCGTTGGTGGAGAAGGCACGTCAGCACGGCGCGCTCTTCGTTCTCGACGCATACCAATCGATCGGATCAGTGCCGTTCGACGTGACTGAGCTGGACATCGACTTCATGGTGGGCGGTTCGGTGAAATGGCTGTGCGGTGGACCGGGCGCGGGCTACCTCTATGCCGACCCGCGAATTGTCGATCGGCTCGAACCCCGCATGGCCGGGTGGTTCTCTCACGAATCGCCCTTCGCCTTCGCGCCCCCGCCGATCCGGTATGCTCCCGGCGTCGCGCGCTTCACGGGCGGAACTCCCAACATCCCCGCCTGTTACCAGGCGCGCGAAGGCTATCGCATCATTCGGGACGTCGGCATCGGGACGATCCGCGACAAGGCGCGGAGGCAGACTACCCTCTTGCGCGATGGGGCGCTCGCCCGGGGATTCACCGTCAACTCGCCCGCCCTCTTCGCGCATCGCGGAAACCACGTGACGATCGATCTCCCCGCCGCCGAGGGCGTGAAGAACGAGCTCATTCGTCGGGGCATCGTCGTCGACTACCGTCCGGGCGCCGGCATCCGTGTGGCCCCTCATTTCTACACCACCGATGAGGAGTGCGTTGCGGTCCTCGATGAGATGGCTCGTATCGTGAGCGGGGAAGCCGGACGGTCCCGCCCGTGACCCTCTCGGTTCGGTTCGTAGGATCGGGAGACGCTTTTGGCAGCGGCGGGAGGCTCCAGGCCTGCATTCTGCTGGACAGCCTCGACGGCAAGCTTCTTCTTGACTGCGGCACATCGTCCCTCATCGGCATGAAGCGGTTCGGACTGGACCCGGGCGAAGTTGGGTTCGTCATCCTCACTCACCTGCACGGCGACCATTTCGCCGGATTGCCGTTCATGATCATCGATGGCCACTTCAGTCACCGCGACCTGCCGCTCGTCATCGCCGGACCAAGTGGAACGCAAACACGCGTTCTGGCCGCGATGGAGGTTCTGTTTCCTGGCTCGACGTCAGTCGAACGCCGTTTTTCGGTCGAGTTCGTCGAATTGACTCCGGCAGTGCCCACCGCCATCGGGCCCGCGATGGTGACCGCCTTCGAAGTAGTCCACGCGAGCGGCGCTCCGGCCTTCGCGCTCCGGGTAGCGCTGGAAGGCAGACTCGTTGCCTACTCCGGCGACACGAGTTGGTCCCCTTCCCTCGTCGATGCGGCCCGGGGCGCCGATCTGTTCATCTGCGAGGCGTACTTCCACGACAGGCAGGTGCCCTTCCACCTCGACTATCGCACGGTCCTCGCACACGCCGATGAGTTGGACTGTCGGCGCATTGTCCTCGCGCACATGACGCAAGACATGCTCGAACGAGAGGGAATCGCCTTCGAGCGCGCAAGCGACGGCCTCGAGATCGGACTCTGAACCGGGCCTATCCGTAGTTGTAGAAGCCCCGCCCCGTCTTGCGCCCGAGGTGTCCGAGTGCCACGAGCCTGCGGAGCAGCGTCGGCGCCTTGAAGCGCGGCTCCCCGTATTCCTCGAACATGCTCTCGGCAATGAGTTGCAGCGTGTCCAGGCCGATGAGGTCGGCCGTCGCGATCGGGCCCATCGTATGGTTGAGGCCGACCTTGCACGCCGCGTCGATATCCTCGGCGCTTGCCACGCCTCCGTCGAGCATGTGGATCGCGTCGAAGATGAAGGGCACCAGCAAACGGTTGACGATGAACCCTGGCGTGTCCTTCACCTGTACGGTGAAGCGGTCAAGGCTACCGCAGAGAGCCAGCCCATCGCGGAGGGTCTCAGGGGTCGTGCTCGCGGTGGTGACCACTTCCACAAGCTTCAGCGCCCAGGGCGGGTTGAAGAAGTGCAATCCAATGACACGTTCTGGACGGCCACTCGCCGCAGCGAGGTCGCTCAGCGGGAGCGAACTCGTGTTGCTGGAAAGCAACGCGCCCGGCTTGCACACCTTGCCCAGCCGGCGAAAGACGGCCGTCTTGATTTCGATGTTCTCCACCACCGCCTCGATCACTGCGTCGGCATCGCGAAGTGACTCCAATCGCTCCCAGTCCGAGGCGGGCTTGATGCGCGCGAGGAACTGGTCCGCCTCCTCACCGGTGATATGCCGCCTCTCCGCCTCACGGCCCAGGCGACGCTTGACGCCGGCTAGTCCGGCCGAGACGCGGGCGTTGTCAACGTCGACGAGGGTCACCGCCAGCCCGGACTGCGAAGCAACCTGTGCGATCCCGGCCCCCATCAGGCCCGCTCCGATGACGCCGATCGTCCGTAGTTCCATGCTTCACACCTCACGTTGCTCGCCTTCGATGGCCCGCGGGGATCATAACGCCCAACTGGTTTCAGGAGCATCCGGACGGGTCCCATGCTATCCTCCGGGAGGAGGGGAGTCGTGCCAGAAGTCCAGCGGAGCCTCATTACGGACGAGCACCGCGCTCAGATCGGGGTCAGGGGTGATCCGTCGGTCGTCAAGGTGCGCGGAGAAGACGCGGTTCGCATGCGGGACTCCCTCGGCGACTCCGATCCACGCTATGCCGACGGGACTGGAGTCGCTCCGCCGTACGTCCTCGCCATGTTCGGAGGGCGCCCCGGTGGGCCGGGCGGGCGAGGCATGCCATCCGTTCTTCCGGGCGGCCTGCTTACGCAGCAGGAGTGGAGGTTTATGCGGCCGTTCCGCATCGGCGAAGAACTCACCGCCATCACCCAGGTCGTCGACATCCGGGAACGGCTGGGCGGCCGCTATGGGTACAGCGTGCTCATCACGTCTGAGACCGACTACTTCGGCGCGGATGGCGAGCCTGTCGCCGCCGTGATGAGCACGATCACCCAGTTTGACCCGAAGGGGGCGGCGGAATGAGCCAGCGGCACTTCGAGGACATCGCGATCAATGACGAACTGCCCCCCGTCGAGAAGCTCCCCACCGCCGACATGGCGGTCGAGTTCTTTGGGCGCGGAAACCCGACCAACCCCGCATTCGCGGATGCCGAGGCCGGGAGGCGGATGGGCGTCGGCGGCGCGCTTGTACCCGGAACGATGAAGATCGCGTGGATGACTCACTATGTGTCCGCGTGGGCTGGGCCGGCCTCAACCATACGAAGCATACGGGTGGCGTATCGGCGCCCGGACGTGGCCGGCAATCCCCTCGTACTCGCCGGGCGCGTCGTCGACAAGCGTCATGAGGCTGGAAGACCGATCGTTGAGATCGAGGTGGTTACCCTCGCCAATGGAGAGCCCTCCGTGCGGGGGAACGTGCAGGCTGAAGTCCCGTCGCGCGAGCAGCGCACGTAGGCCAGGCGCAACCTGGGGAGGGCCTTTCGTGACCAGTCGTGAAGAAGTCGCCTGCGCCATGGCGCTGTTCGAATCCACCGACGATGTTGCGCTCCTCCATCGCCTTGCCGCTGAGATTGCCCCCAGGGCCAGGAGGCTAGTGGCGCGATACCTGGCGCATGGGACAGAGGACGCGATCCCTCCACCCGCCGACCTCCGGCCTGCGCGCCGGCCGGCCGCCATCTCGCAGGCCGTCAACTCCCTTCGAAGCGCCGACGACTTCGCCCTTCTGCAAGCCATGGCCCGCAGCATCGGACGCCGGATTGAGGCAATCGAGATCGTCGCTTCGGCCGAACTCCCTGAAGGCGCGCGCGTCATCGTGCCCCTGAAGGCCGCATATCCCAGGCACGGGCCCTCTATGTCCGGCACCGTCGAAGCGACCGGGACTGCGCTGCGCGTACTGCTCGACAACGGGGAGACCTGGGAAGGTCCACCAAGCCTCGCTCGCCGCGACCCCGGAGGGTAGGCTCAACCCGCCGCGGTCATGCTCTCTATCAACACGCGCGCCACCTCGGGCCGGGTGAATTCGGCCGGGAGGTCCTGACCGGCGCGCAGGAGTTCCCTCACCTTCGTGCCCGAAAGGACGAGCCGTTCCTCTGCCGCTGCCGGGCTCGTCTTCGTTGTCGCCATCGCCCCCGTGCGCAGGCACCAGAAAGCGTGCTCGAAGAACAGGGGCTGGATCCCGAGCAGATCGAGATCCACTTCGTCGAAGATCCGCTGGGCATCGTATGTGCCGTAGTAGTTGCCCACGCCCGCGTGGTCCCGGCCGACAATGAAGTGCGTACAGCCGTAGTTCTTGCGCATGATCGCGTGGAAGACCGCCTCGCGCGGACCGGCATACCGCATTGCTGCCGGCAAAACCGAAAGCCTCACTCGTTCCGGCACGAAGTAGTTGTCGATGAGCACCTGGTAGCAGCGCATGCGGACGTCTGCCGGGATGTCATCGTCCTTGGTGTCGCCCACAAGTGGGTGGATCAGAGCGCCGTCGACGGACTCCAGCGCAACCTTGATCAGGTACTCATGCGCCCGGTGGATCGGGTTGCGCGTCTGGAATCCGACCACGGTCTTCCACCCGCGTTCGGCGAAGGCCACCCGGGTCTGCGCCGGGGTGAGCCGGTAGCGTTCGAAGTCGTAGTAGCGAGGCAGACGAACCGCCTTCACCGGCCCGCCCAACAGAACATCACCCGAGCCGTACATGGCCGCAACGCCCGGATGAGCCTCGTCCGTGGTGCGATACACTCGGTCTGCCTCGTGTCCCTTGTCCCGGGTGTACGTCTCCTCGATGTCGATCACCCCAAGGAGCGTTCTGTCCCCATCACGGAGCGCGGCGCGACCGCCCGGCCGGAGGTCATCGCGGCGGTCCGACTCCACGGCGAGGTAGACAGGGATCGACCAGGGGAGACCGGTCGTGAGCGTCATGCCGTCGACCACCGATTGATAGTCGTCCCGGCCCATAAATCCGCGGAGCGGGCTGAAGCCCCCGTTCGAAAGCAGTTCGAGATCACTGCGCGTACGGGAATCGACTGTGATCGAAGGCAACGACGACGCCTCGCGCTCGACCTCGGCAGCCTCAGTACGGGGCACAAGCAGGTCGACGAGGTCCCCGCCGTAGGGATCACCGAGTCCCGTCATCGCGCGACCGCCGCTGTCTGGATGAGGCCGGATCCCTCGAGGTGGGCAACCAGGCGCCGGATACTGGCTTCTACCGGCTCCACGCCGGTCTCGCAGATGACCTCCGCCTTCAACGGTGCCTCGTAGGGGTCGTCGACCCCGGTGAAGCCCGGCCTCTTGCCCGCCCGCGCCTCTGCGTAGAGCCCCTTCACGTCCCGTGCCTCGCATTGCTCCACGGTGGCCGCCGCGAAGACCTCAACGAAGTCGGACCCGTCCCCTTCGACCACTCGTCGATTCTGGTCCCGGATGTCGCGATACGGGGAAATCGCAGCCGTGATGACGGCGACGCCATTGCGGGCAAGGAGGTTGGCGACGTACCCGATGCGCAGGATGTTCGTATCGCGATCCTCCTTGCTGAAGCCCAATCCCTTCGATAGATTCGTCCGCACGAAATCTCCGTCGAGGACTTCGACCCTGCGGCCCCGTTCCCGCAGGATCGGCACCAACGCCTCAGCGAGGGTGGATTTCCCGGAGCCAGACAGCCCGGTGAACCAGACGACGAAGCCTCTATCCTGTTGTGTCACGTTGCTCTCACTCCTTGTCATGTGGAGGCAGCCATTGGCTGGCCTGCTGATGGGCTGCCCGAGGCGCGCGGGCGATTCGCACTCTGAGCGGGCGCCTCACCCTGTGTGGAGGCCGCACTCCTCCTTGTCGAAGCCGTCCCAACGCCCCGCTCGCCCCTGCTTCCCTGGAACCGTGCAATTGAAGCAGCCGATGCTGGCGTATCCCCGGTCGAGCAGCGGGTTGTAAGGTACCCCGTGTTCGGTCAGGTACGCCCATGTCTCCTTTTCCGTCCACGTCGCGAGCGGGTTGATCTTCACGACGCCGAACTTGCCGCTCCAGGAGACAATCGGCGTTTCTGCGCGCCCATCAGACTGGTCGCGACGGAGACCACTCAGCCAGGCGCTCTTCCCTTCGAGCGCACGGTGGTTCGGCTCGATCTTGCGAAGCTCACAGCAGAGGTCCGGATCGCGCATCCACAACGCGGACCCGTGCGCTTCTGCTTGCTCTTCATGGCTCAATAGCGAACGGTATACTTGGACGTTCGTGAGCCCGAGCATTTCAACCGCCCGCCGCATCGTCTCGTGGGTCTCCTCGAACAGGTACCCTGTGTCGAGCACGAACACATGCACCGCAGGGTCGATTGCGGCCGACATGTGAAGGATCGCCATTCCGCTGGCACCGCCAAACGAGGCACCGACCGAAACGCCCCCTCCGAAAGCGTCGAAAGCCCAGCGGATAACGTCTTGCGGTTCAGCGACTTCGAATCGAGCGTTGAGGTCATCGACCTCTTGGGCGGGAAGGACGGAAGCGGGCATCGTCACCTGAGCTCAAATGTTGAGTAAGTCACATGACTTTATCGAGATCTGCCGTTGCGATCAAGTCCCTGATATTGATAAAGTAGAGCACCTTACTCCATATCTTTCACCCGGAGGCCCGAATGCCTGAGGCGGAGACGGTCATCTACAGCAACGATCCAGCGCGGGTGCTTCCGGTTCTGCAGCGCGAGCTTGAGGACTTCGAAACCGAGGCCTCGCGGTTCCTGGCCGGGAACTTCGAAGAACGGGAGTTCGTCGGCTTCCGCCTGAAACAGGGCGTCTACGGGCAGCGCCAACCGAACGTCCAGATGATCCGTGTGAAGCTCCCGTTCGGCGGCGTGACGGCTGCTCAGATGGAGGCTCTGGGCGAAGTCGCCGAGCGGTTCGCACCACTGCGGAAGGGGCACATCACCACCCGGCAAAACTTCCAGTTCCACCACATTCCCCTGTTGAAGGCTTCGGAGGCGCTCTTTGTGCTCGGACGATCCGGGCTCTCGACGCGTGAGGCTTGCGGAAACGTCGTGCGCAATGTCACCGGGGATCCCTGGGCAGGAGTCAACGCCGAAGAGCCGTTCGATCCTACGCCCTACGCTGGCGCCTTCGCCCGCTACTGGCTCCGGAACCCCCTAGCGCAGCTCCTCCCGCGCAAGTTCAAGGTCGCCTTTTCCTCGAGCGACGCCGATACCGCCATCACCGGCATCCACGACCTCGGATTCATCCCCCGGGTGCGGGCTGGCGTGCGAGGATTCGAAGTCCGCGCCGGCGGCGGGTTGAGCATCATGCCCCGCAACGCCCCGATCCTGCGCGACTTCGTGCCCGTCGATGACTACCTCAAGGTCTCCGAGGCTGTGATCCGTATCTTCGAAAGGGCCGACGAACTTCGAAAGAACCGCGCCAAGGCTCGCATCAAGTTCCTCATCGATCGCGTTGGCATCGAGGAGTTTCGGCGCATGCTTGACGAGGAACTCCGGGGCGACTGGGCCAACGCGGACTTCTCGCCGGACCGGCTCCTCTTCGTTCGTGACGAATCCGCCGATGCGCCCGCCCGGCGAGCGCACTACGAACAACCCAACGGGGATCACCGCGAGTTCATCGCCTTCGCGTCGTCGAGCATCCGCCCGCAGCGTCAGCACGGCTTCAGCACAATCCATGTGAAGGTGAAGCAGGGCGATCTGAGGCCCGAGCAGTTCGGCGGGCTGGCGGCGATCATGAGCGAGTACGCAGGCGGCGCAGCCCGGACCACGGTCCAACAGAACCTCGTTCTGCGTTGGGTCCGCGATGAGAGCCTCTACGAGGTCTGGCGGCGACTACGGGCGCTTGATCTTGGGGAGCCGGGCGCTCACCAGATCGCCGACGTTGTCAGTTGCCCGGGCACGGACAGCTGCAAGCTCGGTATCACCAGCTCGATGGGCCTGAACCGCGCCATCCAGCGAAAGGCCGAGGCCCTTGACATCCAGGACGACCTGACGAAGCGGATCCGGATCAAGGTGAGCGGTTGCCCCAATAGCTGCGGGCAACACCACCTCGCCAACATCGGGTTCCACGGGGCCGCGGTGAAGGTCGACGAACACCAGCTCCCCGCCTATCACGTCTTCGTCGGGGGCACCTACGGCGACGGTGTCTTCCGAATCGCCACCCAATTGAAACTGCGCCTGCCGGCGAAGCGCGGCCCCGAGACGATAGAGCGGTTCATTTCGCTCTATCAGGAAAACCGTCTGCCCG
>CAZCDK010000124.1:0-8622 GCA_964497285.1 uncultured Anaerolineaceae bacterium | reverse complement strand
GACGCATTCCTACCACCAAGAAACCACCACGTGGCCCGCGCAGAGCGAGGCTGCCAGACCGGCTGACTTTCGAGCGCCTATGCTGGGTGGGCGTTGCGGTACTGGCGCTCATCGGGACGACGGTGGCGGGGCTTACCTACCTTACGCTCCGGCGGCTCGACAGCGATCAGCATCTCGTGAGCGACACGAACAGCGTGCTTCGGCAGCTTGACGATCTCATCATCTATGTCCAGACCGCCGATACTTCGTTCGCAGCCTACGCCTACTCTGGGCACGACTCCCAGCTTACGAAGGCCCGGATTGCCCAAGCTGATGCACACACCGGCCTGCAGTCGCTTCGCGCGGGGCTCGGGCGCGAACTGGCGCAGCCGGACGACCTGGATCTGCTGGATCGGTTGGTCAGGGCGAGGCTGGTATCGGTCGAAGCCGGCCCGGCGATGCTCGGCGATGCGGGCAGTGATGCCGTCGGGACCCTTGTTGACCGAGAGTCTGGCGAACGCGCAGTGGATGAGATTCGGAGTGCGGCGGCGAGCATAGGGTCCCGCGAGGAAACCCGACTCGAGGAGAGGCAGCAGGCCACCGATCTGTCGGCCCGCAACGCTGAGCTGGCGGTCTTTGCCCTATCGCTTCTCGGGACCTGCTTGCTGGTGGGGATAGGTCTGGGAGCACGGGCGACGCTTGTGGCCCGGCGCCGTGCCCTGGAGGCAGATGCCCTTCTGAGGGCCGTGGTCAATTCGTCACCCGACGCGATCATGACCCGGGATTCGGCGGGAGTGCTCACGAGCTGGAACTCCGGGGCTGAGCGGCTCTTCGGGTACACGGCCGGCGAGGCAGTGGGCAGGCCGGCCGCGATACTGGCTCCGGCGGCAGAGCGGAGGGAGTTCAGGGAGACGATGGAGGCTCTGGTTGCCGGAGGAGGCGTCCGAACGCGGGAGGCAGTCCGTCTCGCCAAGAACGGCGCCCCTGTGCATGTCCAGGTTACGGGTTTTGCCCTGGAAGGCGGTGCGACGGCTGCCATCATGCATGACATCTCGGACAGGAAGCGCATCGAGGCAGAGCAGATGGACGCAGAGCGGGCGCTTCGAGCATCGCACGAGCAACTCGCTCTCCTGTTTCGGGAGAGCCCGGTTCCAATCGCCATTACGGATCGGGCGACCGGGGAGTTTGTAGAGGTCAACGCTGCCTGGGAAGCGGTGACCGGGCGTTGTCGCGACGACGTCGTGGGCAGGCCGATCGACGCTTTCGACATGTGGCTTGAGGCGCCCGGCATCAACGAGTCCCTTCGCCGGGTTGCCGAATCAGGCAAGGTGGCTGGCCTGCCCGCACGCTTCCAGACTGCGTCCGGCATCCGGGACGGAATCATCTCCGCCGGAATAGCCAGGGACACGCGACGGGAGCTCCTGATCACTCAGTTCATGGACGTGACCGAACAGAAGCGGGGAGACGAAGCCCTGCGCCTTGCGCAGGCCCGGTTGCAGGCGATCATGGACAACTCGCCCACCGCGATACACGCCAAGGATCTGAGCGGTCGCTACGTGCTGGTGAACCGCAAGTTCGAAGCGCTATGGGGTCGTCCGGCAAGTGAGATCGTGGGGAGATCACCTCGCGAGTTGATCGGAGACGAAGCGGCCGTTCCGTTGCTCGAACACGACCGGCTGGTCGCCGAGTCGATGGCACCAATGTCGTTCGAAGAAGTGGTCCCGACGCCGAACGGGGAGCGGGTGTTTCTCGTGGAGAAGTTCCCACTGCTCGGACCAGACGGTGGGCCTCAGTTCGTGGGATGCGTTTCCACGGACATCACCGATCGCAAGAAGAACGAGGCGGCGCTCGCCGCCGCCACCGTCGCCGCCGACGAGGCGAACCGGGCGAAGAGCGAGTTTCTGTCCCGCATGAGCCACGAGATCCGGACTCCCCTGAACGTGGTGCTCGGCTTCGGGCAGCTGCTATCTCATGCAGTCGGTGAACCGGCAGAGAAGGAATACGTCGCGCACGTCCTGTCCGCGGGCCGCCATCTGCTCGATCTTGTGAACGAAGTGCTCGACATAAGCCGTGCCGAAACCGGACGAATCGGCCTTTCCCAGGGGTCGGTGGAGATCGGTGACGTGCTCAAAGAGGCCCTGGAATTGCTGAGCCCGCTGGCGGCCGAACGGAACATCCGCCTCGGAATGGCGGGGACCGCGGATGGCCGGTTCGTTCGCGCCGACGGCCAACGGCTCAGGCAGGTGGTGATGAACCTCATCTCGAATGGCATCAAGTACAACGTCGAGGGGGGGAGCGTGGTCGTCGCGGCCGGTCTTCGCGAAGGCGGTACGATCCGAATCGAGGTTGTGGACACAGGGCCGGGAATTCCGCCGGACAAGATGGAGCGCCTGTTCTCGCCCTTCGATCGGCTGGGGGCGGAGGCGACGGGCATCGAGGGAACAGGACTGGGTCTTACGATCGCAAGGGCGCTTGTCGAGGCGATGGGTGGTCGGATGGGTGTCGAAAGCCAGCTCGGGGAGGGTAGCTCCTTCTGGTTCGAGCTGGAGAGTACCGACGCATCGAGCCCGGTAGAGGCGGCTCGCGGCCCGGTCACACCCGTCGATGGCGCGGCTTCCGAGGGGATGCGCGTGCTCTACGTGGAGGATGACCCGGCTTGCCTGACACTCATGCAGCGGATCCTGGAGATGCGGGCCGGAATCGACTTCGTTCCCGCCATGCAGGGTAGCCTCGGACTTGAGCTTGCTCGGCAGTGCCAGCCTGACGTGATCCTCCTCGACCTTCATCTTCCGGACATGCCCGGCCCGAAGGTGCTCGAGCGACTGCGAAGCGACCCCGCAACCAGGGGCATCCCCGTTGTTGTCGTGAGTGCGGATGCAACGCCAAACCGCGTCCAGCGCCTGCTCGACTCCGGGGCGACGGCCTACATCACCAAGCCGGTCGAGATCGATCAGGTCTTCGCCCTTCTTGACCAGGTCGCGCGTGCTGTTCGGGTTTCGCCGGCCGGTGCCGGGCCGGTGCCAAACGTGGACTACGCCGGGCACGACGCCGGACAGAGGGTGGTACTGCTCGTGGAAGACGATGCCAAGTTACGAAAGCTCATGCGTGCGTTCCTCGCGACGCGAGGGTATGAGGTGATTGAGGCCTCAGGCCCGGCCGAGGCTATCGCATTGTCGGAATCGCACACGGTCGATCTCCTCCTGACCGACGTCAGGCTGCCCGGAATGAGCGGCGTGGAAGTTGCGGCTGCAATCCGGGCGCGCATGCAGAACCTTCCGGTTCTGTTTGTTTCCGGTCTCGCCGAGGACGAACTCGGGCGAGACCGTTCGGAAGCGCGCCAGGCATTCCTGCAGAAGCCGGTGACGTCCGATGCGCTTCTTGCCAGTGTTGAGGCGCTGCTCGCGGGCTGAGGGTTCGGTATCGGCCGAGGTTAGCCTTCGCCAATCGGCTGTTGCGATCGTGGACCGCGGCGGGCAAGAAGGAGCCGCGGCGTCTGGGGTGCCGCGGCTCGAGGTACGGGGAGAGCTGGGCGTGGAGCGGACACGCGGGCAGCTGCAACACCCGTGGTGTCAGTATACGCCAAGGCAGAGGAAGCCGGGCTCGCATGCCGATGCTCGGGCAGATCTCATGACGGCGGCGACCTTGATGATGCAGCCACTGAGCGCGTGATTGACCGGGCCCGACGGTCCGCATAGTCTCACGATGCCCGCCGCCACGGCGGGCGCCCATCATGAAAGCCGATTGCCGTCGACACCAGGGCCCCCTGGAGAGGGGCCCCGGCGGCTCGCTGGCGAAGGAGCCAAGCCATGGCCGGGTACAACAAACCGATCCCGGAACCGGATCCAGTCACGCAACCGTTCTGGGACGGTGCCAAGGTGGGAAAGCTGATGCTTCCCCGCTGCACGACATGCAACCGAGCGCACTGGTACCCGCGGACGATCTGCCCCCACTGTCATTCGACGGAGATAGAGTGGTTCGAGGCGAGCGGCGAAGGACACGTTCACACATACGCAGTGCAGCACCGGGCCTTCGGTGGCTGGGCCGACGAGGTTCCCTTCGTGACGGCGTACATCGACCTGAACGAAGGCGATCGAATGCTCACTGTGCTGCGGGGAGTGGACCCGGCGAAGCCGGAAGAGATCCACATCGGCGCTCATGTGCGCATCGAGTTTGAACCGGCCACCGCGGACGTTCACATCCCGTTCTGGCGCGTGGTGTAGGAGGAAGAGCAAAATGCCCGGTGAGCTCTCGAAGGCAGCGGCGATCGTTGGCGCGGCCGAATCGAACGAAATCGGCTATCTCGCGGTCCCGCGATCGTCGCTCCAGATGCATGTCGAGGCGATCAGGAATGTCAGCGACCAGACGGGGATCCCGATCTCGCGGATCGACGGCGTGTTCGGTGCGGGCGTCTCGTCGCAGATAGCCGAATACCTGGGACTGCACCCTAACTACATCGACACGACGTCTGTTGGTGGATGTTCATTCGAGATGCACGTCCACCATGCGCTGGCGGCTATCCACGCCGGGATCGTCGATGTTGCGCTCGTGACGCATGGTCAGATCGGCTGGACATCTCGTGCGACGCGGGGGCGGGGCGCCGGCGCCGGACGAGGCGGAGGGGACCCGTGGAGTGCGGATGCGCAGTTCGTGGCTCCGTACGGTCTTTCGGGAGCACCCTCGAACTACTCGCACGCCATGACGCGTCACAACCACCGGTACGGAACGACCCCGGCGGACTTCGCACACATCGCGGTGGGCACGCGCCAGTGGGCAACGCTGAATCCCCGGGCGATCATGCATTCAAAGGGGACCCACCCGCAGGGCGGCCCGATCACGGTCGAGGACGTGCAGTCGTCCCGCATCGTGTCCTGGCCGCTGACCCTGCTTCATTGCTGCCTGGTCACGGACTACGGCGGGGCGATCCTGGTCGCCAGCCCGGAGATCGCGCGGACGCTTCGCACCAGGCCTGTTTGGATAGCCGGTGCGGGGGAGAGCATGAGCCATTCGAACATGCTGGAGATGGAGGATTTCACGGCCACGTCGGCGGCGGCCTCTGGCGCGACGGCCTACCGGATGGCGGGGATGGGGCCGGAGGACATGGAGATGGCCATGGTCTACGACTCGTTCACGGTGACGGCCGGGATCACCGTGGAGATGCTCGGACTGGCACCGCGGGGTGAGGGGTTCACACTCTGGCGAGATGGCCACGCGGCCCCCGGGGGACGGCTGCCCATCAACACCAACGGTGGTGGGCTGTCGTTCAATCATTCCGGCATGTACGGGATGCAGCTGCTGGTTGAGGCCTACCGCCAGCTCTCGGGCACCGCCGAGGACGGCATCCACGGCCTGCCAGGCAAGCAGACGAAGGCGCGGTCCTGCATCGTGAACGGCACAGGAGGTAGCCTGTCGACCACCGGGACAGTGATCCTGGTTGCGGATTGACCGCCGCCGGGTGACAACGGAAACCTGGAAGGAACTCACAGCCCTCATGGTGGCCACGCTGGGAATCGTCGCCTGTGGAGACCGACAGAGCGAACGGGAATAGGTCACAGGTGACCCGACGAGTGCGCAGGAAGACCCCTCGGCGGTGGTTGGCACTCCGGAATCACTGGCAGTCGTCATTCACAGAGACTTCGTCGCCCTGCAGCGCGAACTTGCGGTCCTGGTCGTCGGCCAGCCCGACGCGGCGCGACTCGGGCCGAAGATAGCCCAACCAGAGGAGCGCTTCACCTGGCGCTTCGCGGGATATGGCCGGGTGCGCGAGAGGATGGGCGACGGCGACGCAGGAGAGGTGGAGAGCGAGTTCTCACGGTTGCTGTTCACGCCGCCAACGATCGACATCAGTCCGCTTTCGACGGCGACAGCTCGATTCGCGCAGGCGGATGGCACTCTAGACATCCTGACCCAGTTCGCGCTCGTCGGGCTGCTCAGGAAACAGGAACCCACAGAGGCTGCGCTACTGGGTATCAACTGAGCCAGCGAGTCGGTGGGACGGCGGACGCGGGCAGTCCGCAGACGGCAAGCAACGGCGCTACTTGATGGCGAACGAGTCGACGACCTTGTGGCATGCCGCTTCGACTTCGTCCAGCCTCTTCTCCGTGGCCTGGCAGTTGATGAAGTACTCCAGGTCGTCCTTGAAGACGAAGAACAGCTGGCTGATCACGTCCTTGCCGCCTGTCGATGTGGCGGAAACCGAGTAGGTGATGGCCGGGAGACCGGCCACCTCAGTGACCTCCGGGTCGGAAAGCACTTCGTGACCAGCCGTGACCTGCGAAACCTCGGCGATGATGTCCTGCTGGTTGTCGCGGAACACGGCCGGCGTGATGGACAGCGTGAGCTTGTAAGCCTGGACAGCAATCACATCGTCTTCGGTCAGGAGAATCCCATCGAGGTTCCATTGCGCGTTGGCCGCCTTCGCCGTCTTCGATTCGAGCTCCTTCTTCTTCCAGTTCGCGGGGTAGTCGAACGTGATGCCGTGGGCACTGTAGGTCTTCGTCTTGTCGGGGTCTCCCGCGTCGCTGCCGCAGGACCACAGGCCCGCGATGATGAGCGGAACAAGGAGGGAGAGGACGAGGAACCTGAGGGGGGCGGGGCGAGTGTTCAATGAGTGTCCCAGTGCCGGACTTGTGGCTGGCGCTCGCATTCTAGCCGGGCCCGGGCGGCGCGCCAATGCAACGATGTGCCCCATTCCGCAACCGTTACTCTCGAGGCCCTGCGCGCAAGGAGCGGCGCCAGAGGACAGCGAGTGCCGCGGAGGGCCCCGAAGCGGTACGCTTCCGTCACCCCATTCAGGACTGCTGCCCATGGTCTTGAGCGACCGCACTATCAGGCGCGCAATCGACGCGGGGACCATCGTGATTGACCCGCTGGGTCCGAACGCGATCCAGCCGGCGAGTGTGGATCTCCGCCTTGGCAACCTTTTTCGGGTGTTTCGCAATGCCCAGTTGCCGTTCATCGACGTGAAGAAGGACTATCCAGACCTGACCGAGCTGGTGGAAATCGACGAGCAGCGGCCGTTCGTCCTGCATCCTGGCGAGTTTGCGCTGGCGGTCACGTATGAACGCGTGTCGTTGCCAAGCACGATCGTCGGACGACTTGAGGGCAAGTCATCGCTGGGCCGCCTGGGCCTGCTCATTCACTCGACGGCAGGCTACGTCGATCCCGGCTGGGATGGCCACCTCACACTCGAGCTGTCGAACGTGGCGAACCTCCCGATCACGCTCTACTGGAAGATGAAGGTCTCGCAGATCTCGTTCCTGCAGCTGACAGAACCAGCGGAGCACCCATACGGATCGGACGAAGCGGGAAGCAAGTACCAGGGGCAAGTTGGTCCGACGCCGAGCAAGTACTACCTGAACTTCAAGGATGAGAGCGCCTGAGATTGGAGGCGCGATGCACCGGACGCTTCACGGAGCACTCGATCGAATGCGCCCCGGAGTGATGCGCAGCACGACCCATCGGTCAGCCATCTCTCCCCAGGTCGCGAGTGCCCGCTCTGCACGTTCCGACGTGTAGTAGCGAGCGGCGAGACGCCGGGCGAGTTCGATGCCGCCGTGGAGTTCGACCGTGGCGATGCCCTCAATCGTGACCCACGCCTCGGCGGCACCGACACCCTGCTCCACGGAGAGCGCCACGCGCGGGTCGCGGGCAATGCGCCGGACCTTCTCGCTCTTGCGGTCTGTGAACACCCGCGCCTCGACTCCGTCCCATTCGAACCACACGGGTACAACAGTGGGCGAACCATCGGCATTGAGCGTCGCGAGCTTCGCGATCCGCGTCTCGTGGAGGAACTGGTCGCGTTGCGCTTCGGTCATTGCGGTCATCGTCGAACCTACGGCGTCTCACCGCGACGGAATCGCCATTCGAGGACGAACGGGTTGTGCCGCTTTTCGAACTCGATGGTTGTCTCGTCCATGTGGCCGGGCAGGACGACGGTATCGTCGGGGAGCGTGAGCAGCCGATCGCAGATGCTGTCCATTTCCTGTTCGAGCGACCCGCCGGGCAGGTCGGTGCGACCGATGGAGCCGCGAAAAAGGGTGTCGCCGCTGAACAGCATGCCTTCGGTGTAGTAGCTCACGCTCCCCGGGGTATGCCCGGGAGTGGTGATGACCTTCAGCTTGAGTCCTGCCACATCAACCTCGTCACCGTCGGAAACGAAGGCGTCGGGATCCGGCGGGCCGTGCGCGATGTCGATCCCGAAGCGCTGGCCCATGCCTCTCCAACCGTTCCGCAGGAGTTCGAGGTCAGCGGCATGAAGGAGGAATCTCGCCCCGGTCGCGGCATGGACCCCGTGCACGCCGAGGATGTGGTCGACGTGGGCGTGCGAGTTGGCGATCAGCTTGATGGTCACGCCCATATCGCGAGCCAGGGCGAGAACCTCGTCGGGTTGGTCGCCCGGATCGATGCAGATCGCTTCGCCGGTGCGGCGGTTTCCGACGACCCAGCAGTTCTCCTGGAACACCCCGACGACGATGCCCCGAACCATCAACTCGTTCGCGACTTCCATGCTGCAAACGATAAGCCATGCCTGAACAACGCGGTTGGCCCATAGAGCCATCGGCCGCTACAACCGCAGGATGACACCAACCGATGCCGCGGTGATCCTTCTTCTCTCCGCGGGAGCCTCAGTCGTCCAGTCGCTCA
>CAZCDK010000123.1:4660-8696 GCA_964497285.1 uncultured Anaerolineaceae bacterium | reverse complement strand
CGTGTTCACGCCCACCACCTCGCCGGAGAGGTCGAGAAGCGGCCCCCCGCTGTTGCCGTGGTTGATTGCCGCGTCGGTCTGGACAGCGCCGAGCGATCCGCCCGTCTCGCTCGTCGAGCGGTTCTTCGCGCTCACGATTCCGCGCGTCACGGAATAGCTGGCACCATCGCCTCCGTTCAGGTCCAGCGCATATCCGATCGCCACAACGTCCTGTCCTACCTTCACGTCGGCGAGGTTCGCCAGCTCCTGCGCCTTCAATCCCGTCGCGTCGATCTTGAGAAGGGCGAGGTCCGACTTCGAGTCGGCGCCTACTACCGCCCCGCGGTAGTCTGTCCCATCGCTCACCGTGACCTGGATGCTCGCGACGGCGCGTCCGCTGAGGCCTGTCACCACGTGGTTGTTCGTCAGGACATACCCGCTGCCATCGATGACGAACCCACTGCCAACACCCGAGGAGGTCGTGATCTTCACGATCGCTGGCTCGGCGAACGCAACGAGCTCAGCAACCGTCATTTCGCCCGTGGCCGCCGCCGGCGCCGGGCGGGTCGGCTGGGATGCCTGCGCTCCGGCGTCCGAGATGGGGGTCGTCTCGCTCTCCGGGCTCGCTGTCGTGTTCGACGAGCACGCAATGCCGAACCCGAGTGCCAGCGTCGCCACAGCGGCGCCGACGGACTGCGTGATCGCCTTCTTCATGATTGGCTCCTGTTGTGTTTGCCGTCTTAGTGTCCCGCCACCGCAGGCAACTCGCCGTAAACAGCGCATCACCAGCTCGAAAGTGAGGGTAAAGGCATCTCAGAACGCTTGGCAGGCCCATGCCACAGCGTATGATGGCCATCGAGGCTGCATATGCCGTGGCATGGGAATCCGGATCTGTCCGGAGTTCGTAGCATCAGTAGAGCGGGCGAAATCGCCCGGCCCTCCGGCGACCCCCGGACCGCTCGGCTCGAATGGACGGACGAGGCCCTCATGCTCGCCATCACATCCCGCGACGAATGCGCCTTCGCGGTGCTCTACGACCGCTTCGCGGACCTCGTCTATTCAGCGTCCCTCCGCGTCCTCGCCGACCCCCAACTCGCCGAAGATGTCACCCAGGACGTGTTCGTCCGGCTGTGGCGGCGGCCCGAATCGTTCGTCGCCGCCCGCGGACGCTTCCTCACCTGGCTCATGAGCGTGACCAGGAACCGTGCCGTCGATGAGATCCGTGCCCTCGGCCGGCGGCACCGGCGTGAAATCCCGCAGCCTGACGATGGCGTGGCTGACCTCCGCCTCCAGATCGTCGCCCCGGGAGACGACCCGCAGGTCGAGACAGAACTCCACGAACTCCGGGCGATCGTCCGTTCCGCCGTCTGCGACCTGCCGCCCGATCAGCGGCGCGCGCTCGAGCTCGCCTACTTCGGCGGCCTCACCCAGCAGGAGATCTCCGACCTCGCCCACGAACCGCTCGGTACGATCAAGACTCGCATCCGCCTGGGCATGCAGAAGCTCCGGCGTGCTCTTCAGGATCAGGTGTAGGAAGGTTCCGCAATGTCCCGGCAATGCCTCACACAGGAAAGCGCGGACGAATTCGCCATCGGCTCCTTGTCGCCTGCCGCCGAGGCCGAACTCGCCGACCACCTGCGCGTCTGCGAACCCTGCCTCGAGATGGTGCGGGCCGCCCGGCGGCTCGCCGCCGCACTCGCTCTCACAGCTCCGCTTGCGAAGACGCCGTCGGGCCTGCGCCAACGCACGCTCATTGCCGCTGGCGCGACCCGGCCGAGTCTCGTCGGCCGGCTGCTTCGCTATGCCTCCGCGGCCGCGGGGGTCGCCGCCGCACTCATCGCCGTCGGTGCCTTCGCCGGCATGGTCACTGTCCGCAGTCAGGTCCAAGAACTCCGCCAGGAGAACACCGACCTGACCACCCAGGTCGAAGACGCCCTCTCCCAGAAGATCGAGATCCTCGCCCTCACGCGCCGTCTCAGCGACGAAGAACGGACTTCCGCCGAACTCCAACAAGCAGCCCGTGGTGACCGCGACCTCCTGCTCGCCATGCTCTCACCCGAAGCCGACGTGGCCGAGGTCTTCTCCGTCGAGCCGGGCGCGTCCTCCATCGGCCGCCTCGTCTGGGACCGCGACCAGAAGAAAGTGTGGTTCGTCGCCAGCCACCTGCGCCCGCTGTCATCCGGCGAGACCTACCAGATCTGGGCAAGCGCGGGCGGAAAGTACCACAGCCTGGGCACCTTCAACGCCGAGCCGACCGGCTTTGCGCGCCACGAGACCATCGTTCCACAAGGCCTTGAGACCTACGAAAGCGCCGTGGTCACGATTGAGCGGGCCGGTGGCGCCCCCGAACGGACCGGCTCGAGCGTTTTCGTCGCCGACCTCAGCCGCCTCCGTCACTGACGCCAGCCGGCGGAATCGGGGCTTCTCCAGGGCGGGGTCGGCTACCCGCGACCCAGGCAATGAAGTCGAGTTCCCCCGTTCTGATTCCCGCCCGGGCAAGCTCCCACGCCAGACCGCTCGATGGACACCGCGAGCCCAACGCCACCATTGCCATGCCCCTCCTGTTCCCCGTTGTCTCTCTGCACGGTACTGTCCCGCGCATGGAGACGAACGCTTCGCGACCCCTCTTCGTCGTGAACCCGATGTCGGGCGGCGGCCGCACAAGCAAGCGCTGGCCCGCCCTCGAGGCCGCCATCCGAAGCCACCAGATCCAACCCGACGCCGTTTTCACGACGCACCGCGGCCATGGCTACGACCTCGCCAGAAGCGCCATAGCGGACGGCCGCGACACGATCATCGCCGTCGGAGGCGACGGCACCGTGAACGAGGTCGCCAGCGCGATCCTCGATGCCGCAGCGGGCGAGCATGTCCGCATCGGCACCGTTGCCATGGGAACCGGCAAGGATGTGGGCAAGTGCCTGGGAATCGGCGAACCCGTGAAGGCTATCCGCGCCATCGCCGCCGGCAACGAACGTCTCATCGACGCCGCCCGCGTCGAATCGCACGACGAAGGCGGCAAGCCGATCACCCGCTACTTCGTCCTCGAAGCCTCCGCAGGCTGGATCCCCGAGATCTCCCGCGGCGTCCCCCGCCAGCTCAAGCTGTTGGGCGACACCGCACCCTACACAATCATGACTTTCGTGAAGATGCTTGGCCCCATGAACCGCGACTTCGCCGTCACGATCGACGGCGAATCGTTCAACGCCCGCTACAACTCCGTCAGCGTCCACAACATGGAGCTCTGGGGCGGCGACCTCCTCGCTGTCCCTGGCGCTCTCCCGGACGACGGCGTCTTCGATGTCGTCCGCTGGGGCGCGCTCGGCAGGCTTGCGGTCGTCAAGGCAGTCCAGGGACAGCGCCGGGGCGGTACGCACCTCCAGATGGCGGGGGTCGACCACCATCCCGCGCGCGTCGTCGAGCTCTCATCTCCCAGGCGTAGTCCCATCGACCTCGACGGTGAACCCGGCGGCTTCCTCCCCGCCCGCTTCGCGGTCCTTCCCGGAGCGCTTCGGTTCATCGCCCCGCCGGCAACGTAAGTCCCCGGGGCGCAGTTCGTGCGCGGGGTCTATCCCGGGAAGACCCGGCGTGATTCACAACCCACCCATCGGGCAAGGCGCCGCGCGGTCCGGCCCAACCGAACAGGCCCCCTCAGTCCAGCCCGGTCCGCGTTGGGCGATCGGCCGAGTGCGGCTGCCGCACCGGGGCGAACTCGCTGCGCTCAATCACGGCATGAAGGAGGCGTACCGGATGCCCACTGAAGGAGACAGCGCCCGCCATGGGATCGACCGGCAACGCCAGGCGACGTCTGCGGCAGGCTCGTTCTACGGGCTTCGGATTCTCGATTTCACCCAGGGCACCGTCGAAGCGATGGCCTGCATGAACCTTGCCGACCACGGCGCCGAAATCATCAAGATCGAACCACCGGTCGGCGACCGGATGAAGCAGTACGCCGGCTACATCACCTGGAATCGAAACCAGCGGCGCCTCGTTCTGGACCTTCGTCGTTGTGAAGGCATTCATGCGGCTCGCGGACTGCTGGCCACGGCCGACGCTGGGG
>CAZCDK010000123.1:3980-4650 GCA_964497285.1 uncultured Anaerolineaceae bacterium | reverse complement strand
CGACCTCCAGGGATGTGACCTCCCCCCGGGCAATCATCCCTGCGAGGGTCTTGGCAGAATGGCGCCAGAGGGCGGTCATCAGGAGGAAACTCCATGCGCTGTGCGGCCAGACCATGGTGGCGAAAGAACGGGAGTACCACAACACACATGCGCGTCGTCACGCGCCCGTCCGTAGCCGATTCACCCCATGGCCTGGCACCCGCCACTGCTAGTGGGCAAGGACCCCGCGCACGGGGTCGGCCGAGTCGTGGAGCTCGGTCGTGACGACGCGCGGGGCACCCGCTTCCAGGATCGCCAACGCGAGCGAGGCCGCCGCCGCCGGGTCGGCGGCGACCTTGTTCACGACGACGATGAAGGCTCGATCGGACACGTGTTTGCGACCTCCGCGAGCATCGACCATCGCCCGGGCGATCACGGAGGCATCGGAATGGGTCGCGGCGCCGACCAGCGCGTGCAAGGCCTCGGGACGGTGCACGTGGGCCTCGTCGATGGGTGCGCCGAGAGCGTCGAGGCCGACGACAGCGACGACATGGGTGGCAGCGTCGGGAATCCTTGGTTCGTGTTCTCCCGGCGCCTTGAAGGGGCGCTGCCTGCTCCCATCCGCGTGGACCGCGATGAGCGCGACGCCGGGCGTCGCGCGTTCAAGGTCAAGGACGACGCGCGCGCGGCC
>CAZCDK010000123.1:0-3970 GCA_964497285.1 uncultured Anaerolineaceae bacterium | reverse complement strand
AGCGCGTCGACGCACTGCGAGGTAAGGCCAGCCAGGCGGCCCTTGGGGAGGTGTCCCGTGCTCGCGACGACAACCGGGACGGTTTCCAGTGCGGATGCGACGGCGTCCGGCAGCGAGCATTCATCAGCCACGGCGACTCTGTGCGGTGGACCGCCCCGCGCCTCAGTGAAACGTGTCGTGCCGGTGAGCACCGCTCGCCGTCCGAGGGCGGCGGCCTCGGCGCCCAGCCTGTGGATGAGGGAACTCTTGCCTCCAGCACCTACAACCGCCACGACCGGGCAGGGATGCGTACCGAGTGAGAGCGCATCCCAAAGCGGGCTGAGGCTCGGCTTCGCGGGCATGCCTCGATGGTACGTGGTTCGCGGGCGGCCCCGCGAGATGGCGGTTGGCGGACGGCCGCGGGGCGCTCCCGACCCGTTCCCTGTATAGTCCGGGCTCGAGTCCCCCAGGGTCGCAGCCAGCGGCCAACAAGGCCGGCCTGGCAGTGCCCCGGTTCGCCCGATGGCCGGCCGACAGGGATGAGGAGGGCGCGATGAGTGTCAAGAACGAAACCGTGGTGGCGGGAGAACAGTTCTTCCGTTGCACGTCATCGATTGACTGTGGTGGGCGCTGTCCCCTCGTCGTCCACGTCAGGGACGGTGTCATCACCCGGATAGAGGGCGATGATCACGACGATCCAGAAAAGCAGTTGCGGGCCTGTCTCCGGGGACGGGCGTATCGCGAATACATCTACCACAGGGATCGCCTGCTTTACCCGATGAAGCGGGTCGGCGAACGGGGAGAGAGGAAGTACGAACGCATCTCCTGGGACGAAGCCATGAAGACAATCGTCCGGGAGCTCAACCGCATCAAGGAGACCCACGGCGAGAAGAGCCTCTTCTTCACCTCCGGAGGACACCTTGGCGCACTGCACACGGCCGGATCCCTGGCCAAGGCGCTGGCGATGTGGGGCGGATACACGACGCTCTACGGAAACATCTCCTCCGAAGGCGCCGTCTACGCGGTGATGTCTACGTACGGGGACGTGATGGTTGGCCACGGACGGGAAGACCTGCTGAACGCCAGGATGATCATCCTGTGGGGCTGGGACCCGGTGAGGATGATCTCGGGCACAGACACCATCTACAACCTGACGAAGGCCAAAGAGGCCGGGATCCCGATCGTCAGCATCGATCCCAGATTCACAGACACCACGTCCGTCTTCGCCGATGAGTGGATCCCGATCATCCCCGGGACCGACGCGGCGATGATGGCCGCCATGGGGAACGTGATCATCAAGCACGGCCTCCAGGACCAGGCCTTCCTCGACAAGTACACCGTCGGGTTCGAGCAGTACAGGGCCTATGTGCTCGGCATTGAAGACGGGATCGAGAAGACGCCAGCGTGGGCGTCGAGGATATGCGGCGTTCCGGCGGAGAGAATCGAAAGCCTCGCCATCCAGTATGCCACTACCGATCCGGCCTGCCTCATGGACTGCCAGGGCCCTGCGCGGGCCGCCATGGGTGAGCAGTACAACCGGGGGGCGATGACGCTGACCAACATCACGGGGAACGTGGGCAAAGCGGGCGGCGCTGCCTGCGGCGGGCTCATGGGCATACCCTACGGACACATGTTCCGCTCGGCCGGTGTGCCCGGGATGAGGAATCCGGTCGAGGCTGGAGGCCCATCGATCCGGGGCACACTGGACCTTGACCTCAGACTCGTGCGCCGAATCCACACCAACAGGATCTTCGACGCGATGATTCACGGGACGGCAGCCGGGTACCCGGCTGACATCAAGGCCGCCTGGTTTGCCGGCGGCAATGTGATGGGCCAGCGAGGGAATGTGAACAAAGGCGTCAAGGCCCTCAAGGGACTGGAGTTCACGGTTGGCCAGGACCTCTTCCTCACTCCCACGATGCGTTACTGCGACATCGTCCTGCCGGTATCCAGTTTCGCGGAGAAGAACGACTTGACCAGGCCGTGGCCATCCGGCCCGTACCTCACGTACGCCAACAAGGCGATCGAACCTCTGGGTGAGTGCAAGACAGACTGGGAGATCGGCAACCTGTTCGCCAAGTACATGGGCTTCGAGGGCTTCGACGAACGCGATGAGGACCAATGGCTCCGTATCTTCGTCGAGACGAATCCGGAATACAAGGAGCACATCCCCAACTACGAGGAGTTCAAGGCGGAAGGCATCCATCGTATCGATATGGACCACGCGTACATCGCGTTCCAGAAACAGATCGAGGATCCAGAGAACAATCCGTTCCAAACCCCTTCAGGGAAGATCGAGCTCTTTTCGCAGCGACTGGCTGACCTGGATAATCCGATGATTCCGCCCGTGGCGAAATACATACCTTCTCCCGAAGATCGAAACGATCCCTTGATTGAGAAGTATCCGCTCCAGCTGCTCACTCCTCATCCAAGGGTGAGGGCCCACTCGACACTGCAGAACGTCGGCTGGCTGCAGGAGGTGGAGCCCCACGTTGTTTGGCTCAATCCCATCGACGCGGAGCCGCGGGGGATTCGCGACGGTGATGAGGTCTATGTGTTTAACAACAGGGGGAAACTGGCCATCAAGGCGTGGGTGACGCGGCGCATTATTCCGGGTGTTGTTGCCATTCACGAGGGCACGTGGTTCGAACCAGATGAGGAAGGCATCTGCCGAAACGGCTGCGTGAACGTCCTCACAAACGACACCTATTCACCGGGCGGGGCGGCGGCTCTGAAATCGTCGCTCGTCGAAATCTCCCTGACGAAGGACTAGACGTCATGCAAAAAGGATTCTACTTCGACCAGGCGAGATGCACCGGTTGTTTCGCTTGCTCCGTTGCCTGCAAAGACCTCCATAACACGCCGGCCGGACCGGCCAACTGGATGCAGATCCAGTACCGGGAAGCGGGGAGCTTTCCCAGGCTGTTCGTGAGCCACCTGGCGGTTCCCTGCTATCACTGCGCCAACCCCGTGTGCTCGTTCGTGTGCCCAGATGACGCCGTCACGAAGAGGGAGGAAGACGGCGTAGTCGTCGTGGACCGCGACAAGTGCCGCGGTGCCGAGCTCTGCGGCATCATCGATGTGGCGAGCATGGGCGGGGGCTACACCTACGGTGAGTCGATCGCCCCCTGCCAGGCGGCATGTCCGGCGGGCCTCCACGCTCCCGCCTACATCGCCTTGATCGCCAAGGGAAAGAACCGGGAAGCACTGGAGCTGATTCGCCGGCATATGCCCTTGCCCTCCGTGTGCGGGCGAATCTGCCTTGCCCCCTGTGAGACGGCCTGCACCCGAAGCAAACTCGACGAGCCGGTCGCGATCATGGCGCTGAAGCGGTTCGCTCATGACAACACACCGTATGAAGCGCCGGCGAGAGTGGCACAGACCGAGGACCACAAGGTCGCGATCATTGGCTCTGGGCCAGCCGGACTCGGCGCAGCCTACGACCTGATCAGGATGGGCTACGGCGTCACGGTATTCGAGGCCCTGCCGGTCCTTGGCGGCATGTTGGCCGTCGGCGGCCCAACCTACCGGGTTTCCCGTGAAGCGCTTCAGAAAGACATCGACTACATGGGGGCGCTCGGCGTGGAGTTCAGGACCAACGCCCCCGTCGATCTCGGCCAGGGATTGGACGACCTCCTTGCAGATGGCTACGGCTCTGTCTTGCTTGCAGTCGGAGCCCATCGCGGCACCAAACTCGACGTTCCCGGGGCCGACCTCGAAGGATGCATGGTCGGGACGGCGTTCTTGAGGCAGGTCAATCTCGGAAGCCCCGTCGAGGTCGGCAACGAGGTAGTGGTGATCGGGGACGGGAATACCGCCGTTGACTGCGCCCGAACGGCCCGTCGCCTCGGCGCCGGGAGAGTCAGTCTCATGTTCCGGAAGGGGAGCTTCGAAGATGCCGCGGGCCACGAAGCCGAGAAACAACAGGCATTGGAAGAAGGGGTCTTCTTCGCGCCGGGCAGATCGCTCACGCGAATTCTCGGCGGAGGGG
>CAZCDK010000122.1:0-8726 GCA_964497285.1 uncultured Anaerolineaceae bacterium | reverse complement strand
ATACGGGGTTGGTTCTTGAGCAAGTACCCCACGGGCCGGCCGGCTGAGACCAAACCCGACGGCCACACCGTCCCCGCTGACCGCTGGATCCTTCCGACCGATGCGGGAACGCTGCACCCCGGCGGGTCCGTTCCGGGCCTGCCGCCGAGCCGGTTCACCTTCTTCATGGAGAACGAACCGGTCGTGAACAGCTACCCGAAGGGCATAAACGATGGTGCTCTTGGTTGGTTCATCCCCGACAGCACATCCAGGAGCCTCGATGTGAACCCGCGGACGCGTGAGGAGAGTGCGCTCGGCACAGAGGCGATGCCGCGCATCATCACCAAGGACGGCGCGGGCGGCGCGAGCATTGGCACTGCTGGGGATTTCAACCTCTCCTTCGAGGGCTGTGCGCCAAATGCCCACACCGGCAACCCGTACTGCATGGCCGGGGACGTAGTCGGTCACACGCGCTACTACGTGGTTGCCGACTATCCAGGCACTACCGGGCAGTTGCCGCCCCTCATATCCGAGGTCGTCCAGACCGATTGGACCTGGGGCGGGTACAAGCAGGTGACTGTCATCGACACCGACTCGCCATCATTGAAGTACGTCGTGGCGCATCTCAAGGACCGCTATGGCGAGTGCGATGCCACGTCTGCCTTCAACGTGCTGGGCGTCCCGGTTCACTGGGCGTTCGACGCCGGCAGCGGCAGCATAGTCGTGGCACAGGGCCCGCCCGCCTCGATCGATGCAGGCCGTCGCGCCGCGAACACGACAACGTTCGACACTGGCGACACCGCGAACGCGGAGCTCGTAAAGACCGTGGTCGCCGCCGGCGAGTGCCAGGCCTGGATCAAGATCACCAACAGCCTGTTGACCCCTGCGAATCTGCGCATCACGTTCCCGGCCCTGCCCGCGCCGGTCCCGGGCCTCGTCCGCATCACGGGCCTGGTCTGCAGCGGCCCGGAGATGATCACCGTCACGAACGCCGGAACGGGCCTTGTGTCACTGGCCGGCTTCACATTGCATGCCCGATCCGGGGCGTTCCGGGAGATTCGGGGGCTGCTCTCGCCCGGCGAGAGCGCCCTCATCGAAGGCGGTGTGGGCACCGCGGCGGCAAGCGACATCTTCGCGAACGACGATCCCGGCGACTATGTGCGCCTGGTTTGGAACGGACTCGAAGTCAGCCGGATGTTCTGCGACAGGACCACCCGCAATCCGGCGACGTTCCCGCCGTTTCCCCCCGACCCTGAAGGCGAGATCGTGCTGGACGTCACGATCCAGTTCGGCGCGCAGGCCAACAAGTCGATGGAGCCCGGCTGGAATCTGGTGACCGCCGGCCGCGGCGGCAGCATCGCAAGTGCCATTTCGGGCAATGAGGACCGGGTGAAAGCGATCTACACATGGGACCCCGTTGGGTCGCGCTGGAAGCTCTACGTCCCCGGCGGCCCGGCCTACCTGAGCGCTTTCGACCAGTTCGAAGCCGGGCGCGCCTATTGGATCCAGGTCAAGCACCCTTTTACGCTCTACGTCCCTCAGTAGTGCCCCTACTCGGCCGGTCCGGTACCCTCCAGCTTGCCGGCGACAACTCCACCACGCAGGAAACCACAGTCCCATGAGACGAATCCTTCGCGCGGGCATGTTCGGCACGGCTCTCACCAGCGCCCTCTTCGCCGCGTCGGCACTGGCGCAGATCGCACCGCCATCGACCGTTTTCGGTTCCGTGACCGACCAGGCCGGACCCGTCGCCGCTGACATCCCCATCGAGGCCTACATTGGCGACCTCCTTTGCGGCAAGGGCAAGACCGAGCTCGTGGGCGAAGGCGCGAACAGGGTCACCGCCTACGCTGTGAACGTCTCTTCGAAAGAAGACAAGCCCGGTTGTGGCGCCGACGGCGCCTCCGTCAGGATCAAGGTCGGCGACCGGACCGCGAATCAGGTGGCAAAGTGGAAGGCGGGCCCCGTGCAGCTCGATGTCACCTTCGGCGCCGTGACGCCGGCTGTCATCCCCACCTTCACTCCCCTCCCTCCTCGCACGCCAACGCCCCCCAACGGCGGCACGCCTGCCGCGGGTGCGACCGAGACCGCCCAGGCCATTGGCACGATCCCGAAGGGCTCTCCTGGGGCCGGTTCGCCGGTGGTACTCAAGGGTGGTGTGACCAGTTCGCGGCCGGGTCCAGGCCAGGCATCCACCGGCGATGGCGGCGGCTTTCCCCTGTGGGCGGTGGTCATTCTGGTGCTCGCCGGAATCGCCATTGTCGGGGGCGGCGTTGGCTTCGCGATGTCCCGGAGCCGCCGCGATGACGATGACTCCCTCGAACCGCCGCCGGGCCTTCCCTGATCACCGGCGCAACAAACCTGGAAGGCCGGCAAGATGCCGGCCTTCCGTTCGGACAAGGAAGAGCACGTCAGCCCAGAAAGATCATGGCAAAGAAGTGGCGGCCGTCCGCGGTCGTCAGTTCGCCGACGCCGACCCGGAGAAAGTCCCCGGCGAGGATGTTCGCGCGATGGGTCGGGCTTCTCATCAGGGCGGCCACCGCACGCTCGGGCGATTCGGCGGCGCCGTAGTTGTTCAGGGCCAGGTTCTCGCCCGCCCACGCGTAGCTGGCGTAGCCGAAGTGGGCAAGGAGTTCGGTGTACATGGAATAGCCGAACGGGTCCGTGTGGCCGAAGTAGTCCTGGTCAACGAGCTGCTGGACCCGCACCCGGGCAATGCGGCTGAGGCCAGCGTCGAGCACGTAGGGCGCGAGTCCAGCGCTCGCCCGCTCTCCATTGATGCCAGCCAGGAGCCGCTGTTCGAGGTCGGTGGTCCCGCCCGCGGCCGGCTCGGGAACATGGAAGTTCGGCCTGGCGGTGCTTGCCGCTGGAGCCGCGACGGGCGCCTCCGCCACGGGCACCACCGCCGGCGCCGCGGGAGCGGCGGGCGCGGTCGCCACGGGCGGGGTGGCTGACGTTGGGAGCGCCGGGGCCGCGGGTGCAAGCGCCGGGGCCGTCGCTTCCACGGCCTGCGGCATGGTCATCCCTGGCCAACCGGGTCCGGTCAGGAGGTCAAAGGGGAGCTCGGGGAACGTGTTGAGCGTTGCGCCGGGGGCGGCCATGTCTGGCTGCGAGTAGCCTCCGGCGCCGGTTTCCGCTGCCGGAACCGAAACCAGCGACTCAAACGGCGCGGGTGTGAACGTCGTGACGGCCTCGCCGCCGGGGGTCGCGAAGACGATGCCGATGGCGACCGCAAAGCCCGCAACCAGCCCCGCGACGTAGAGCGGCAGGTACTTCCCGGCCCATGAATCCCTCTCGCTGGCCGCCGCTTCGTGGGCGCCCAACAACTCGAACGATGCCATCTATCACTCCCCGGGGGCCGCAGTTGGGGCGGCTGGCCGGGCCCACGCTGGGCCTCACCGGGGAGTTCGGCGGTGGCTGCCGAGGGCAACCGGGTGACGTGGGGGAATGAGGAGTTACAGGTCCGGGGCGTGGCTACCGGATGTCCCCCACACCGCGCTACCCGGGCGTGGAGGGCGCGTATGGGTGGACGCGCAGTGGCTGTGGTTGCGGTTCGAACGGCGTTCAGTTCGTCGCGGATGCAGGTCCCGCGAGACGACGGGGGTCCGGTTCAGGGGCACACAGTCTGGGCCTCAAGCGGCCGTTGAACCGACCTGAGCCAGCTGCTCGGAGCGGCGTAGAGGGGCGGGAGATCGACGAACCAGCTGCCATCCGGGACGCAAACCACGCGGATCGGCGGTTCACCGCAGCTGTTGTTGTTCGCCAGGCACTCGTCCCAGTAGAGCGCATGCGCGGGGAAAGGCGTCGGTCGCGGCGTCGGGGGAATGGGAGTTGGCGGCACCGGTGTGGCCGTCGGCGTCGGCGTCTCCGTAGGCGTTGCCGTCGCTGCCGGTGGATTCGGTCGATTGGTCGCAGTTGGCGTTGGCGTGCCTGGCGTGCCCGTCGGCGAAGGACTGGTGCTCACGCTTGGAGATGGGGAAACACTCGCGCTTGGACTCGCGCTGGCCGACGGCTTCGCCGTTGGCGACACCACGGGGATGATCGTTCCCGCCGCGCGCGTTGGTGTCTCGGTTGCTCCCGCCGCCGGGTTCGTATCGTCCCCGCCCCCTCTCGACAGGGCAAGCGCGGCAATGCCGATGACAAGCGCCACGATGGCAGCGCCGCCAGCCATCACGAGCAGTCGCACGGCGCGGCCGGACCCGCCGTCGGCCGGTTCGCGCTCCACCAGGACTCCGGCCACACGGCGCGGCCGGAACACGGGTTCCTCTGGCGGGTACTCAGGCTCGTCATCCGGCTCCCCGGAAGGAGCCAACTCCTCGGGCGAGCCAACGTATCCAACCGGTTCTTCCGGCGCCCAGGCGTCTTCAACCGGTTCGTCCACGACCGGCGGTGGCGGTGGCACGGGCGGTCGCTCCGGGCGCTGGGGTGACCGGAACGGGTCAGGGCGGCTGGACTGCGCCTGGGGCCGCAATGCCGGAGGGCCGCCCACGAACGCATCCGGGCCGGCCACGGGCGGGCCGCCACCTTCGAGCGAAGCCAGCAGGGCCGCAGCGTCTACCCGGAGGTAGTTGGCGTACGACCGCAAGAAGCCCCGGACGTACACCGGCGCCGGGAGCGAGGCAAACTCCTCCGCCTCCAGCGCTTCGAGGAAGCGCGGCGATATGCGGGTATCCTGTGCGGCCTGCTCGATGGTCAGCCCGCGCTGGATGCGTGCGTTGCGAAGGGTGGTGCCGATCTCGGCCACGGTCGCCCCGGTGCGATAGGTAGGACATAAGGTATGCCGGATCTGTGAAACAGGCTAACCCTTTCCGCGGCACAGAGCGGCTCTTTGTCCGTTGCCCGCCTCGGCGGGTACCATCCAACCTGCGCCCGCCCAGCGAGCGCCTCTCTGTTGCGGGGGTCGTTTGTCCGCTGATCATTCCCGGCTCGTCGTTGCCGCGGCCGCTGCTGGCCTGGCCCTTGCCGTCCTCGCCAGCGCCGCGGCTCAGCCCCAGGTGCCATCCACCTTCTACGGCACGGTCGCCGTCGACGGGAAGCCGGTTCCCGATGGGACGGACATCCGCGGCTTCATCGACGGAGTGGATTGCACCCAGGTTGGGCCTGCTCACCGGGGCACAGTCACCGACGGCGGTGTGAGCGCCTATCTCATCAACGTCGTGCACGAGACCCAGAAGCCGGGGTGCGGCAAGCCTGGGAAGACCGTTGCGTTTTCCATTGGCGCGCGGCCGGCGGTCCAGACAGCGGCGTGGCAACAGGGTCCGAAGCAGGTCAGCCTCAGCGCCGGGCAGGGTGAACCACCCGCTCTGGCCACGCCCACACCGACCCGTCCACTCGCCCCGACCGAGGCTGCTGCCACCGCTACCGAACAGGCCAAGTTCACGCCGAAGCCCGCCGGGACGCTGCCGACCGACGAAGTGCAGATCGAGACCGGGACGCGCTCGGGTGGCGTCGCGACGGCAGCGGGCAGCACTTCCCCGATCGCGCGCGACGACTCGTTCCCGGTCATCTACGTGCTGCTCATCGCGCTTGGTGCGATTGTCCTCACCGGTACGGCGGCCGGTGTAGCCCTGGGCCGCCGCCGCTCGCCCCCACCGCCCGGCAACGACGAACCGGGCGGGGGTTGACCGGACGGCGCCTTAATCCACCCTTGTTGGACGGTCGTATATGCTGATCCGGAGCGGTTTCATCCTCATGGGTATGCATTAATCGGGTGAAGGCTCTTCGCTACCTGGCGGTCTTCTCGTTCGCGGCAGGTCTCGCCCTGCTCGTGGTCGGCTTCGCTGTGACGCGCGACGACGACAAGGGCACGACGGGTATCCGCGAGTTCAACACAACCCCCTCCGAGACCAGCACCCCCACGTCGACGCCCGAGCCTTCCAGGACCCCGATGCCTACACCAACGCCGTTCGACGGCAAGGTCGCGCGCATGCGCATCCCACGGCTGAAGATCGACTACCCGATCGAGGAACTGGGCCTCAAGCCGCCGCTCAACGAGGAACTCGACACCCCGCACGATGCGACCGGCAAGATCGGCTGGTACGGGATCTATGCCAAGCCCGGCTGGGATGCTGCCGCCATCTTCTCAGCCCACGTCAACTACAACGGGAAGGACGGCCCGTTTGCGAAGCTCTTCCAGGCTCAGGAAGGCGACGAGATCGACGTCGTCATGGACGGGGGACCCGAGTACAAGTACCGCGTGTTCCGCCTGAAGCGCTATGTGATCGACGCGAGATACAACCCCGACCCCGGCGATCCAACCCGCGTGATCGACATGGGCAAGCTGATCGACTCGCCTGATCGGCCCACCGGCAAGCAGTGGATCATCCTCATCACCTGCTCGTGCGAAGCCGGGCGCGTCATCAATCGCGATGCGAACGGATACGGCGAATGCGTTGACCGCGACGTTGTCGTCGCCGAGCGCATCCGGTAACGCCAGCCCACGATTGGTGGGGGACTTCACGGAGCCATAGGCGCCTCGCGAACCGCTCCTCCGGAATTGCCCGGAGGCACTCGCGGGGTCTTCCCCCCGTGGATCGGGGTCTTCCCCCCCCGTGCCATCGGGCATCCGCCCATTAAGGCTCCCCGGGCACAGCCATACGATCTCCCCTGATGCGGCCCGCTGCGGCAACGCCGCGCTGGCGGCAGGGGGAAAGACCATGCGCTCAATCCGGACAGCCCTGGCCCTTGCGGCGCTTGGCGTGATCGCCATCGGCGCGACCGCAGTGGGGACTCACGAACAGGCCCGCGCCGGGACGGCGCTCGTCAGAGGCTGGAACAACATCTCCTACTTCGGGGAGTCCCGCCCCCCCGCCGAGGCGTTCGCGGGCATCGGCGGCCAGTACAGCTCGATCTACCGCTGGAACGCCACGACCCAGTCCTACGAGATCTACGCCCCCAGCATGCCCGCCTTCGGCGCCACGCTCACCCAGGTTACCCGCGGCGACGCCGTCTGGGTCAACCTCACGGCGGACTCCGCCGTGCTGTCCAGTTCCGCCACCACCGGACATGTGGCCATCGCTGCCAGTACGTTCACGCCAACCAACGACCTGGCCATCTACGAAAAGACGTTCAACCAGCTCAGCCCGGTCGGAACCGATGACGCCTCCGTCCGCTACTACGCCCCCGTGATCATTCCGGACGGGGCGACGATCACAAGCATGACGGTCGCTTTCGAAGCCGCGAGCCCGGCCTCGGTCCAGGCCAGGCTCGACTTCACGCCCATCGCCAACGGCACGGATGTTGCCAGGATCTACAAGCTCGTGGAGGTACTGTCGACCGCGGGCGCGAGCCCCCAGACGGCCCAGGCCTTCGCCCACACGGTCGACAACAGCGCCAACGTCTACTTCCTTGTCGTCGACCTCGTCGGGGGCGCCGGGGCGAGGCTGCGCGGTGTGTCCGTGGCCTACACAGGCGGATAGCGGTGAGCATCGTCACCTTCCAGCGGAGACGCAACCGGAGGTGCGCGGTCATGGCCGCGCTGTTGGCGGTTGTCCTTGCCGCGGGCTTTGGTGCCGGAAAGTGGGACCAGCAGGCGTCTGCCATCGCGATCCCGGCGGTGTTCACGGTCGACCAGAACCCGGCGACCCCGGCCGTTCTCCCGCCAGGCGCATCCGTGACCTTCACCGTCAACCTGACCCCGGCCGCACCTGTCACCTTCCCCGTCGTAAAGGGCACGCTGAACGCCGGTCTTCGGTTCGCCGCCACCCCCTTCGATGCTCCGTATGCCGGCGTCTGCACGCCGTCGGGACAGGCGTTCACGTGTAACCTCCCATCGGCGGATGCGGTGGCCCAGGTCCCGCTCGTGGTCAACGCGGTGGTTAGCAACGCGCCCGACGGAACGGCAGTCACGCAGGCCGCCGGCAGCTTCTCGGTGCAGGCAGGGAGCAACGATTCCAGCCCGGTGACGACTCCGGCGGCGCCTCTGCCAACGATCACGGTGGCCAACGAGAGCATTGGCGTCACGGACACCGGCTCCCCGGCTACGATCTTCGAGCGGGGAACCACCACCTTGACCGTCGTCTTCACGAATTCGGGGACAGCGGCCTCGGGCACCTATACGGTCAACATGGCCCTGGAGGGAGGATCGGCTGTCACCATCACCTGCCCGGCGGGCGGCATGCCTTCCGGGGCGAATACCGCCTCGGCAACCTGCACCGACAACCCGAGCCTGGCCAATGGCGGCGGCTCCGCGGCAATGATCGTCGTCGCCCGGGCGGCTGACGGCGCCTCGGCCACACCGCTGACCAACACTGTGACCCTGAGCCCGGGGACAACGAACACCACGGGCACACCGGCAGGCATTCAGGTTGCCGCCGGCGCCGACCTTGGGGAGTCGATCGCCGTCAACGAGGTCGGCCTGACCAACACCGGCGGAAGCCTCGCGCTCGGTGCGACCGCCAATGTGTGTACGGCTGCCGCCGGCGCGGACGTCGCCAATGCTTCGGCGGCTGGCGCCGCGCAGCCAAACGATCTGAACCTGCTCGTGGGCTCACCCTCCGGCTCGGTTGTGTTGGCGCTGTCGGATTTCGTCGTCTCGGGACCTGCGCCAGGGCCGGTCGTTGCTGCCACAGGTTGCGGCGCCAACCAGAGCGGCGTGCGGTTCACCCCCACGCTTGCCGGGACCTACACGGTGACCGCCTCGTACAACGTCGGCGGCCAGAACAGCCTTTCCCTCGTAGTGACGAACCCACCGCCATCCCCGACTCCGAGCCCGTCGCCGTCTCCGAGTCCCAGCCCATCCCCAAGCC
>CAZCDK010000121.1:0-8778 GCA_964497285.1 uncultured Anaerolineaceae bacterium | reverse complement strand
GGGCTCGACCTCGTTGCGCGAGCCAGCCTGCACGGGGATCTGGAGCGAGACCAGGTTCGGAAAGCCGGTGGGCACGATGATCACGCGCAGGCCGTTCGGGAGTGTGGCCTCGGTGGCCCGGAACGGGAGGATGTCGCCCCGGGCTGGCGTTGCGGGACCGCTCATGACGGACTCCTTCGTGACGTTGGGCTCTTCAGTCTAAACGGCGGCGAGTCAGGGCGCTGTTCCCCGGTGGGGAATTGCCTGGATCGCAATTGACTCGTGCGCGATCGATGAACGATGACACCGGCTTTGCACCAGCACCCGCCAGCAGGTACGGTTGAGTTCCACCTCTGCGCCCGCCCGAACCGGGCGCGCACCGGAGAAACACCCCCCGTGACCTCTCGCATCGACGGCCGTCGTCCCCGCGACCTCCGGCCGGTCAAGATCACCCCCGGCATCCTCGATTTCGCCGAGGGAAGCTGCGTCATCGAGTTTGGGCGCACCCGGGTCCTCTGCGCCGCAAGCATTGAAGAAAAGCAACCCGGCTTCCTTCGCGGCACCCAGAGCGGCTGGGTCACCGCCGAGTACTCGATGCTCCCGCGCGCCACCCACACGCGTTCCCAGCGCGAAGTCGAACGTGGACGTCCCGGCGGCCGCACGCAGGAAATCCAGCGGCTCATCGGCCGCGCCCTGCGCGGCGTCGTCAACCTGGAACTGCTCGGCCAGCGCACCATCACCGTCGATTGCGATGTCCTTCAGGCCGACGGCGGCACACGCACGGCCTCCATCACCGGCGGATTCGTCGCCCTCAGTCTCGCCATCCAGAAGCTCATCAAGGCAGGGGCTGTCGCCCCTTCAGTGATCGCGACCCAGGTCGCCGCCGTCTCCGTCGGCATCATCAAGGGCGAGGCCTTGCTCGACCTCTGCTACGAGGAGGACTCGACCGCCGAGGTTGACTTCAACATCGTGATGACCGGCGAGGACGCCTTTGTCGAAGTACAGGGCACTGCCGAGGGAAGGCCGTTTTCCCGCGAGGGCATGGATGCCCTCCTTGACCTCGCCCGAGACGGGATCGTCGAGCTCTTCGCGCTTCAGCGCCAGGCGCTCGAGAACGATCAGGCGTAGGGACCGAGGTGCGTCCCCCCGATGATGTGGATGTGCCCGTGCTCCTGACTCTGCATCGCATCGTAGCCGAAGTTGGAAAGAAGCCGGTAGCCATTCGGGCAGAACTGCGCGCCAACCTCCGCCGCCACCTGCGCGACCCGGCCGATGTCCTGCCACAGCTCCATCTGAGTCCGGTGCTCCTTGGTCATCGCCAACAGCATGATCGGCACCCAGCGCAGCAGGTTCTGGAACACGATCACGTGGTCGTCTTCATAGATGACATTCGCCGGCTCATGCCCGGCCACGATCCTGCAGAAAACGCAATACGAACGCATGGGGGTCTAGCGATTCTAGGTTCGACGCGAGGCTTGAACAAACTGGCCCACACACAGGGGCTCCGCTGATGCCGCAATTCCTCCCCATCCGCGGCCAGCGCTACACCTCTCGCGCCGGTCCGCTCGACCAGTTGCTGGCGCCGCCCTACGACGTCATCTACCCCGCACAACAGCGAGCCCTCGAAGACCGAAATCCCCACAACGCTGTCCGCCTGGAGCTGGCTGGGGGTGGGGACGACCGCTACGTCCGAGTCGCCGGACTGCTTGCGTCGTGGCTGGAGGACGGTGTGCTCCGCCGCCAGGACGAGCCCGTCTTCTATGTCTACGAGCAGGCATTCGTCGAAAGTGGCCGCGAATTCACCCGTCGTGCCCTCATCGCCGGTGTCGAAGCGCAGCCCTGGGAAGAGGGCGCCGTCAAGCCCCATGAATTCACCATGTCGGGCCCCAAGGACGACCGGCTCCAACTCCTCGAGGCAACCCGCACCCAATTCAGCCCTGTCTTCATGATCGCCCGGGACCGCGCCGGGCAGCTTCGCCAGTTCATCAACGAAACCATCGCCAGCCGCGGACCGGATGCCGCGGGGGCGAGCATCGACGGCGACCGCCACCGGCTCTGGGTCGTCGAAGGCGGGCCGTACGAGATGCGACGTCTCGCCCCCCTCCTTGCAGAGAGCTTCTACATCGCCGATGGGCACCACCGCTACGAAACCGCCGTCGCCTACCGCCAGCGCCTCGCCGCCCGTGAAGGGGAGCTGCCGCGAAACCACCCGGCGCGCTTCGCCATGACCGCCATCGTCGCCGCGGATGACCCGGGCCTCGTCATCAGACCAATCCACCGCTTCGTCCCCAGGTCCGCACCTTCAGATTGGGCCGCAACGCTCGCCACCTCGTTCGAAATCGAGCAGGTCAGTTTCGAGACCGCGATACCCGGCCGGATCGTCGCCCTCAACCTCACTCCGGGACAGGTCCACACCCTTCGACTGAAGGAACACTCAGCGCTCAGCTCGCGCCTGCCCTCCGGATGCAGCGAGCAATGGGCTGCCATCGCCCCGAACGTTCTCCGCTACGGGGTCCTTGAACCGCTCTGGAACATCTCCAGCAAGGACCTCGAAGCCGGGGCAGTCGAATACCACCACGACCCCGGCGCCATCCTCGAAGCCCTCCGCGCACGACCGGCCAGCACCGGTTTCCTCATCGACGCTGTCGGAATCAGCGAAGTCATGGCGCTCGCCGATCAGGGCGAGCGCATGCCCCAGAAGTCCACGTTCTTTCACCCGAAGCTCGGCACGGGGCTCGTGTTCCACCCGCTCTACCCCTGATTCAGACCACGCGTCAGAATCGAACCAGCTTCACGTTCAGGATACCGTCGATCGCTTCGATCGCCGCCAACTGCTCTTCGGTCGGACATTCGTCCACCGAGATGATCATCAGCGCCCGGCCGCGGCGGCTCCTGCGTCCCACTTGCATTGACCGGATGTTGATGTCCGCGTTGCCAAGCGCCGTCCCGATCTTGCCGATCATGCCGGGCCGGTCCTCGTTGTCGCAGGCAAGCAGCCAGACGTCCGGTTCCGGCACGAGGTCTACGTCGAGCCCGTTCAGGATCACGATGTCCGGCTGGCCGTGCTCGATCGTGCCCGCCACAGTCACCTCTGACTCGGTCGTGCCCACCTTCACGTGAATGAGGTTGTGATAGACCTCGTGCGACGAACGCAGCCGCTCCTCGATGACCCATCCCCGTGACTGGGCCACAAGCGCGGCATTCACGATGTTCACGTTCTCTTCGCTGATTGGCTTGAGCAAACCGCGGATCACAGATGCCCGGAGAGGCGCCACGTCGTGCTCCGCGATCTCGCCGAAGTAGTCGATCTCGATCGATGCCAGCTTTCCGGTGACGAGCTGAGTTGCGATCGCTCCGACATGCTCCGCGACGGCCACATATGGCCCTAGCACCCGCAACGTCTCGGCGCCAAGCATGGGTGCATTGACGGCGTATCGGGCGGGCTTGCCCTCCAGGATCTCCACGATCTGTTCCGCAACGTCGAGCGCAACGCGCTCCTGCGCCTCCGCTGTCGATGCCCCCAGGTGCGGCGTCACGATGATTCGCGGATCCCCCAGCAGCGGGTTGTCGCTCGCCGGTGGCTCGGTCGTGAAGACGTCGACAGCGGCTCCTGCGACCTTGCCGGCCTTCACCGCATCGGCAAGGGCCGCCTCGTTCACAATGCCTCCGCGCGCGACGTTGATGAGCCGCACCCCATCCTTCATCATCGCGATCTCTTCCCGGTTGATCATGTCCTTCGTGCTCGCCGTGAGGGGCGGGTGCACGGTGATGAAGTCAGACTGCCTCACCAACATCTCGAACTCGACCGACTCCACTCCCAGCCCCCGCAGGCGTTCCTCGGGCACGAATGGATCGTAGGCAAGCACGCGCATCTCCATCGCGACCGCCCGGCGTGCCACCTCGGACCCTATCTTCCCCAGGCCAACAATGCCGAGCGACTTGCCACGTACTTCGGTCCCGACGAAGGTCTTCCGGTCCCACTTCCCCTCGCGCATCGATGCGTCCGCCTGGGCGACGTGCCGCGCCAACGCCAACAAGAGCGCAATCGTGTGTTCCGCTGCCGCAACCGTGTTGCCCTGCGGCGCATTCACCACGATCACGCCGCGCTCGGTCGCCGCCTCAAGGTCGATGTTGTCCACGCCCACGCCGGCCCGACCGACAACAAGCAACCTGCTCGCGGCCTCGATCACCGGCCGCGTGACCTTGGTTTCGCTGCGCACGACGAGCGCGTCGTACTCGCCTATCACAGCGATGAGTTCGTCGGCCTTCATGCCGGTGCGTACGTCGACGTCGCCGACCGCACGAAGCATGTCGATCCCTTCTGGAGCGACAGGATCGGAAATGAGGATGCGTGGACGGCTGTCGGTCATGGGTTAGACGAGAGCCTTCGCGTCCTGCAGTAGGCGCTCAACAACGTCGAGAGCCTCAACCACATCTTCCTTCGTGAACCAACCAAGGTGACCAACCCGGAAGATCTTCCCGTCGAGCTTCCCTTGTCCGCCGCCAAGCACCACGCCAAACTCCTCGCGTGCACGCTTGCTGATCGCCTTGCCATCGACACCCTCGGGCCAGTAGGCGGCTGTCACCGTGTTGGAGGCGAAGCGCTCCTCAACAGGCACGAGTCCCAGACCCAGCGCCTTCAGGCGTTCGCGAGTGTAACTGCCGACCGCCTCGTGGCGGGTGAAGATCCCCTCAAGACCCTCGGCGCGCATGAGCTGGAAGGCTTTGTCCATCGAGTAGTAGACCGTGAGTGCCGGCGTCCATGGGTTCTGGAGCTTCGCGATCGAGTCGCGCACCGTCGCAGCGTCGAAGTAGAACCGCGGCATCTTCGCCTCCGCGTTCGCCGCCCACGCCCGCTCACTCAAATACACAAAAACGAGCCCCGGTGGCACCATCCAGCCCTTTTGCGAACCACTCACCACCACGTCCAGACCCCAGCGTTCGACAGGGCAAGGGATCGAACTCATGCTGCTGACCGCGTCGACGATGATCAGCCGGTCCCGCTCACGCACCTCCCACGCAATCGCCTCGAGCGGGTTTGTCACTCCCGTCGACGTCTCGTTGTGAGTGACCAGCACAGCCTTGATCGACTTGTCGTCGTCCAGGTGCTTGGCGATCACCGCCGGATCCGCCGCCTCGCCCCACTCCGTTGCATAGCTCACAACGTCCGCGCCGTAGGTCTTGGCGATGTTGCGAAGCCGATCGCCAAAGGAACCGATCGAAACCGACAGAACCCGGTCACCCGGGCTCAGCGTGTTTACAACGGCAGCCTCGAGACCGCCCGTACCCGACGCCGTCATCGAGAGCACGTCGGTGGAGCTGCCGAAGACCCAGTTCAGGCCATCGGTGATGCGGCGAAGGATCTGCGCGAATTCCGGGCCGCGATGGTTCATCATCGGCGCCGCACCCGCGAGCAGTACCTCCTCCGGGCATGGAGTCGGTCCGGGAATACGAAGGTTCAAGAGTTGGCTCCGGGAAGGGGTCATCTCATGGTCGGTCGGATCCTCTGAGCGGTCAACCGCCGCGCCCGAATCGGCGCCATCTCCGGGCACTTTCGATGGCCGGTCCGCGCCACGTCGATACAGCGCCCAGTCGTCTCGTGCGGGTACAATCCCACCGTGGCCCAAGAAATCCTGCGCCGCCTTCCCAGTGTCGATGCCATCCTGCTGGCCCTGGGCAGCGGCACCGGTATTCCTCGCTCCATCGCGGCGGCGGCGGCCCGCCAGGTGCTTCAGGAGCTGCGTTCCGAGGTCCGCGCCGGGGCCAGCCCTCCCGACTTCGACGCCGTTGTCGCGCGCGTGGGAGACGCCGCCGCCACCGCCGCCCAGCCGTCCCTGACCGCAGTCATAAATGCCACGGGCGTGCTCCTTCAGACCAACCTCGGTCGCGCCCCCTTGAGCGACCGCGCCATCGCAGCCATGGAAGCAGTCGCCCGCGGCTATTCCAACCTCGAATTCGAACTGAAGTCCGGATCCCGTGGAAGCCGTCACGATCATGTTCGTACGCTCATTCGCCAGGCCACCGGCGCCGAAGACGGCCTGGTCGTGAACAACAACGCCGCCGCCCTCTTCATGGTCCTCCGCGTCTTCGCCACCGAACGCGAGGTCATCGTCTCGCGTGGTCAGGCAGTCGAGATCGGCGGCGGGTTCCGCATCCCCGACGTGCTCCGCCAGAGTGGTGCGGCCCTCGTCGAGGTGGGCACCACCAACCGCACCTACCTGGGCGACTACGAGGCCGCCATCACATCCGCGACCGCCGCCATTCTCCGCGTTCACCCCTCGAACTTTCGCGTGGTCGGCTTCACGGCTGAAGCCGCGCTCGCCAACCTGGCCGACCTCGCCAGGCGCCGCCACGTTCTCCTGTTCGACGACCTCGGCAGCGGCTGCCTCGTCGACACGCGAACCTACGGGCTGGCACACGAGCCAACCGTCCAGGAGAGCGTTTCCGCCGGGGCAGACCTCGCTCTCTTCAGCGGGGACAAGCTCCTGGGAGGCCCGCAGTGCGGCATCATCGCCGGGCGAACGGCGCTTGTTGAGACGCTGCGGCGCCACCCTCTGGCCCGGGCCCTGCGCGTCGACAAGCTCGCGATCGCCGCCCTCAACGCCACCCTCCAATCCTACGTCGAAGGATCCGAGTCAACCGAGATACCCATCTGGAGAATGCTCAGCGTTGACCTCCGCGGCCTCAAGCGCCGCGCACGCCGATGGGCTGCCGCTGCCGCCGAGAACGGCGCCGTTGTCCCCGCACGTTCGATGGTGGGCGGCGGCTCGCTGCCGGGGGAAAGCCTCGAAACCTGGTGTGCGGCGATCCGCGCGCCGGCGGGCGCCGACAGCCTGGCCGCGGCCCTGCGTTCCGGACACCCCGCGGTTATCTCTCGCATCGAAGACGGGACCGTCCTGCTCGACCCTCGCACCGTCTCGCCCCACGAAGACCAACAGGTCCTCACCCGTCTCCGTGAATCACTTTCCCACCAGAGACATCAATAGAAAAAGCGGTAGCAACTGATTCGCGATGCATTGACCCTTTGAACCGGGCGATGCTATCTTCCGTGCGTTACAGATTTCACAACCGCATTCACCGGGACCCCCGATGTCGCTTGAGATCCCCGAAGTCGTCATCAGTCGCCTTCCCGTCTATGCCCGGGCGCTGGCCGCTCTCGCTGACGCTGGCGAAACCGTCGTCAGTTCCCAGGCCCTTGGTGAAGCCCTCGACGTCACCCCTGCCCAGATCCGGAAAGACCTCAGCTATTTCGGCCGTTTCGGAAAACAGGGTCGCGGCTACAACGTCCCCGGTCTGCTCGCCAAGCTGCGTGAGATCCTCGGACTGGACCGCCAGTGGCGAGTCTGCGTCGTCGGAGTAGGCAGGCTCGGCCAGGCCATTGTCGAGTACGGCGGTTTCGGACCCCAGGGATTCCAGATCGTCGCGGCCTTCGACTCCAGCCCGGACGTCGTCGGGAAGCAGGTCGGTTGCCTCACCGTTCGGGACTCGGGCATCCTCGACGATTTCCTTTGCGGCAATCACGTCGACATCGGGATTGTCGCGGTCCCGGCGCCAGTTGCCCAGCAGGTTGTCGATCGCCTTGTCAGCGCCGGCATCCGCGCAGTCCTCAACTACGCGCCGATGTCGCCCCACGTCCCTCGCGGTGTGAACCTCCGCAGCATCGACCCCGTGATCGCCATGCAGAGCATGACCTTCTACATCAAGCAGCGGGAGCCCGCGGGGAAATAGGCGGCTCTAACTCTGGAAGGGCCCCTGAGAGGGGCCTTTTTCTGTCTATGTGGCTCAGCAATTGGTCCCCAATTGGTCCCATCATTTTCAGGTTTGGTCCTTATCGGGCCCGCTTGAGGAGGGCGGAGAAGGCTTCGGCGGCGGCGCGCTGGTGGTCCTGCGTCGGGGTCACGTAGCGGTTGAGGGTGAACTTCACGTCGGAGTGTCCAAGCCTGACGGAGACCGTCTTGGGGTCGGTGATTTCGGCCAGAAGCGTGCCGTGGGTGTGCCGAAGGTCGTGGAACCGGGTGGCTGGCAGACCGGCAGCGGAGACGATCTTGTTGAACCGGAGGTTGAAACCTCCGATGGGAATCGGCTCGCCCACCTTGTTCGTGAAGACCAGATCAGCGTCGTTCGCCCACGCCGGGCCCCAATGCAGCCGTTGTTCGACCTGCGATCTCCGGTGCTCCCGGAGCATGGCGACCGTGTCGGCTGAAAGCGGAATGACGCGCTTGGACCTCTTCGTCTTCGGGGTTCCGTACACAACGCCCACGCCCGGCTGATAGCGCGCGTTCTCGGTGATCGTGATCGTTCCCATTTCGAAGTTCACCGCCGGCCACTTGAGCGCCAGCCCTTCGCCACGACGAATCCCGGTGACGAGGGTGAGTTCAATCAAGGGGGCGAGGTCCGTCCCTTCCGCGGCTGCGAGCAACCGGGCGATCTCCGACGGGACCAGGACGCGCATGGCGTCGGTCTCTTCGACGTGAGGCCTCTCGACCGCATCGGCGGGGTTTCGACCGATGAGTTGCCACCGGACCGCCTGAGCAAGCGCCATGTGCAGCACCGTGAGCACGTCGCGGGCGGTACTGGCCGACACGTTCCGCTCGGCGATGGTCAGGCATTCCTGGACGTGAAGCGGTTTCAGGGCGGCCAGTCGCACCGTTCCGATGGAAGGGAGCACGTGCCGGCGGATGAGCTGCTGGTAGCGGGCCTTCGATTGAGGCGTCACGTTGTGATTCTCGAGCTAGCGGGAGAGGAATTGCTCGACGGTCAGGCGGTGGGGCTCGACATCGAAGCCCTGATCGCGTTGCG
>CAZCDK010000120.1:238-8895 GCA_964497285.1 uncultured Anaerolineaceae bacterium | reverse complement strand
TTGGCGACGATCCGCCGGTAGCGCATGGCGGTAGGTTACAGGAACGAGGTACGAGGAACGAGGCACGAGAGGCAAGGAGGGACCGGAAGGAGGCCGGACCGTTGACAGTCCGCGCAGAATGGTGGGCATGCGGATGGTCATTCGGGCGGTGGAAGACGCAGACCGCGAACGAGTGCGCGTGCTCGTCGTCGAGCACTGGGGCGGGCCGACCGTCGTGTCCCGCGAAAGGGTGCATACGCCGGATGCGCTGCCGGGTCTGATTGCCGAGGCAGATGGGAGCATTGCGGGGCTCGCGACGTTCCGAATCGACGGCCCCGAATGTGAACTTGTGACGCTGAATGCGTTCGCTGCCGGTGAGGGATGCGGCACCCTGCTTGTGGAGGGAGTCGCTGACGCGGCCCGTCGGGCTGGATGCCAGCGGCTCTGGCTCATCACCACAAATGACAATACCGGTGCCTTACGGTTCTACCAGAAACGGGGATTCCGGCTGGTGGCCGTGCACCGGGATGCGATCGCCGGGTCCCGGATGCTCAAGCCTCAGATCCCGCTCATGGGGCTTGACGGCATACCCATCCGCGACGAGATCGAGTTGGAGCTGATGCTCGACACCGGGGACTGATCGCCAGAGGTGAGTAAGTGACTGCCGGCCCTACGAAAAGGCCCCCGGAGGCCGGGGGTTCGTGGCTATTCGACGGCGATGGGCGCCGGTTCGGGTGGTGAAGGGGGGATCTCGGCGACGGGCTTCTTGACGAGCTCCATGTGCTCAAGCCCGACGATGCTGAACCCGAGATCGCCGAGTTCGCAGAAGAAGCTGCAGTAGGTGAGCTTGAGGGCGCTCGTCGACTTGGCTGGCAAGTACCCCAGCCCACAGCGAGTGCAGCGAGGCATCTTCACGATCTCGGCATCGCGCTGCGGCGCCGGCGGGGTGACCGGGTCGGGGTTGTCGGTCATTGTGCTCATGCGTTCGCGTCCTTCCACTTAATAGTATGCGGCACGGGCTGTTCGCGCACGCATTGTCAATACCGATGCCGCTGCTGCGGCCTGGGATTTCTCTCTCTTTTCTAACTAATCAGGGGCGGACCTTTTGCGGTGGAGCCAATCCGGTACTCTGAAAGCATGACCACCGACGTGTTCGACCTTACCATCCTGGGCGCCGGACCCACCGGGCTGTTCGCCGCGTTCTACGCCGGGCTCCGGGGCATGCGAACGAAGATCATCGAAGCGCTGCCCGAGCCTGGTGGCCAGCTCGCCGTTCTATACCCCGAGAAATACATCTTCGACGTCCCGGGCCACCCGAAGATCCTGGCCAAGGACCTGGTTCACCAGTTGCTGGAGCAGTGCCATCTCTTCGAGCCCACCTTCGTGTTCAGCCAGCGGATCGACACGCTCACGCGCGCGACCGTGGAAGGACAGGAGGTCTGGCGGCTCGGCACGGCGACGGAGGCGCACCTTACGCGCACCGTGCTGATCTGCGGCGGCATCGGGGCGTTCGAACCGAACCGGCTGGACCGGCTGGGCGTGGCCGAGCACGAGGGCAAGGGCGTCTACTACTTCGTGCAGGACAAGCGCCCATTCCGCGATAAGCGTGTGCTTGTGGTGGGCGGAGGCGACACGGCCATCGACTGGTGCCTCAACCTGAAGGACTGGGCGAAGGAGATCACACTCATCCACCGGCGCGAGGGATTCCGGGCGCACGAATCCAGCCTCACTTCCATGAAGGTGGCGGGGATTCCCATGATGACCTTCTGTGCGGGGAGCGACCATCTACGAGAACCGCACGGGCGAGGAGCGCGAACTCGACGTTGACGTCGTTCTTCTCAGCCTGGGGTTCAAGGCCTCCCTCGGGGCAATCGAGCACTGGGGCCTAGAAGCGGCGGATGTCCGCCACATCCGGGTGGATGGGCACATGCGCACCAACCTCCCGGGGGTCTTCGCCGCGGGCGACATCGCGTCCGTCGAGGGTTCGGAGCCGCTAAACCTGATCGTCACGGGCTTTGGACAGGCCGCGATCGCGGCGAACGCGGCGAAGCAGTCGCTCGACCCGGGCTCGCGGCTCTTCCCGGGCCACTCGAGCGAGCTGAGGCTGTAGCGGGGGTCCGGGGGGCAAGCCCCGGATCGGCTCCAGAACGCGGGTGCCGGGTGGCACCTGGCTGTTTGGGCTTTGCAGCCGGCCGTCGACATTGGCGGGCATGGACCGATGCGGCGCGATCACGAAGGCGGGGGGCCCGTGCAGATGGCCCCGAGGCGAATGCCAATGGCACATTCCGGTTGGCGGTGAGCCGTTCCCAACCGGGTCCGTCGCGCCGCTGCTCGGAGCCGCGCAGGCGGACGCCCCTGTCGCGCCGGAACGGGAGGAGTTCCCGTGGCTCGACGGGCGCGACCTGCGGGGGCTTGGCTGGTGGCTGGTGGAGGGCACGCTTCGACAGAGGGTCGGGGCGCGCGAGGCTTCAGTGGTGGCCAGCCTCCTGCGCACGCTCGCTGCACTGGGACCGGACGAGGGCGACACCGAGGACGCGTTGCGGGAGGTTGAGCTGCGTGGCGTCCTCATGCATGGCATGCCACCGCGAACACCGGAGGAGTGGGCCAGGGCGGCGCGGATCTTCGACGACGATGCGCTCGCGGAGTTCCGTCGCTGGGAACGACTACTGCTGGAAGCCGATCATGGAGACCGCCCGGAGCCACTCGATCCTGGGGAGGTTCGTGCTGGCGATGTTGACGTGTCCCGAGGCATCGATGACGAAGACCGTGGTTGAAGCGATTTCCGCCAGCGGCTTGCGGACAAAGGCCAGCGTCGCCATGTCGTTCCGGTAGCCCTGAATGGTGACGACACTCGCGGCGGACGCACCGATCCGGGAGGCAAGATCGGCGAGGAGTACGCCCCGCTGCGCGCCCTCGGCGGCTATCTCCGTGGTCGGAAGAGAGCGGAACTCGGCGACCGTGGGGTTGAAGTGCCTGTCCCCGGCGGCGATGGCCACGGCGACGGCATCGTTGGAAGCCGGTGTGGGCGTTGCCAGAGGCCGATCGGGGGTGGGCTGCTGGTTCGCACGGGAGTCCGCGCCGGGGGAGGCCGAAGGGGCAGGCGGCGAGGCACCGGCAGCCGGATCAGCCGGCTTTGCGCCGCCGCCGCACGACGCAACGACGAGTCCAATGAACGCAAGCGCGGGCACAAGAGAGCGGAGCATTTCACCTCCAGGGGCGTCCCTGAGGCTATGGCCGGACCGAGACAGGGGCAATGGCGACGTTAGCTCCGGGTGCAGGGGGTGGGGGTGGCTGGCGGCGAAGCGGCCGGCGGGACAGGCGTGCCCGCGGGGCTCGGGCTGGCCGAGGGAGACGCCGCCGCTGATGGCGATGCATTGGGAGTGGCGTTGTGGATCGGCGTCACGGTGGTGACGATGCCCACTCCCGCCGCCGCGGCAGTGTCGTCGAGGGACCGCTGCGTGGTAGTGACAGCAGAGTCGAGGCCGGCCTGGCGTGCGCGGAGATCGGCGAGCAGGGCGTTGCTGGCTTCGGCCAGGCTTCGGACGCGGGCGCGCTGGGCTTCATCGATCTGCTGGGCGTGTTCGAACTGCGCCTTGAGGTCGGCGTATTCGCGCTGCAGTTTCTCCAGGTCCGACGGGGAGATGTCGCCACGCGAAGAGAGCTGGGTGATCTCCTGGACCCGCGTTTCCGTGTGACTGAGTTGCACGTTCACCCGCTCGTTCCCGCGTGAGAGGGAATACTGCATGCGTTCGTTGGCGAGCTTGAATGTGTAGTTCCAATCGCCGGGCACGGCGGAGCCGGCCGTCACCAATCCGAGCGTGAGAACGCCGAGTGCGCCTGCGCTGAGCATGACCGTAGCGCCGGCGAGCCCCGTACGGGCACGTGCGGCGATTGATGGGGATTCGGACTGGTGCTTTTCGCGGGCTGCGGCGAGGACCCTTGCCTTGAGCGAGGCCTCGAAATAGTAGCTTGGCTCGGCGCCAGCGAAGGCCTCACCAATGATCACAGACGTTTCGAGGAGAGGGGCGAGCCAGCCGGCATCGTCGGGATAGAGGCCGAGGACGAAATCAGGGTCAAGGCCGTCATCGACCAGCGCCTGCGCCTCGGCGAAGAGGGCATCGCGATCGTCGGGTTCACAGCGGAACAGGCGTCCGATCTTCATTGGGAGCGCACCAGAGACTTGAGCCGGGTGATGGCCTTGTGTTGGAGGACTTTCACGTTGTTTTCGGACTTCTTGAGCACCTGCGCGGTTTCGGCCACGGAAAGCCCGGCGCCGAAGCGAAGCTCGATGACCTGGCGCTGCGCCTCGGGGAGCCGTCCGGTTGCTTCCCGAACCCGAGCGATATCGAGTTTGAACTCGAGTTCCGCCACGTGGTCGCTGGACAGATCCGCGATAAGGTCGCTGAGCGGGGCCGTCGCCGACCGGGCCTTCTGGCGCCGCACGTGCGAGACAACCTCGTTGCGTGCGATGCGGAAGACCCAGGCGCCGAAGGGGAGACCGCGAAACAAGAAGCCGTCGATGTGGTCGATGACGCGGAGGAAGATCTCCTCGGTGACATCTTCGGCATCCTCGCTGTTAGCAAGCCTGGCGCAGGCGTAGCGGTAGACCCTTGGGAAGTAGTGCTCGTAGAGCCTCGCGAGGGCAACCTGGTTGCCGCTCTGCGCGGCCTCTACTGTTGCCTGCTCGTCGAACTCGGGCGCTAGCTCGTCTACCGACGTCCTCGTCAAACCAGCCCCCTGGGCCGCGCCGGAAACTCGAAGTCCGACCGTCCTCCTTTCGCAGGATAGGCACCCGTCTGCCTTTGTACTAGAGATAACGGCTGTGGAATCGAAAGGTTAATGCGGGAGCGTCGTTCTGCGAGCGTTGCGGAAAAGCCCCCAGACGTTCACGCGGCTCCAACCAGCGACCCCTCTGTTCGAGGCTTTCCGAGTCGAACTTAAAGGTGACCACACCCGGGCCGGTTGGCCACCGATCGGGAGTCTGACCCGCTGCTCGCGGGCCATGGGAGGTCTCAGCCATGCCTCGAATCAGCTTGCGGCCCAACGGCGAACAAGGCCAGTCCCTCATCCTTTGCGCTGCCGCCCTGGCAGCGATCTGCGGGTTCGTGGGAATGGCGATCGACGTGGGACAGATTGTGTACACAAGGACGGATCTGCAGAAGGTGGCGGACGCCGCCGCGTTTGCAGGCGCCCAGGACCTTCCGAGCGAGGGGACCGCGACCGCCAGCGCCAACGCCTTCGTGGCGAGCAACGGCTCTGCCGGAACGACAGCGACGATCGCCCTCTCTCAGACCTACAGTGCCAACGACACCATCACGGTGACCGCTCGGAGGCACGTGAACTACACGTTCCTGCGCGTCATCGGTATGACTGGAACCGACGTGACGGCTACCGCCAAGGCCCGCACGGGGTACTTCGTGGGCGGTGCGGGGCTCTTGCCGTGGGGGTTTGTTGCCAGCAACGACAGCAACAGCACCCTCCTGCAGAACCCGTGCTTCCTCGGGAACGACGCGCAGGGGGTACCCCAGTTCAGGCAGAACGAGAGCTGCACGATCAAGTACGGCGCCGGCTCGAACTCGGGCGGGGACTTCGGCGCGCTCTCGCTCGGCGGCAGCGGTGCGAGCACCTACCGGTCGAACATCGCGCACGGCTCGACTCAGGCTTTCAAAGTCGGCGACCAGGTCGATTCCGAGACCGGCAACATGCAGGGGCCAACCGGCCAGGGGATTAGCGACCGGTTCGCGTTGCCCGCGCCCTCGACCTGTCCCGGAAACGCTCGTGGCGACGTGCTCGTGGCCAACACCGATGGAAGCGTCTCCATTCGGCCAGGCTGCGAGGCGAGCCCGCGAATCGGCCTGGTCCCGGTGGTGGACAAGATCGAAAACCCCTTGAAGTCGACGATCAGGGGCTTCGCCTTCGTCTACCTCACCGGGATCGTGGGTGGAGGCGGCGCAACGCGGGTGAATCTCGAGTTCGTGAAGTTCGTCACCGCCATCCCAAATGGCATCTACCGGGGAACGACGGGCACCGGGGCATCGATGGTCATGCTCATCCAGTAGTGCCCCGCCGGCGCGCAAGAAGCTCCCTCTCCGCCTGACCCGGTCCGGAAAGCTGCTTATACTTCCGCCCAGCGCAGCGACGTTCGGGAGGGCAAAGGCGCATGGCAGGCGCATTCGATGGGGTTCGCGTTCTCGACTTCACCCAGGGTATCGCCGGGCCGATGGCGTGCATGAACCTCGCCGACCACGGCGCGGAGGTCATCAAGATCGAGCCCCCGGGCGGTGATCGGATGAAGGATCACCCCGGCTACATCACCTGGAACCGGAACAAGCAGCGCCTAGTCCTGGACCTCCACCGTTACGAGGGCCTGCACGCCGCCCGTGCGCTGCTGGCGACGGCGGACGCGGCCGTATTCGACCACCGCCCGGGCGAACTCGAACGGCTCGGCCTCGACGCCGGCACGGTCTGCGCACAGCACCCGGCGCTGCTGCACGTTTGGATGCCACCCCATGGCACGGAGGGCCGCTGGAGCCAGCTTCCACCCGACGATGCGCTGCTCGCGGCCGTTTCGGGCGTCGCCTTCATGCAGTACAGCTACGCAGACCAGCCGATCCACCTGGTGACGCCCCAGGCCAGCTACGGCCACGCGATCACGGCCACGACGGCCATGGCCGCGGGGCTGTTCGAACGGGCGCAATCGGGGCGGGGGCAGGCGCTCGTGGTCAGCGGCCTGCACGGCGTGAGCGCCATTGAGAGCGGGGGCGCCATCCGCGCGGGCGAAGTCTTCCGGATGGGCAGCAACAGCAGCCGCGGAGGGATCCCCAACTACCGTCTCTACGAATGCGCCGATCGCCAGTGGTTCTTTCTTGGTTGCCTCACGCCGCAGTTCTTCCTGAAGGCCCTCGACGCGACCGGCCTGCTGGACATCCTCACCATGGAAGGGATCGACGGCGAGTTCACGAACCTCTTCCTGCCCACCCGCAGCCCCGAGGTCATTCGCCGGCTCGACGAGCGATTCGCGGAGAAGCCGCGCGCGGAGTGGATGCGCATCCTCCACGAGGCCGGCGTCCCCTGCGGCCCGGTTGGCACGCGCGACGAGTGGTTCCGCAGCGAGACGGTGGCCGGCAATGAGATGCATGTCGAAATCAAGCACCCGGAACTCGGCCCGGTAGAGATGCCGGGCGTCCCGGTGAAGCTCTCCGAAACACCCGGCGCCGTGCGCCACCTGATGCAGCCAGCAACGGTGGAACGACTTCCGCCGCACCGGCCGCCGGAGGCCGCCGCAGGGGACCCCAACGGCAGCGGGGCGGGACCGCTCGCGGGCGTGCACATCGTCGACCTGGGCGCGTTCATCGCGGGGACATTCGCACCCGCGGTACTCGCCAACCTCGGCGCCAACGTGATCAAGATCGAACCGACCGAGGGCGACCCGTTCCGGACCTACGGCCTCGCCTTCATCGGCTACAACCGCGGCAAACGCAGCCTCGCCCTCGATCTGAAATCAGCGGCCGGGCGGGAGCTGTTTTTCGACCTCGCGCGCCGCTGCGACGTGGTGCTCGACAACTACCGGCTGGGCGTGCGCGAACGGCTGGGGATCGACGATGCCGCGCTGCGCGCCGTCAACCCCCGGATCGTGAGTTGTTCGGTCTCCGGGTACGGTCCGTCCGGTCCGCTGTCCGGGGACCCGGGCTTCGACCCGCTCTTGCAGGCGCGCAGCGGCATGATGGCCGCCCAGGGGGGCAACGACGAGCCAATCTTCCACCAGATCCCCGTGAACGACACGGCGAGCGCGATCATGGCGGCCTTCGGCGTCGTCGCCGCGCTCCACGCCCGTGAACGCACCGGCCGCGGCCAGGAGGTGCTGACGTCGCTGGCGAACCAGACCGTTCTCTGCCAGTCGGGCGAGCTGACCTTGTTCGCGGGCAGCCCGCCGGCGCCAGCCGGGGCGAAGGACTGCGTGGGCGTGAGCGCCCTGCGGCGATTCTATCCCTGCGCGGACAACCGCTGGCTGGCGATCGCCGCGTCGCAACCCGAGCACTTCCCGCCGCTGTGCGTGGCGCTGGGCCACCCGGAGTGGGCGGGGCGCATGACCGCCGAACAGGCCCTCCTCGAACCCCGGGACGGGCAGCTGGCGCAGAGCATCGCTGCGGCGCTCGCGAGCTTCGAACGCGAGGACGCGCTCGATCGGCTGCTGGCCCGGGGTGTGCCCGCCGCGCCCGCGACACGCCTCGACGAGATCTGGTCGGACCCGTGGCTGGCCGCGAACCGCTTTGTCGAACAGTACGGCCACCCCCAGCAGGGGACCATTACCGGTGTCCGCACCTTCGCCGACTGGAGCCGCACGCCAGGCGGCTTTGCGCGGCGCGCGCCGCTCCTGGGGGAGCACTCGGTGGAGATCCTGCGCGAGTTCGGGTTTGCCGAGGAACGCATCGACGCGCTGCTTGCGGCAGGGGTGGTGAAGCAGGGGTAGGGCCGGTTCGCCGCGGCCGGCGGTGGTAAGATGTGTAGGAAGTACACGTGGGTGTGTAGCTGCCATGTCGCTTGTCCGTGTCCAGGTCCTGCTCGAAGAAGACGAGAACGAAGCGCTCTTGCGCGAAGCGCGGCGGCTTCGAGTGTCAAAGAGCGAGGTCGTGCGACGTTCGCTCCAGCCGCTGGTGAGGCCGCCTGAAGAGGACCCC
>CAZCDK010000120.1:0-228 GCA_964497285.1 uncultured Anaerolineaceae bacterium | reverse complement strand
ATTGCCGGGGAGAGCCCGGAAGAGGACCCGTTCCTGGCGATGATTGGCGCCCTCAAGGACGTTGAGGAAACTGACATGTCTGTCCACCACGACACCTACCTCTATGGAGGCGAGATGCGGCCGTGAGGTGTCTGCTCGACACAAGTGCAATCTTTGCGCTGCTCATTCCGCGCGACCAGCGTCATTCCGACGCCCGTGTGTTCGCGCGGCAGGCCGGGCTCGATCTGC
>CAZCDK010000119.1:7805-8995 GCA_964497285.1 uncultured Anaerolineaceae bacterium | reverse complement strand
TGATGCCGAGACTTCGAGGCGGAAGCCTTCGTTGGCGTTTGCCTTGACGACGGGGCCCCGAAAGAACGTGGGCCCTAGGTTGTACTCGACCCTGTCGACCTCGCCCCTACTAAGCGGTCCTTCGCCATGCTGGTGGAGCTGAATGAGAACATCGGCAACTTGGCCAGGAGTATGCGACGGGCGCCAAACGTGAACGACGAACAGCCCTTGGTTCTGCTCGTATCGAGAGATCCGCCGAGTCTCAAGGTCAACAGCGTCAGCCGACGCCTCGGCCGTGCCCAACGGAACGTCGCCGACTCCGGGCCTGATGTTCTCCGGCTTGAAGTGGTGAAACGACTCCTCTTGACGTCTCCGGTAGTCAGAGTAATAGGCGTCGCCCTGCATTTCCGCGCGAAACCGGGTTTGCATCAGGAAGACGAGCCCGATGAAGACCGGCACCAACACCACGGCCGTGACGCCGAAAAGGGCAGATAGCCACTCGGGGTCGCTGACCGTTCGCGCAGCCGCAAGAAAGGCTCCGACCAACAGGATTAAGCCAGCTATCCAAACCGCAAGAAGCTGGATTGGTTGGGTGATCTTTTCTGGCTCGATCCTCGGCGAGGTCATTCACGTGGTCTCGGCTTTGGCTGAAGTCCAACCGGTTGGCGCACCATCGCCAGTGACGCGCGACGCCAGCGCGCCTTGGGCGAGCGGATGTCTTCACGACCGACAATTGATGGCGGCAGAATGGGCCCGCGCCGCCCCGGCGTCAAGGTAGACAAGTCGTGCAGTGTTCGCCTGCAGGCACCTGAGATCGACTTGGGGGCATCATGTGATGCCCCCAATCTGCGGACAACGCTCGCCTGGCGATAGCTTCATGCTCGGCCGGGGATAGCAAGGTCGTCGGCGGGTGGAGCCGGGTTCTGGACGCCGGCCATCAATTGCTGAGGTACGAGCATGCGAAGCTCGTCGAGCGTCCACTTCCCGTGCTTGTAGATGTTCTTGAAGGGCGGATACATGTCCTGGAGGAGGCCGACCTGGCCCCCTGCCACCTGGAAGATCCGGCCGTTGATGTTCCAGGCCTCGTCAAGCAGGAGGTAGACCGTCATGGGCGCGACCATGTCGGGTCCGCGCATGGCGGCAGCTTCTTCGGCGGCGAGATTGGCGACCTGCGCGGCGGAAGTGGGCGCCGTCGCGGGCCCTCCCGCACC
>CAZCDK010000119.1:0-7795 GCA_964497285.1 uncultured Anaerolineaceae bacterium | reverse complement strand
CGCGCGGCGCGCAGATCGCGGCTCGCCTGGGGCACAGTGGCGGTCAAGCGGGTCGAGGCTCCAGGGGCGATGCAGTTCACAGTGACCCCGTAGCGGCCAAGGTCACGCGCGGCAACCCGCGTGAGACCCGCCACTCCGGCCTTGGCGGCGCCATAGTTCGCCTGCCCCGAGTTGCCCTGAAGGCCGGAGACGGACGAGAAGTTGACAATCCGGCCGTAGCGCTGCTGGCGCATGAGGACGGAGGCCGGCTTGATCGTGGTGAAGTGGCCCTTCAGGTCGATGCGGATGACGTCGTCCCACTCCTCTTCCGTGAGGTTGAACACCATCCGATCGCGGAGGATGGCGGCGAGGTTTATGAGACCGTCCAGCTTGCCCCAGGTGTCGAGCGCCGTGCGGATGATGCTCTCGCCGCCCTCCATGGTGGAGACGTCAGCGAAGTTGGCGATGGCCTCTCCGCCGGCACCCTTGATTTCGGCGACGACCTGGGCGGCGGGTCCGTCGTCATGGCCGCTGCCGTCCGGGTTGACGCCCGGGTCGTTGACGACCACACGGGCGCCTTCCGAGGCAGCGAGCAGCGCGCACTCGCGACCGATGCCGCGACCGGCACCGGTCATAGCCACGACCTTCCCTTCGAGCAGTCTAGCCATGCCGGTCAGGGAAGGCAGACGGTGGCGAAGCCGGGCGTCGTCTTCTGGCCCTCGGGGTTCTCGGTCCAGATCTCGAGGTCCACAAGCTTCTCACCGTTCTCTTCGTACTTTCGCTTGACAACGCCCTTGCAGAGGATGTCCTTCGTGGGGTAGTCCATTCCGCGGTAGCTGCAGCCGAACTTCTTGATGCGGCCGGTGTTCCCGACCCAGTCGTGGAGGAGCTGGCCAAGGAAGGCATGCTTCAGGGCGCCGTGGACGATGATGCCCGGGAGCCCGGTGCCCATGGCGAAATCCTTGTCGTAGTGGATCTGATAGAAGTCGCCAGAGCCGGCGGCCCATTGGACCAGCTGCTGAGAGCTACAGTTCTTCTTCAGGGTGGGGATCTCCATCCCCTCGGTCACTTCGTTCCAAGTCGCTGCCATTGTCGCTGCCTCCTAGTACCGGATGCCGGTGCCGGTCACGATTGCGACGACCTTGCCGGACTGGTTCTTGTAGACGGTCTTGTTGGTGGAGATGAGCATCTCGCCGAGGCTCCCCTGGCGCTCTTCGAGAGCCGCCAGGTGGGACGTGGCGGTTAGCACGTCGCCGGCGCAGATGTCATCCAGGAGTTCGATTTCGGTTCCGCCGTTGAGGACGCGGCGCAGGGGACGGCTCGGTTGCGGGCCGGGGCCGGCGCCGCGGCGGCCGCCAAAGGTGGGGTCGCTGTTGGTCGGATCGAAGATTGGCGTGCCGAGGTACCCGGGGGGGCAGGGCAAGCTGCGATAGCCCGCTGCTTTCGCGGCGACTTCGTTGTAGTAGACCGGGTCGATGTGGCCCACTGAGCGGGCGAACATGCGTACGGCCGTCTTGTCGACCTCGAGGGTCCACGGTTCGGATTCGTTGCCGACCTGCGCCCGCATTTCGTCGGTAATCAGGGGCACGGTTGTGGCTTCAGTCATGTGACTCCTCCTGTCCTTGGTGCGAATGGAACGATATCTGACCGGAGGGAAGGCGTAAACGGCCGGGGCAAGGATGTGACCCCGGAGTACCGGGGATCCGAAGCCGGGAAATCAGGGTTTTGCGGTCGCCGACCGCGCGATCGTGTCTCGCGAATCGGGGATCGCCCAATACGCCGTGCTGCGGCCGGGTCGTTACGCTCGCACTGTCCGGGAGAGCATCTCCTGTGCCGGGGTGACTGCGAATGGGAGAGGGATCGCCGCTGGCGTCAATCCTTGACCGGTGGAACCTGCTCACGCGCTCACGCCAGATCGCGCTGGGGGCGATCGTGGCGGGCACAATCGTCGTCTTCTACCTGGTCTTCATTGCGTCCCGGTCGCCGAACCTGGTCGTGGCCTTCAGCGGCCTTGCGCCGGAGGACAGCGCCGCGATCGCCGACCAGCTGGTAAAGGACGGCGTGGCGTACGAAGTTGGCGGTGGCGGCTCAACTGTGGCGGTGCCGGCAAACAAGGTTGCCGAGGTGCGAATCAAGCTCGCCCAGGCAGGGCTTCCCAAGGGGGGGAGCGTGGGCTTCGAGATCTTCGACCACCAGGGTTTCGGAACGACGGACTTCGTGCAGCAGGTTAACTACAGGCGCGCGCTTGAAGGAGAGCTCGCGCGGTCCATCAACACGCTGGGAGGTGTCAAGGCGAGCCGGGTTGGTATTGTCCTGGCCAAGGAAGCGATCTTCAAGCAGGACCAGAAGAAGACAACGGCGAGCGTGCTTCTGCAGCTCAAGCCCGGGGCTCATCTGAACCAGGACCAGGTGACCGGCATCACCAATCTCGTTGCGAACTCGGTGGAAGGGCTTGAGCGCAGCGGCGTCACGATCATCGACGACACCGGGCACGTGCTCTTCGACGGGGCTTCCGAGGACAGCCCGTTTGCGAGTGGCGCGACGGCGAACCAGCTCGACCTTCAGCGCCAGTATGAACTCTCCCTCCAGCGCGACGTCGAATCGACCCTCGGGAAGGAAGTCGGAGCCGGGCGAAGCGCGGTGACCATCCGGGCCAAGTTGAATTTCGACACGGTGAAGCAGCAGCAGGACTCCTTCGGCGCGGGCGTCCAGGTCCGCAGTTCGACGACGAGTACCGAGACCTATAGCGGCACCAACTCCGGCACGACGGGCAACATCCCCGGGACAGGCACGAATGCCGGAACGAACTCGAGCACCTCGGGCGGCAACGGCACGAGCCAGTATTCCAACACCCAAACGACGACGAACAACGAGGTTCCCAAGACGACGATCGACACGATCAAGGCGCCGGGGAGCGTCGAGCGCCTGAGCGTGTCGGTGGTCCTTGACGACAGCGTGACGGCGGCCCAGGAGAGCGCCATTACGAGCACGGTGGCTGCCGCCGTGGGATTGGATCAGACACGCGGCGACACGATCAGTGTCACCCGGCTGCCTTTCGACGCCAGCGTGAAGGATGACTTCGTGACGGCGGCCGGCGACGGGCTGGGACAGTACTTGCAGTATCTGAAGCTCCTGTTGCCGCTGCTGGCGGTGGTGCTCGCGTTCATCCTGGTGATTCTGCTATTGCGCTCGCTGAGCAAGCGCCAGGGCGCGTTCCCGGCATTGCGCACACAGATGGCGGTGGCGGCACCGGCGCCTGCCCTTGCCTTGCCCAGCGCTGCCCCGCAACCCGCTCTGCCGGCCCTGGAGAGTCGCTCCGACCCCAAGGAAGAGCGGGTCCTGAAGCTGGCCGAAGCGAACCCACGGGCGGTGGCGGATGTAGTCCAGACCTGGATGCGTGAGGAGGAACAGTAACGGCCCTCCATGGCGACGCGTGAGGAGAAGCTGACCGGCCGGCGAAAGGCAGCAGCGCTGATCATCACTCTTGGGAAGGAGCGATCGGCAGAAGTCCTGCGCCACCTCAGCGACCAGGATATCGAGCGGCTGACCTGGGAGATCTCGGCCATGGGCGAACTGAAAGCCGATGCGCGCCGCGAAGTCGTCACCGAGTTCCAAGATGCCGCGGTGGCGCGCAACGTGATCTCGCTCGGCGGGCTCGAATACGCTGAGGAGTTGCTCCGGCTGGCTCTTGGCGGGGACAAGGCAGCGGAGTTGATCGATCGCCTCTCGGCTTCTTCGACGACAGTCCCGTTCGGATTCCTGCGGCATCTGAACGTGCCGCAGCTCGCGAACTTCCTGAGCCACGAGCACCCGCAGACGATCGCCCTGCTTCTGTCGTTCCTGCAGGCGGACAAGGCGGCCCAGGTGCTCTCGTCGCTGGAGCGAGAAGTGTCCGCCGACGTGGCCCAGCGGATCGCGATCATGGAGCGGGCGAATCCGGACGTTGTCGCTGAGGTTGAATCTGTCCTGCGGCGCAAGCTCAGTGCCGTGCTCCAACCGGCGCGCGAGACACAGAACGTCGGCGGCATTGAGGTGCTGGTCGATCTCCTGAAGCACTCCAGCCGCATGACGGAGAAGACGATCATCGAGGCCCTGGAGGACAACGAGCCCGAGCTGGCCGAAGAGGTGAAGAAGCGGATGTTCGTGTTCGAGAACGTGGCCACGCTCGATGACAAGTCGATTCAGCGGGTACTGCGGGAAATCGAAGTGCGCGACCTCGCCCTTGCACTCAAGGCCACACCAGAGGAAGTGAGGGACGTGATCCTGCGCAACATGTCGGCCCGCGCCTCAGTGATGCTGAAGGAAGACATGGAGGCTGCCGGGCCGGTACGCCTGCGCCAGGTGGAGGAGGCCCAGGCGCGCATCGTTTCTGTGATCCGGCGGCTCGATGATGCCGAGGAGATAGTAATCGCGCGCGGTGGCGACGATGAGCTCGTCGGCTAGGCCCCGGCGGATCATCCGCGCCGCTCCCGAGCGCGAGGAGGTCTTCGTCCTCGGCGAGAACGCGCGCGAGCAGTCGGTTGCACCCGCGGTGGCCACCGCCGGCGAGATGATCGCATCGGCAACAGCGAGGGCCGGGACCATGGTGGACGAGGCGCGGCGGCAGGCAGCGGTGATCATCGCGGAGGCCCGCGCAAACGCGGACGCGGTGCGCGAGAGCGCCTATTCCGAAGGATTCGAATCGGGCCGCGCGACGGCGCTCGACGAGGTGAGTGGCGCGTTGGAGTTCGTTCGGCGTGCCGCTCGCGAAGCGAAGGCGATTCGAGACGACATCGCGAGCCAGTCTTCGGCGGTGGTGGCAGGTGCCGTGGCCCTGGCGACGCGGCGCGTGGTGGGAGAGTACTACGAGGCCGAGCCCGAACGAACGGCGGTGATCTGCGCCGAGGCGCTTCGCGCCGCGTCTGGCCAGGAGATAGTCGGCATTCGCCTGCACCCCGGGCTCGCCGACCACGTTCAGGCGACGTTGCTGGACGCGGCCCGGTATGTGGCTCCCGATGAGGGTGTTGGCATCGGTGGGTGCATCGTGGACCTCCGAAACGGGACGCTCGATGCGACCCTCGACGCCCGCCTGTCCTTGATGGACCTCGCGCTCGCCGAAGCTGGCGGGGAGGGAAGGGCATGACTGCTGCCGCGCTCGCCTCGGTGATGGAAGCAGCAGCGAGTGCTGAGATCTTCCGGCGCGCGGGCACGGTCGTGCGCGCGCATGGGGAGATGGTTGTCGTCGCCGGCGTGAATCTGCGGCCCCAGGAGCTCGCGTTCGTCGAAGACCCAGCAGGACGGATGTTGACAGGCGAATGCGCAGGCTCGCTGGGCGGCCACGCGCACCTCGCGATGCTGGATCGCGGCACTGTGGCAGCAGGAGCTCGTGTGCTGGCGGCGGGCCGACGGGCATCGGCCCCCGAGGGCCGCGCGCTTCTTGGGCGCGTGCTTGACGGGCTCGGCCGCCCCATGGACGGGGGCGGCCCGCTCGGAAGCGTGCGGCAGGTCCCGGTCCACGCGGAACCGCCGCACCCGCTTGATCGCGAGCCAATCAAGCACTGCCTCCCGTCGGGCGTGCGGGCGATAGACGGGTTCTTGACCCTGGGACGCGGCCAGCGCATCGGCATCTTCGCGGGCTCAGGCGTGGGGAAGAGCACGCTGTTGGGGATGCTCGCGCGCGGGACTGCAGCCGAAGTCACCGTCGTTGCCCTGATCGGCGAGCGCGGCCGCGAGGTCCGCGACTTCATCGAACATGACCTCGGGCTCGAAGCCCTGCGCAACTGCATCATCGTCGCCTCCACGGCTGACAACCCGGCAGCAATGCGGCTGAGCGCCGCGCGTACGGCGACGGCGATTGCGGAGGGCTTCCGCGCCGAGGGCCAGGATGTGCTTCTGCTATTCGACAGCCTGACCCGGGTGGCGATGGCGCAGCGCGAGATCGGCCTCGCTGCGGGCGAGCCCCCGACGACCCGCGGCTACCCGCCGTCGGTCTTCAGCACGCTGCCGCACCTGATGGAGCGGGCGGGCCCGGCGGCGCGGGGGAGCATTACGGCTCTGTACACGGTCCTGGTGGATGGCGACGACATGGAGGAACCGATCGCCGACCTCGCGCGGGCGACGCTCGACGGTCACATCGTGCTCCAGCGAGCGCTCGCGAGTGCGGGCCACTACCCGCCGATCGACGTCCTTGGCAGCGTCTCGCGGCTCATGTCGCGCGTTGCGGACCCGGTGCACGAGGGTGCTGCCCGGGAGTTGCGGGGGCTGCTTGCGGCGTACGAGGACAACCGTGACCTGGTCAGCATCGGGGCGTACGTTCGCGGCTCCGATGCGGCCGTTGACCGGGCGCTCGGTCTGCTGCCCGGGATCAACGGATTCCTTCGGCAGCGAGCCGAAGAGGTCGCCAGCTTCGACGCGGTTGTCGCCCGGCTGCAGGAGCTTGCAGGCACAGCGGACACCGAGCAGGAGGAGGTCGATGACCCTTTCGGCCAAGCGGCTCAAGCGCCTGGCAAGACACCGTGAGCGACTGGAGCGGCTCCAGGAAGAACGCCTTGCGGAGGCGCGCCAGCAGCACACGCGGCGGGCGCGCACGCTCGCCGAAACCGAGGCACGGCGAGAGGACCTCTACGAGTCTGGCGCACCTGCGAGCGGTGCCATCGAGCCGGACGAGTGGAGCGCAACGGGAGCCTATCTCCTGCGGTTGCAGCGCGAGATCGGGGCGCGCCGGGCTGCTCTCGCTCACTCGGCGGAGTCTGTGGAGGTGGAGCGGCGAGAGCTCATGGAGCGGCGCCGAGGCGTCAAGGCGATTGAGACGCTGCTCGACCACCAGGCCGATGAGGAGCGGCTCCTCGCGAGCCGGGCGGACATCAAGCGAATCGACGAACTCGCGGGGCGGCGATGGATCGACCGCCAATCGTGAGCGGGACCCGCTTCCCAGGAGGAACTGATGCTCAACCTTCTCGGTGATTCCACGATCGGTACTGTCCGCGGATGGCTGAGTGGGCTTTCGCAGCGGCAACAGGCGATCAGCAGCAATATCGCCAACATCGACACGCCCGGATACCAGGCTACCGACGTGGCCTTCGAAACTGAGTTGCGGCGCTCGATGGGCGGACGCGCCGAAGGACTGGCCACAACGGACCCGCGCCACATTCCCACCGGGGCGACAAGGCGCGGACAGCCGGGCACGCCGTCATCGCAGTTGCTCACGTCGCAGCGGCTGGACGGAAACAACGTCGACATCGACCAGGAGATGGTGAAACTCGCCGAGACGCAGATGCGCTACCAGGCCGCGGCAAGCGCGCTGAACACGAAGCTCAACACCATCCGCAACGTCATCCGGGGCTCGTAGGAGGGTCGGCATGGGACTGTTCCAGGCAATCTCGGCCACGACGTCGGGGCTGACCGCCCAGCGCGTGCGCATGGACACGGTGAGCGGCAACGTGGCCAACATCGACACGACCCGTTCGCCCGAGGGCACGGGTGCCTACAAGAGACACGTGGTCCGTTTCGCGGCGGGTGGGGACACCATGCCGTTCCAGAAGGCGGTTTCGCGCTTCACGGCCGATCCCGGCCCGGGCGTGGTCTTGACGGAGGTGGGCATCGACAACGTGACGCCGATGCGCCGCAATTACGACCCATCGCACCCGGATGCCGACTCCGATGGTTTCGTGGAGCTGCCAAACGTCGATCTTGTGACCGAAATGACAGACCTGACATCGGCCAACCGCTCCTACCAGGCCAACGCGACGGTCTTGAACGCGATCAAGCAAATGGCTCTCAGGGCACTCGACATCGGGAGTAGGTAGTTGCGGAGCCCGGGATTACGGGCAAGGAGGAC
>CAZCDK010000118.1:0-9099 GCA_964497285.1 uncultured Anaerolineaceae bacterium | reverse complement strand
GTTCCTGCCGCGTCACGGCTCGCTCACATCGCTGCTCACGCTCGGCATCCCGGCGATCTTCATTTCGATCAGCGTGCCGCCGCCGAACGCCGGGCGCGATTTCAGCCGCAACGTCCTCCGCTTCGCGCTGCCTGCGGCCTTTTCGCTCGCCGCAGCGGCCATGATCGTCGACCTGCTAGTGGAAGGCTTGCTCGGCCACGATGTGCAACGCGCCCGCACCCTCGTCTCGTTCACGATCGGGATAACCGGTCTCTGCTTCATGGTCGAAGTGCTCGGATTCGAGGGGGCTTCGTGGCGCAGCCTCACGCGTCCGGTGCTCACCACGGTGCTCGGTGCGCTGTTGGTCGGGGCCTTCCTCGTTACCGTCTACACGCCTTTCCTGCGGGAGTTCTTCGACTTCGCGCAGGTGAGCCCTGGCGACTGGGTGATTGTCGGCCTGGCGGTTGTGGCGTCTCTTGCCGGCCAGTACATCATCAGCCGGTACTGGCAGCAGATAATCGACATCCTCGTCGCCCGCCCCAGAGACAACGAGGAGCTTCGCGGCCGGGCTGGATAGGAGGCGCAGCTTTCCCGCGGCGCTTCCCGGGAGGGGTGAGTTGTGTACGCGCGGGGATTCGGTCACGATGCCGGCACGCTCACCATGGATGGGATCGGCATGTCATCGGCTGATTGGGACGTCATCGTCATCGGTTCTGGACTCGGGGGGCTCACCGCGGGCGCCTATATGGCCGCGATCGGCAAACGTACCCTCGTGCTCGAAAAGCACTGGATCGCGGGGGGCAACGCCACCGTCTTCCGCCGCCTAAAGAAGTTCGAGTTCGATGTCGGCGTCCACTACCTCGCCGAGTGCCACCCCGGGGGCGCCGTGCCGACGATCCTCGGCGGTCTCGGGCTGGCCGACCGCGTCGAGTTCCTCGAACTCGACCCCGAGGGGTTCGATACCATCGTCATCCCGGGCGCCACGGTGAGAGTCCCCTACGGCTGGGACAACTACCGTCGCAACCTCGTCGAGGCGTTCCCTGACGACGAAACCGCCATCCACGAGTGCATCGACATCCTCGAAGCGGTGGCGAAGGAAAGCCGGGCCCTTCGCGCGCTGCCCGACCCGAACGATTTCGCGAAGGTGATGGCGACGGCGCCGACGCTCCTGCGCTGGGGCATGCGCCCGGTGCCAGAGCTCTTCGACCACTGCGAGCTCGGAGCGAAAGCCCGCGCGGTGCTGATGGCCGAAGGCCCGGCCTACGCGACGCCACCGTCGCGCACGGCGGTGGCGGTTGAGGCCGGGTTTCTCGATGGCTACCTGAAAGGGGCCCACTATCCCAAGGGCGGCGGGCAGGTGATCGCGGCGAGCCTGGTCGACGCGCTGCGAGCCAACGGGTGCGAGCTGCGGCTCCGCACCGGCGTGGAGAAGATCCTGATCGAGGATGGCAAGGTAGCCGGAGTCCGCCTCGCGGGCGGCGAAGAGCTGCACGCCCCCATCGTCATCTCCAACGGCGACCTGAAGCGCACCATGCTCGACCTGGTGGGGCGGGAGCACATCTCCGCTGCCACGGCGGAGCGGATCGAGGGCTTCCGCATGGCGCTTCCGTTCTTCGTCGTCTACCTCGGACTCGACATCGACCTGCGCGAACGGTGGCCGAAGACGAACTACTGGTACAGCGAGTCGCTCGACATCGAGAGCATCTACGAGCAGACCTTCGCGGGGCAGATCCCGGACAAGCTCCTCCTCCTCATCACCGCCGGGTCGGTGAAGGACCCGGAGAACATGGCCCTCGCCCCGAAGGGCTGCTCGGCTCTCCAGGCGATGACCCTCGTCCCGCCCGACCACAACCTCTGGCGCGTGGGGGAAGGGCCCGTGGCAGGCGAACGCTACCACCGCAACCGGGACTACCGCTCGATGAAGGACCAGCTGACAGAGCGCATCGTGGAGGCTGTGGCGAACATAATCCCCGGTATCAAGGAGCACATCGTTTGGAAAGAGGCCTCGACCCCGATCACGCACGAGAAGTACACGTCCTCCACGGGCGGGACTTCATACGGCATCGAGATCGCGATCGACCAGCTCGGCCCGAACCGTCCCGGGGTGAAGACTGAAATCGAGGGGCTCTACCTGGCGGGCTCGAATTCGGGCGGACACGGGATCTCCGGCGTGATGCGGGGCGGCATGGCCACGGCCGCGGCGGTGACCGGGCGCAACCTGTTTGCGGAGGTCCAGGCCGGGGCGGTCTTCGGCGAGTTGTCGCGGCTGACGGTCCGCGGCCCGGACTGGGACCCCTGGGAGGCCAGCCGCTGACGATGGCCGGGCATTGGGAGCTGCGCGGCGTCCGCCAGTCTCGGGCACGGGACGGCGAATTGAGCGGTCGCCGCATTGCCTATATTCTCGCGGCCCAGGGGAGATCCACGCAGCATGAACAGTGAATGGGATGTCATCGTCATCGGATCCGGGCTCGGCGGGCTGACGGCGGCGGCCTACCTCGCCGCCATCGGCAGGAAGACCGTGGTGCTTGAGCAGCATTACGTGGCGGGCGGCAACGCCCACGTATTCCGCCGGATGAAGCAGTTCGAGTTCGATGTCGGCGTCCACTACGTCGGCGACTGCAACCCGGGCGGCACGCTCCCAACGATCCTCGCCGGGCTCGGAGTCGATGACCGCGTGCCGTGGCTGGAGATGGATCCGGACGGCTTCGATACGCTCCTGTTTCCCGGCATCGAGTTCAGGGTGCCGGCCAGCTGGGACAAGTACCGTGCTCGCCTTGTGGAGACGTTTCCCGACGACGAGACGGGCATACACAGGTTCATCGACGTCCTGCATGGGGTGGTGGAGGAGTCCGGCAAGGTGCGGCTCCCGGTGGACCCCGCGGACATCCCGCGCCTCCTGGAAGTAGCCCCCAACTTCCTGAAGTGGGCGCTCCGTCCGCTTTCCGACCTGTTCGACGAGTGCAATCTCGGGCAGAAGGCACGGGCCGTGCTGGCAGCCGAGTCGGGTGACTACGCCATGCCACCGTCCAAGACCCCTGTGATTCTCCATGGCGGGGTCATCGGGGGGTACATGAAGGGCGCCTACTACCCGAAAGGGGGCGGGCAGGTGATTCCGGCGGCACTGCTCGACTCGTTGCGCGCGAACGGAGGCGAGCTTCGCACCCGCACGCGCGTCGAGCGCATCCTGGTTGAGGACGGGAAGGTGGGGGGCGTGCGGTTGGAAGGCGGCGAGGAGCTTCGGGCGCCGGTCGTGGTCTCCAACGCCGACCTGAAGCGGACCATGCTCGACATGGTCGGCAGCGAGCACCTTTCGCCCGCCACTGTCGAGCGCATCGCGGCCTATCGCATGGCGCTGCCGATCTTCATCGTCTACCTGGGGCTGGACATGGATCTGCGCGGCAGGATGCCAAACACCAACTACTGGTCCTACGCGACGTTCGACCTGGAGCGGATGTATGCCCAGGCGGCGGCGGGCGCGGTGCCGGACGACACCTTCTTCTTCATATCCGTCGGTTCGGTGAAGGACCCGGAGTCGGAGAGGATAGCGCCCAAGGGGTGCACGAGCCTGGAGATCATGTCGCTCGTGCCCGCCAACCATGATGTCTGGTCGGTGGGCGAAGGGCCGGTGGCGGGCGAGCGATACCACCGCAACAAGGAGTACCGGACGGTGAAGGAGGAGCTCACCGAGCACCTCATCGACGCCGCGGAAAAGGTCATTCCCGGGTTGCGAGAGCATATCGTCTGGAAGGAGGCTGCGACGCCAGTGACCCACGAGCGCTACACGCTGTCGACCGGCGGCACGTCGTATGGCATCGAGCTGGCGATTGACCAATTCGGGCCGAACCGTCCTTCGCCGAAGACCGAGATCGAGGGTCTCTACCTGGCGGGGGCGAGCACGGTGTTCGGGCACGGGATCTCGGGGGTCATGCGGGGGGGTGTCGGCACCGCGAGCATTGTGGCCGGGCGGGACTTGCTGGCCGAAGCCGCGGCGGGGGCCGTCCTGGGCGACCCCGCGAAGCTCCCGCCTGCGGGGCGAGACGCCTGGGAAACAAGCCGGTAAGGTTTATTCACCACAAAGTGTACGAAGGCCACGAACGAGAGAGCCGCGTGGCCTTCGCTGTGAGTTCGCCCCGGAGCATTTCCTCGTGTCGCTTGAAGAATTCCTGCTTGTTGCCCACATCTTCGGCGCCTTCCTGATGGTCGCGGCGGCAGGCATCACCACCGCCGCCGCCGTCATGGCGGACCGCGCGAAGACCCCGGCGGAGATCGTCACCTGGCTCGACCTCCAGCGCGTGAGCGAGACGTTCATCACCACACCGGGGGCGATCATCGCGCTCGTCTTCGGATCGTGGCTCGTGTCCGAGGCCGGGTTCGAGTTCAGCGAGGCGTGGCTCTCCGCCGCGTACACCCTCTGGCTGGTCGCGATGGCCCTCGACCACGGTGTGTTCCTGCCCTTCGTCCGCAAGACCCGAGCGAAGGCGGCGGAGGCCGCGGCCAGCGTGGCGACTCTGAGGGCCGACCTCGCCGCTCCATTGGTGCGCATCACGGGCATCGCGCTCGATGCCTCTCTGCTCGTCTTCCTGGTGTTGATGGTCACGCGCCCGGGCGCCTGACCGGGGGGCCAGGGTTCGGGTCTCGACCGTGGCATCGGCCGCAACTGGCCGGTTGCGACTTGCGCTGCGGTCGTTGCTAAACTGGCCCATGCAACTCTTCCTCGACACCGCCTCCATCAACGAAGTGCGCGCCGCCGCCCGCTGGGGCGTGATCTCAGGCGTCACCACGAACCCCTCGTTGCTCGCGAAGGAGGGCGGCGTTTCCTACCGGGAGCGGATCCAGGAGATCGCGGCGGTAGTGGACGGGCCCATTTCGGCGGAGTGCGTTTCGCGCACGGCGGACGAACTCGTGGCGGAAGCGCGTGAGCTGGCTTCGTGGCACCCGAATGTGGTGGTGAAGATCCCAATCGACGAGGAGGGGCTCGAGGCCATTCATCGCTGCAGCAAGGAAGGCATCCGGGTCAACACGACGCTCATTTTCTCGGCGAACCAGGCCCTCCTCGCGGCGCTCGCCGGGGCGGCCTTCCTGAGTCCCTTCGTGGGGCGCATCGACGACGTGGGCGGCGAGGGCATGGAAGTGGTGCGCCAGTGCGTGGCGATCGTCGAGGCGTACAACCTGCCGGCGCGCATCATTGCCGCGAGCCTGCGGCACCCGCTGCATGTGGTCGAAGCGGCGCTTGCCGGGTGCCATATCGCCACGATCCCGCCGTCGCTGCTGCCGCAGATGCTGAAACACCCGCTGACCGACACGGGCATCGCCCGCTTTCTCGACGATGCGCGCAAGGCGGGGCTGGTTTCGTAGAACGTGGTGAGTTAGGAGAGGGCAAACCGGCCTTATCCCGATCTTTCCTCGCACCAAACAAGGGCCGCCCGTACACTCGGAAAACCAACGAGCCGGAGCAGTTATGGTCCGCAGGCTTGCGCTGGCGCTCTGCGCCGGCACGCTCATTCCTGTTTTCGCGACTGCCTGCGGAGGCGGAGATGCCGGGAGCTCGGACGCCGCATCCAGCACGAGTCTCCCCGCCGCGGCGAACACGCAGACATCAGGCGACATTTCGACCGAACCGCAGCTGGCGATGCCTGTGAGCCGGTTCGCCATCAGCGTTGATGACATGGGGAAGGACGCTTCGACGGGAAACGCCGCCTACCTGACCGACATCAAGGCGACTTACGTTCTCGATGCGAAGAGCTACGGCAAGACAAGCGCCTTCGCCTCGGCAGACGAGGGCGAGAAGCTGCTCACGCAGTGGGGATACCTGGGCGGCTATGAGACGGGCCTGATTCCCGAAGGGCGCGACACGGCCGTCCTGAACGGCGCCTTCTACGTCAACGTCGAGGTGCACCTGTTCAGAACCAGCGATGGCGCGAAGAAGGCCTATGAGCAGTTCGAGAAGAAGGTGCGATCGGCAGGAAAGGCGCAGCCAGTGCGTTCGACGACGGTTGGCAACCAATCGAACACGTGGACGCTGACCGAAGGGAAGGTCGGTGCGTCGACCGTGGCGCGGGTGCTCCACCAGACGCTCTTCCGGCGCGGGAACCTTGTGGCGGCGATCCTGACAAGCGGCGCCGAGGGCTTCATGAAGGTCGACACCGTGCGCGCAATGGCAGCGATTGTCGATCAGAAGGCGCTCGGCGGGAAGGCGGCGATTGAGCCGACGCCTGTGCCGACCGCGGTAGCACCGGGGGGCGCCACGGCCACTCCCACCAGGAAACCGTGACCGTGGAGCGAGTGGTCTCCCGGCGGGGGGTGCTCGGGCTTGCAGGGGCTGCGGGGGCCTCGCTGCTGCTATCGGCTTGCGGTGGCGGTTCGAACCGGACTGCGAGGAACGCGGCGACGCTTGCCGCGGGGGGCGGCGGGACGAGGACGCCAGGGAGGACGAGCACCGGCGGAGTGGAGGGCGGCCCCGACCCACTGCTGAAGGGACCGCCGATGAGGTACGCAGCGGCACAAGAGGAACTGGGCGGGACGTTTGAGGTTGTGCCACCGGACACGTATGGGCTGACTCCCGAAACCTACGCGGCGAGCCCGTTCTTCTCGGGAACGGACGAGGGAACGCAACTGGCCAGGGAATGGGGCTTCGCTTCGGGGTACCAGGTCTCGCTGGAGCCAGACGGGCAGCTCGCGGGCGTGCTCAAGGGCCACCACTACCTATTGATGGAGGTCCACCTGTTTGAGACGCAGGCAGGGGCGCAGGCGGCTTTCAACACCTACGACGCGAGGTATGCCAAGGCCACCGGTTCGGAGCGCCTGAAGAGCAAGGGGCTGGCCAACCAGTCGAGTGCGTGGCAACTGGTAAGGGACACGGTGGGGTCGTCGGACCTCGTCGCCGTCTATCACCGGTTCCTCTTCCGCCGTGGCAACATGCTGGCGATCGCGCAGACCTACGGAGCGCAGCCTTTCATGACCGTAGACAAGGCCCGGGATGTGGCAGTTATCATCGACGAGCGGGCGCTCGGGACGCGCAAGGCGACCGACCCCACTCCTGCCCGGACGGCGACTCCCGGGCTGCAAAGGTGAGCGGATACGCACACGGGAGGGAACGTGCAGAAGCGATGGATCGGACTTCTCCTCTGCTTCGTGGTTGCAGGAACGATCTCGACACCAGGCCGGGCGGATGAGCCGGTAGCGGGAACCGACAACGGCTGGGTTGTGGTCAAGTACGAGACGCCGGCTCGCGCCGCGATGTCGACTACGGGCTACGTGCCAACACTTGCGGAAGAGGGCTATCGCAGGCTCCAGGTGCCCGCCGGCACGACACCCGAGCAGTACGCGGCGACGCTTCGGGACGATCCAAACGTCGTTTCGGCCGAGCCCGACGTAACGGTCTTCGCCGCTGACGCCCCGAATGACCCGTACTACGCCACCGAACAGTCGATCTACCTGGCGCAGATTGGAGCGCCCGCGGCATGGAACATCGCCACGGGGAAGGGCACGGTCGTTGTGGCGGTGCTCGACACCGGGATCGACCTGGCGCACGAGGATTTCGCCGGGCGCCTCTGGGAGAACACCAACGACGACTTTGCCGACGGGGTTGACCATGATCGCAACGGCTGCGCGAACGACCACTGGGGGTGCCGGCTGGTCAGTTATGACAAGGACCGCGAACGCGATTGCGGGTACACGTCGAGCGACCGGACGGGCGCCGTCATGGACGACCATGGGAAGCCAGGAAGTGCGAGCCACAGCCACGGGACCATGGTGGCAGGCATCGTAGGCGCAGCCGGGAACAATGGCCGGGCCGTCACCGGGGTGGCGTGGGACGTCAAGCTGATGATCGTGAAGGTGCTCGACTGCGGCACGCTCGCACACGGCGGACTGCCCAGTGGGGACATGTTCAACGTCGCCGAAGGCATCCGCTATGCCCAGAGGATGGGGGCGAACATCATCAATCTGAGCCTGGCAAGCCCGGCCGGGGACCAGAAGGGCGATATCCCGGCGCTGCGGGACGCAGTGCAGTCGGCCCAGAGCCAGGGGATCATCATCGTGGCTGCGGCGGGAAACTACGGTTCGAATCCAACGCAGCCCGGACCTGGATACCCGGCGGCCTACACGCAGTTCCAGAACGTGGTCGCTGTTGGCTCATCGGACAACCTGAACGGCAACGCCTGGGCTTCGTATAGCGCCTACGGCCCGGCCCTCGACTTCGCGGCCCCGGGGAACAGCATCGCGAGCACGACGCGCACCGACCTTGGGGGCTATGGCAAGGACAAGGGCACGAGCTACTCCACGCCGCTGGTGACAGGGGCTTTCGCCCTGATGATGAGCCGCAATTCGGGACTCACCGCGGCCGACTACATCCAGATCGCAGGGGCGACAGCAACGCCCGCGCAGCCAGCTTCGCACGGGCAGAACTGGGCGGGAGCGGGGATCATCGACGCGGGCGCAGCACTGGCACGGGTGCCGATGGCAATCACAGGCAACCCGATGCACGACTGGAAGGACCGGCCGCCGGGGACCGAGGTGCGGGCGACGGTTGACGGGTTTGACTGTGGCAGCACGACGGCCTTCGGGTTCGGGCCGGTGACGCGGTTCGCGTTACGTGTCAAGTCGGCCGCGGAGGCGACGGGCTGCGGGGCGCCGGGCAAGACGGTCCAGGTCTTGCTGGCAGGCACGCCAGCGGTTCCCACGTTCGCGTGGGGCGGCCCGAACGTGGACCTTTCGTTCGTGAACAAGGAAGTCAGCACCGTTTCGCCACCACCGGGGGCGATCATCGTGCAGCCGCTTGGGCAATCGTGGAGCAATATTGCGCACTTTGACGCACCGGGGGCGCTGCCGGGGGCGCTCTCGTACCTCGCGAACAACTGGACGGGGGCGATGAAGTGGGATCCGGGGGCGGCCGGGGACGAGGGCGCCGGGCAATTCCGGATCAGTGCCCGGAGCGCCCCTGCGTTTGTCGGCGACTGGACAGCGATCCAGACATACGACGCGATGTGGGTCGATGCGGCGGCCGCGAAGGTCGCGTCGATCAACCACGCACCCCCGCCCGGGCGCGTGATCCAACTGCAGAAGGGATGGAACAACTTCGTCTATACCGGAAGCAGTCGATCGGTGGCCGATGCCCTTTCG
>CAZCDK010000117.1:6414-9152 GCA_964497285.1 uncultured Anaerolineaceae bacterium | reverse complement strand
GCCGAAACGCTCCCCTGGTGGCCCAGCGTTGCAGACGAGGTTGCCGTTATCGTGAGGTCTTCGAGCGCCACGAAGTAGATGCGGAAGGTGACTTTGGAATAGGGATTGTTTTGGAGGAAGACGGCGATGTCCACTTCGCCCGGCATTTCGCTTTCGTACTGGGCCGTGGCCGAGCACGTTGTGAACGGGAGCAGAAGTGAGTCGGGCTGGCCGCCCACGAACCCGCCGGGCTGACCCTCCGACCGCGTGAAGTGAACCGTGTCGACGGCGCAAGTGCCTGAGAACGAGTAGGGGATGCTCACGGTCTGCCCCGCCCACGCGACAATCGGCGAGGTTGAGCCGATTGTGAAAGCGAACGAGATGTCGACTGTCTCGATGCCAAAGAGCACGTTCGGTGTGCCGGGGTAGTAGGCCTCGATCGCCATGTGGATCGAGGATGCCGGGGTACAGCCGCTGTCGTGGTCGATGGAGATCTGGATGTCCGTGGGTCCCGAGCCCATCGCCACCGGGACGGTCCCGACATGTGTGAGCGCAAACCGGCCGCCCCAGCTCACGCCCTTGATCGACTTCGGCAACAGCTGCGGGGTGCTGGTCTCGGTGAGGGGCGTGAGGAAGTAGCCGCAACTGCCCGTGAGCTGGGCCACGAGAACCACCCCGTCGAGCGCGAGATTCGTCATGGGCCCGGCGATGCCGGTATGTGACCCCAGGACCCATTCCGAGAACCCGATACTCCCCGAAAGGAAGCGGCCATCGGCGACGTTGAGGCTGATCGCTTCGACCGTGGACTTGTTGGTGAGAAGGGTGGTGGCCGTGTCACGGGGATCGCCGCCGGCGGTAATTTCCGTGCGGTCGATGCGGTTCCACTGCTTGATCAGGGGGCCGTGGATCCCGGCTCCGGTCCCGTTGCCGTCACCGTTGGTGTCCCAGTTGACCGCCGTCCCGCCCATTCTCACGCTGATCGCCTGCTCGCCGGCCTGATAGGAGGTCCAGCCGAAACAGAGCGTCCCGGAAGCAACGCCGGAGAAGTTAACGGTGGGGTTGTTGTGGAGAATGGTCAGGTTCGCGACATTCGGCTGGCCGGCGGACAGGGCGGTGATGTAGATATCGGCGGGGGCAAGGCTGTCCGCGGCGCCTGACGGGATGACGCAGGCGTAGTGCATCGCGCCGGTGACGTTTTCGTTGGCATCCTCGGCGCCGGCCACCTGGCCGTTGATGGTCACATGCCGCAGCTCCGGGACGCCTGTGACGTTCACGGTGGTGTTGATCGTGTGAGCCTGGTCGTCCTGGCGCCGATCCACGTCGTAGACGGTCTCGAAGGTGAATGAGACTGTCACACTCCCCGGGGCACCCTGAATGCCGATGCACCACTCACCGGCCTGCTTGAAGGGGAGTGCGCCCGCTGGAATGCGGCCGGCCGGGGCAGTCCAGTCGAGCGTGCGCACGTCGTCCAGCGGGTTTGGATCGCCCAGCAACGGCGGGGGATTCGATGTGTCGCCGGTCGCGAAACCGGGGAGATCGTTCGCGGCGTCCCAGCCATCAGTGCAGACAGTCCCGATGGGGCCCTCGAAGGCCTTGAGGGCCACGGACACGATGGGGATCTCCAGTTCGATTGTGCTGGGGCTCAGACCGTCGGTGTATGTCCAGAAGAGGCTCAACGACGTCCCTGCGAGGCCCGCCTGGATGGTGGCGCAATAGACGTCGTCGGTCGAATCCGTGAGGAGGGTGGGGCCGTCGTGAAACGCCGTGCTGGTGATCGTCCCGTTGACGATCGTGAAGCCGCGCGCGGGATCAACCGGGTTCACCAGGGAGATCCCGGCGTTTGCCACCTCAACGCAATAGCCGATGAGGCCCAGAGCCGGATTGGGCTGGGCGACGACCGCCGCCCCATGTGAGAAGTCGCCGGCGTAGAGCTTGACGGGATCGGTTGCGGTGAATGACTCGACAGGCGCGGCGTGCGCCACACGGCGCGGCTGTAGCTCCGAACCGGAGCCCATTCCGAGAAGCAGCGCCAGAATCCCGAGCAAGAAAACCCGGCGGTGATCGAACGCCATAGAATCCCTCAGGACTCCCGAGTTTACCCCGCCGAACCGAACATCCAAACGACATTGCGTGCACGCCAGAACAACGACTCGACACACCGTTCCGGCGAGTACCGTTTCGAATTAAGAACGATCAGCCCGCATAAGTCAAGCGCTAATACCAATGATCAGGAACACGCGAACGTCCAGGGACGTGCTGCCCCGGACACGATTGAAGGGGGAAGCGCCGGCCAAAGCGTTGCCCCCTGCAATCGTTCGAGAGGAGAGGCAGGACTACTGCTTGCGAATGCCCATCGCGACTCGCGTTCCAGCCAGGGCGGCCGGGAACGCGAGCGCGAATGCTGCCAGGAGAAGGATCGGGGCGAGCGTACCCGCTCCCTGCGAGGCCGCATTGCCGGTGGCAGGCGGGCGCGGGGAACCGGCCTGGAGCGCACCGGCTCGAGCGCCGCTGGACGCTCGATGCGGCCACGCTGCTCGCGCGGGTTGCGGGTGCCGATGCCCTGGTCCTCCTCGCGAGCTGGAAGGTCCTCCTCACCATCATGATCTGCAGCGCCTATGGGCTATTCGTGGGGGCGATCCCGGGGCTCACCGCGACCATGGCCGCGGCGCTCCTCGTGCCGTTCACGTTCTTCATGGATCCGCTCTCGTCGCTGGTGGCCATCGTCACCATGTCGGCCATGACGAACGTCGCCAAGCACA
>CAZCDK010000117.1:0-6404 GCA_964497285.1 uncultured Anaerolineaceae bacterium | reverse complement strand
TGGCGGTGATCACCGCGGCCCCGGTGCTGCTGGCGTCGGTCTACACGGCCTATCGCGACATCTTCTACGCGCGTTGACACCGGTGCTCGATACCGCGCGCCGGATCGCCACGCCGGAGGGCATAGAACTCACGCTGAGACTCGCGGGCGCTTCGGGGCACGGGAGCAGCGCGAACGCCGCAGCGGCAGCGGGCCCCGCCAGCGTGACGGTCGTCGTACCGTCCAGCGGCGAGGAAATCGCGTAGAACGCGCCTGTGCCGCAGGAAGGACGCGTGTCGTTCCCGAGCACCTGTCGCACGGTGTAGCTGCCATAGGGCAGCCATGGAGACGTGGCCGCACCGGTCGGGGAGTCTCCACTCGTTCCCGGCGAAAGCGAACTCACCACGGCGCCAGCGGAATCGACAACTTCGAAGCGCCAGGTGCGGGCCGAAGCATGAGCGCCGGCCGCGAGTGTGGCGCTCACGGTGATCTGCCCGTAGGCGGCAAACCGCACCGTGCCCCGGGCTGTTTCGACGCCCTGCGACCGGACGATGATGCTGGCGTCGCCGGGGACGTCACGCCTGACATAGATGGTACCTTCGGCGACGCCGGGGCCGATCGCGTTCAGCGAGACCACGCCGATGATCTGTCCACCGCTGGCTTCGAAGTCCAGGCTAGCAAGCTCAGGTGTATCGCCCTCTGCCCGGATGATGACGGGAGCGTCGAAACCGGCCGGTACGCCGGGGGGGACAAGCACGGCGACCGTGAGTGGCGAGGACGCGTTCGCGCCCTGGAAGCCAGCCAGGGCTGTGAGAATCACCACCGCGGCGGCGAGCACGCGAGGGAATCGGCGAATCAGCATGCACATTCCTGCCGGTTGAGCAGCGGGTGTGCTGCCTCTTCTTCCGGTAGCCCGGCTGTCCTGCATATGGCGGGACCCATTGGCTTTGCGTGAGCGCGGTTACCCGCGTCGTGCCCTTTCGTGCGAATTCCCGTCAACTCTCCTCATTACAGATGTTCACCGACCGTCCACGGTGGTGAACACACGGTGACTGTACCGCGTGGGGGGCCCGCCTGACCATAAGAGCGGAGTTAGAAAGCGATGGGGGAGTGCTCGCGGGCCCCGCGCCGGTGCGGGCACTGGAGCCGTGCGCTAACCTTTGGGCCACCGGTCCAGAGTCCGCGTCGCGTCCACGGGAGTTAACGCCACATGCCTGAACCCCGCACCACCGCCCAGAAGATCTGGGACAACCACCTTGTCCGCAGTGAAGACGGCACGCCCGACTTGCTCTACATCGACCTGCACCTCGTCCACGAGGTCACCTCGGCGCAGGCTGTCGAAGGGCTGCGGCTGGCTGGCCGCAAGGTACGACGCCCGAATCTGACGCAGGCTACGGTCGACCACAACATCCCAACGGTCGATCGCGACCAGCCATGGACAGACCCGCTTTCCATTCAGCAGGTGGAGACACTCCGCGCGAACTGCGAGGAGTTCGGTGTTCCGCTCTATGGAGTGGGTGATATCCGGCAAGGGATCGTCCATGTCATTGGGCCGGAACAGGGGCTGACGCAGCCGGGGATGACCATCGTTTGTGGCGACAGCCACACGTCCACCCACGGCGCGCTTGGCGCGCTGGCCTTCGGCATCGGCACGTCGGAAGTCGAGCATGTCCTTGCCACGCAGACGCTTCCACAAGGGCGGCCAAGAGGCATGGCGGTGGAGGTAAACGGCGAACTCCACCCGAGCGTGACAGCCAAGGACGTAACCCTCGCCGTTATCCGCGAAATTGGCGTGTCTGGGGGCGTCGGCCATGTCATAGAGTACCGCGGCGATGTCATCAAGCGGCTCTCGCTGGAAGGGCGGATGACGATCTGCAACATGTCGATCGAGGGCGGTGCGCGCGCGGGCCTCGTCGCGCCCGACGACACGACCTTCGCCTACGTTGAGGGCCGGCCGTTCGCCCCGAAGGGCGCGGCGTGGGAGCGGGCCCTCGACGCCTGGCGAGCGCTGCCCAGCGACGCCGGGGCGCCACGTCGCGGCGGTCGACCGGACGGTGACCTTCGACGGGGGCTCCATCGAACCATGCGTGACGTGGGGCACGACGCCAGCGCAAAGCGTGCCGGTGACCGGCCGCGTGCCCGACCCGGCGGACGCCGCATCGCCGCAGGCTGTCGAGCTCGCGGAACGGGCACTGGCATACATGGGCCTGAAAGCGGGTACCGCGATCGAGGACATCCCGCTTGACCGCGTGTTCCTCGGGTCGTGCACGAATTCCCGCATCGAGGACCTGCGCGCTGCCGCCATGATCGTGAGGGGGCGGAAAGTCGCCTCTACGGTCAGGGCAATGGTCGTGCCGGGTTCAGGGCTGGTGAAGATCCAGGCTGAGCAGGAGGGTCTCGATGGGGTATTCCGCGCCGCGGGCTTCGAATGGCGCGACGCGGGCTGTTCCATGTGCCTCGGGATGAATCCCGACTTCCTGTTGCCCGGCGAGCGTTGCGCCTCGACCTCGAACCGCAACTTCGAGGGGCGGCAGGGGCGCGGCGGGCGCACCCACCTCGTGAGTCCGCAGATGGCTGCCGCGGCGGCGATTGCTGGCCACTTCGTCGACATCCGCGATTGGCCGCGGGGATAGGAGGGAGAACGATGGACAAGTTCGAGACCGTTCGTGGCCGGGCGATCCCGTTGAATCGCGCGGATGTCGACACCGACCAGATCATCCCGGCGCAGTACTTGAAGCGCATCGAACGCACGGGATTCGGCGAGTTTGCCTTCGAGCAGTGGCGAAAGGACCCGGAGTTCGTGGTGAACAACCCGGCCTTTGCGGGCGCCCCAATCCTGCTGGCGGGGCCCAACTTCGGTTGCGGTTCGTCGCGGGAACATGCGCCGTGGGCCCTGGAGGGCATGGGCTTGAAGGCGCTCATCGCACCCTCGTTCGCCGACATATTCCGCAACAACTGTGCCAAGATCGGCCTGTTGACGGTCGTGTTGCCGCAGAAGGACGTCGACCACCTCATCGCCCGTGCCGAAGAGCTGGCCTCATCGGAAGTCGTAGTCGACCTGGTGACACAATCGGTGTCGACGCCGGACGGGTCGTTCGTGCGCAGGTTCGAGATCGACCCGTTCGTCCGTCGCTGCCTGCTGGAAGGGCTCGACGACATCGGGCTGACGCTCCTCGACGAGGCGAAGATCACGGCGTTCGAAGCAACGCGTGCCGACGTCTATCCGCAGACGGTGGCGCCAGTGTGAGCGGGAGCCCGCGCCCGTCGCTCCGCACGTCGTTCTCCAACTGGCGGGGATACGACGCACCCTTCGCGGCCAAACTGCGGATGGCGCTGCGGAACAACTGGGCGAAGGTACGCACGCGTCGCGATTGCTGCGGCAACGATGGCGAGCCCGGCTGCTGACTGGCCGTTGCGGAGCCTCCCGTTGGGGGGCGTGGAGATTCGGACTGAGGAAAGGCGCGGTTGGGGGCCGCCGCATCATGATGCGGCCGTGGTATGCTTTGATGCATGAGGACCACGGTCACGGTAGATGACCACGTCTTGCGCCAGGCGAAAGAAGAGACCGCGCGGACCGGTGAGACCCTCGGCCACATAGTGGAGGAGGCGCTGCGCGAGCGGTTCGCGCGCCGGCGGCTCACGCCCGAGCAGCGGCGACCCATCCCAGAGTTGACGACCAGCGGAGGAACGGGCGTGTTTCCGGGGGTCGATCTCGACAACAACGCCGGTTTGCTCGACCTGATGGATGACTATGACGAACGAGGCCAGTTCCGATGAGGACCACCGTTACCGTTGACGACTACGTGCTGCGGCAGGCGAAGGAAGAGGCCGCGCGCACCGGCCAGACACTGGGGCTCATAGTGGAAGCTGCCCTTCGGGAGCGGTTTGCGCGGCAGCAAGTCTGCTTGCGAGGCCATGTGACGCTGCCAACCTTCCGTGCGCCACCAGGGAAAGAGGGCTTTGCCCCGGGAATCGACCTCGACCACATGGCCGACACCCTTGACCTGCTTGACGAGTGGGATGCTTCTCACTGACATCAACGTCCTCATCTACGCGTTTCGAGAAGAGGCGGTCGATCACGCTCGCTTTCGGGAGTGGCTGGACTTTGCCGCCAACGACCCCGGCGGATTCGGCGTTTCGGACCTTGTCCTCAGTGGCTTCATCCGAATCGTGACGCACCGTCGCGCTCTCGTGTCGCCGACACCGCTCGACGCGGCATTGAACTTCGCAGAGGCCGTTCGCCACTCTCCCGGAGCGATTCCGGTCTCGCCGGGGCCCCGGCACTGGCAGATTTTCGAAGGGCTTTGCCGCCAAGCGGGTGCAACAGGAAAGCTCGTCCCCGACGCCTACCTCGCCGCCCTCGCCATCGAGAACGGCGCCGAGTTCATCACCACCGACGGCGACTTCGCGCGCTTCCCCGGCCTCCGCTGGAGGCACCCGCTGCGAGGCTGACGCCGCCTACCCGTGGCGGGTCGAAATGCCCCCGTCGACGGGGATGACGGCGCCGGTGATGTAGGCGCCGGCTTTCGAGGAGAGGAAGATCGCCGCGCCCGCCATGTCCTCGGGCTCACCGATGCGGCCCAGGGGATTGGAGGCGCGGATCGCATCGCCCCCGCGGCGCAGCGTCTCGGCCATCATCTTGCTTTCGAATGGGCCGGGCGCGATCGCGTTCACGGCAATGCGCTTTGCCGACAACCGGTGTGCCAGCACGCGCGTCAGGTGGTGGACTGCCGCCTTGCTCGATGAGTAGGCGTAGGTTTCGAGCCCGGGCACCTGCAAGCCATCGATCGAGCCGATGTTGATGACGCGTGCCGGGTCGGCGTCGCTCGCCGCAGCCTCAAGCTGCGAAACAAGGAACCGCGTGAGATGGAACGGCCCCTTCACGTTCAGGTTCATCACCTTGTCGAACGCGTCGTCGGGGTATTCGTCCAGCGGCGCGCCCCAGGTGGCGCCCGCGTTGTTCACAAGGATGTGCAGCTTCGGTTCACGGCTGGCGATCTCGCCCGCGAGATAGCGGCAGCCCGCTTCCGTGCCGAGATCGGCCGGGATGGAGATGCAGGTACCTGAACTGGAGAGTTCGGCGGCTACGGCGTCGCAAACGTCGGCTTTGCGCGACGAGATGTAGGTCTTGGCGCCCGCCTCGACGAACCCGCGCGCGATCATCAACCCGATGCCGCGCGAGCCGCCGGTGACGAGCGCCACCTTACCCTCGATGGAGAAGAGATCCTTCACAACAAACCCTGCCTTTCGATGAAAGGAAGGGTACGGGCCCTCTACCTTTGGCAGTAGCACCTCGCCGCCGACGCACCAAGCCGCTGCAAGGGCGACCGGTCTCGCGGTACACTATGTCACCACCCCTTCCCGGAGATCCGCGATGACCGTACTCGGGCGCATTCTCACCGCGATGGTCACTCCCTACACGCCGACGGGCGAGGTCGACTACGCCCACGCGCGCCGCCTGGCGGCCGGCCTCGTGCGCGCCGGAAACGACGGCGTGGTCGTCACGGGCACGACAGGCGAAGCGCCGCTGCTGAGCGATGAGGAGAAGAGCCGGCTCTGGGGGGAGATCAAGCAGGAACTCGGCGCGGGCGGGACCGTGGTCGCGGGCGCGGGGACGAACGACACGCGCCATTCGATGCACCTGGCGAAAGCGGCGGAACGCGCGGGCGCCGACGCCATCCTCGCAGTTGCGCCCTACTACCTGCGTCCGCCGCAGGAGGGTATCTACCAGCACATGAAGGCGGTCGCCGAGAGCACAAGCCTGCCGGTCATCGTCTACAACGTGCCTTCGCGGACCGGCGTGAACATGACCGTCGACACGCTCGCACGGATCGCGGAGATCCCGAACGTCGTGGGCGACAAGGAGGCGAACGGCGACCTCGCGCACTCGGCCGAACTGATCGAGCGCTGCCCGGCCTTCCTCGTTTGGAGCGGCAACGACAACGACAACTTCCCGCTCTGGTGCACGGGCGCCTACGGCGCCATTTCCGTGACCGGGCACATTGTCGCGGGTCAACTGCGGCGGATGTACGACCACATCCAGGCCGGGCGGGTGCCGGCAGCCGCCGCCATCCACCGCAACCTCGTGCCGTTGACCAACGCCTGCTTCATGAACGGCAGCCCGAGCACGATCCGCTACATCATGCGCCAGCTCGGGTTCGAAATCGGCGCCCCGCGGCTGCCGGTGGTTGAGCCGGACGAAGCCGTCGGGGCGAAGGTGATGGCGGAGATTCGCAAGCACGAGCTCGACGTGCCGGCAGGCAGTAGCCAGTAGCCAGTGGCCAGTCGCCAGTGGCCAGTCGCCAGTCGCCAGTGGCCAGTCGCCAGTCGCCAGTCGCCAGTCGCCAGTCGCCAGTCGCCAGTCGCCAGTGGCCAGTCGCCAGTCGCCAGTCGCCAGTGGCCAGTCGCCAGTCGCCAGTCGCCAGT
>CAZCDK010000116.1:8751-9164 GCA_964497285.1 uncultured Anaerolineaceae bacterium | reverse complement strand
GCTCTCCAGACAGGCACGTACAGTTTCGCGGAGCGCTTCGACTCTTGTAGCGCTGATCGGCTCCCTTAGGACGTACGCTTCATCCTCGTCGAGTGTCGTTTCGGGTCCAAGCGACCGTTCCACACGTCGTGGGGCGGGAATCTGGGACATCCGGTCCTGAACGGTCCTCCCTCCGGCGCCCGCGTTTCTTGCCGTCCCAGCGGTGGGCTGTGAATCACCCTTAGTAGGCAGGCTCTCTGCGGTTCTGTTCCGTTCCAAGAACGAGGTTATGAGGACGCGCCAGTCGTGCGAGGTTTGTGGTGGCGCGCTCTCTGGTCCAACCCGGCGCATGTATAGGCTGCCCTTCCGAAGAGACTTCTCGTTTTTTTTTAATGATACGGCGACCACCGAGAATAGAATCGCGTCCCCGATGA
>CAZCDK010000116.1:0-8741 GCA_964497285.1 uncultured Anaerolineaceae bacterium | reverse complement strand
AGTACCCCATGCCTCAAGCTCTTGAAACCCAGCACCACGGAGCCTCCTCCGTGATTGGCAAGGGCTATTAGCGCTCGGGCGAGAATCGCTTGGTGGTCGGGATCACTCAGGTCGAGCCACTCTTTGTATTCAGCATTCATTCGTTCTTCGGGGTGTGTCAGCAGCTCAATAACGTCCACCCGTTGCCTCCGGCGTCCTACGCAACCTGCCTGACCGTGGGGTTCCAAGCCCAAGCAGATGTTGTCTTATGGTATTCCGCGCAGGTTTCGGAGCACAGGTCGCGGTGTGCCGGTTGCCCCGGACGCGATGCCTTTGTGGGGATAAGCCCCCTTTGACCCCTTCCCCCTCCCCGCGTAGATTCGCCCCATCCTAACTACCGGAGCCCCGCCATGCTCACGCCCGCCGACGAGTACCTCATCCACCAGACGCCCTACACGGTCGATAGCGTCTTCACCAGCGACCGCAACTTCTACGACCGCTACTACTTCGGCGCATACAACCGCGACGGCTCCGTCTACATGGCCGTGGCCATGGGCGTCTACCCGAACCTGGGTGTCATGGACGCCGCCATTGCCATCGTCCACCAGGGCAAGGAGCGCGCCATTCGCGCCTCGCGTGCCCTCGGCTCCGACCGCATGGACACCCGCGTCGGGCCCATCACCGTGCAGATCGTCCAGCCCCTGCACCGCATCCGCCTGAAGGTCGCGAAGAACAAGTTCGGCATCGCCGCCGACCTCGTCTTCGAAGCGCGCTCGCTGCCGGTCGAAGAACCGCACTTCCTCCGCCGCGTCGGCAACAACGTCGCCATGGACTACACCCGCATGACCCAGCACGGCAACTGGACGGGCAAGCTCTCCATCGACGGGAAGGCGTTCGACCTTTCGACCCCCTGGTGGGGCACCCGCGACCACTCGTGGGGCGTGCGGGGCGTCGGTGGCCGCGACCTGCGCGGCGCGCCCTCGACCCAGGCGCCGCAGTTCTTCTGGAACTGGGCCCCCTGCAACTTCGACGACCTCGGCATCCTCTTCACCGTCTCCGAGTACCCCGATGGCACGCGCTGGCACGAATCCGGCGTCATCCTCACGCCATACCCGAACGCCACCGCCACCAACGCCGCCGTCGACCACGACCTCGTCTTCAAGAAGGGCACCCGCCGCCTCGAGTCGGCTACCCTCCACCTGCGACCGACGGGCGGCAACGAACTCGAAGTGCAGGTGAAGCCGATGTACAGCTTCCTCATGAAGGGCATCGGCTACGGCGACCCCAAATGGGGCCACGGCATGTACGTCGGCCCCGACGAGATCGAGTGCGTCGAGTTCGACCTCGCCAAAGAGAACCCCATGGACCCCACCAACCTCCACGTCCAGCAGATCTCCCAGGTCACCGCCGGCAAGCGCAACGGCATCGGCCTCTACGAAGTCATCGCCCTCGGCCCGGTCGAGAAGTACGGCCTGAAGGGGCTGATGGAGCCGAGTCAGTAGTCAGTAGTCAGTAGTCAGTAGTCCGTTGTCAGTCGCCAGCTTCGCAATCGTCGGCCTCAAGACGTTTCGAGCGAGCGGATGAACCCGTTCAGGAGCCGACCGACGTCCTGAAAGCGCTCCCACAGGGTGTCGAGCGTCGGCTGAGAGAGGTAGCCGAGCCGATGCGCGATCTGAATCTGGGTTTCGGCTTCGGCAAGGGATCCCCGCGCGATCGACAGATGATGCCTGAAATCTCCCTGGTGAAGCCTGCCTTGACCTTCTGAGATGTTCGATGGGACCGAAACGACGGCGCTGCGGAGTTGAGCCGTCAGCCCGAAAGCCTCTCCCTTCGGGAAACGGCTGCTGACATCGTAGACTTCGACGACCAGATCCATGGCCCGTTGCCACACAAGGAGGTCCCTGTAGGATTGGCTCACGCCGCGACCCCTCGCACACTGACTACTGGCTACTGACTACTGACAGCTCATAAACGCCCGCCATCCCCTCCAGGACCACGTCGGCGAGTTCGAGGGTGCGTTCGACGGCTTCGACGGCATCGTCAGTGGCGAGCCCCGCTTCGGTTGCGATCTGCGAGGCGGTCTCTTCGAGGGAGCGGCGCAGGGAATTGAAGGTGGCAATCGCCGTGGTGAGGCGAACCCGTTCGGCCACGAGCGTGCGGCCGTACTCCCGGCCAATCGTCCGGGCGTCCTCTGTGAAGCGTTCGCCCTTCGTACCCGAGGCGATGTAGCGCGCGAAGAGGTCCACGAGCTGGCGGCCCATCATGCGGAGCCGGTCCCGGGCAGACTCGGTCAGGTCTGTGAACGAAGCGAGCGAGTGAGTCTGGCGGCCGCGGGTCATGCGGCGCTTCACACGGGCCAGGGCAAGGTCGCTGATCCGATCAGCGTCTCTTGAGGGTGCGGCAGCGATCGAGGCGACGATCTTGCGCAGGTCTTCCTCGAGGATGCGCCGATGGCCGCCGCTCGTCCGGTACGAGTGCACCTCGCCGGCGTCGGCCCAGCGCCGCACCGTGGACTCGCTGACACCAAGGAGCTCCGCGGCGGCCCCGAGTGTGAGCCAGCGTTGCTTTGATGATTGCGAATCAGCCACTCTTGGTCAAACCTCGGCAAACCTGTCTGATCTTCGACGACCTGGTGGCCCCCTGTCAATGGCCCGTGCGGGCACTCTCGCGGGGTCGCCTCAGCAGGAACGCCTCGACTTCGGCCCGCGATGGCAGCGACGGCGCAGCACCGGGCCGCGTGACGGTGAGCGCCCCGGCGGCGGAGGCGAAACGCACGGCCGGGGGAAGATCAGCGCCTTCCGCCAAGGCGACCGCGAGCGCACCGCAAAACGCGTCTCCGGCGCCGACACTGTCGACCGATTCGACCGCGAAGGCCGGGATGTGCCCTGCGCCGGCAGCGGTTGCGAAGACGGCCCCTTCGGCGCCGAGCGTGACGATGGCAATGCGCGGTCCGGCGGCAAGAAACGCGCGGGCCTGCTCCGCGGGCGTCGCAGGCCTCCCAGGGGCCAGCAGGGCTGCCTCGACTTCGTTGGCGACGATCACATCGGACCTGCCCAGGAGTTCCGGGGGGCAGTCGCTCACGGGGGCGGTGTTGAGGATCACCGTCACACCGGCCGCACGGGCAAGGCCCGCCGCGAGAAGGTTGCAGCCCATCGGCGCTTCGAACTGGAGGAGCAGGGCGTGCGCGTTGGCGATGGTGCCTGAGGCGGCCTCGACATCTGCTTCCGAGATGCGCATGTTGGCGCGCGGTACCGAGACGATGCTGTTGCCGCCATCGTCGAAGACAAGGGGAATGGCAACGCCGGTGCCTTCGTCGCGGTCCACGCCGACGTGGCGCGTGCCGACGCCGTCGGCCTGGAGGGCCTCGAGAACGCGTTCGCCGAATGCGTCGGCACCGACGCGTCCGATGAGCGTGACCTGGCGCGCGCCAAGTCGTTGGGCGGCGATGGCCTGGTTGGCGCCTTTGCCGCCCACGAACGTCTCCAATGAGCGGGCAAAGAGCGTCTCGCCAGGAAGAGGCGGGCGCTGAATGCGGACCACCATGTCCACCATGCAACTGCCAAGGACAACGACGCGGGCTCCAGCCATCTGGCGGCCGAGCTTAGCGCGAAAGGCGCAGCCCGCAAGTGGCTGCGCGGCCGTGGGCACACTAGGCTAAGCGCGTGACCACGGCACACGAGGGCCTGCCCGACCCCTACCGGTACTGCCCGGAGTGCGGTGCCCAACTCGCACCGGCAACCGGCGGCGAGAGCCGGCCGGGTTGCGGTGCTTGCGGCTATGTGCGCTACCGGAACCCCGCGGTCGGCGTGGCGGTTGTGTTGCAGGACGGTCCAGGACGGGTCTTGATGGGCCGCCGTGCCACCGGGGAGTACGAGGGCCGGTGGTGCATCCCCTGCGGGTATGTGGAATGGACCGAGGAGGTGCGCGAGGCCGCCATCCGCGAGTTCCGCGAGGAGACGGGCCTCGACGTCGAACTGGGCGAAGTCGTAGCGGTGCACTCCAACTTCCACAACCCGCGACTGCACACCGTGGGGATATGGTTCCGGGGCCGGGTGACAGGCGGGAAGCTGCATCCGGTCGACGGGGAGTTCACAGAGCTTGCATGGTTCGAACCGGCGGCGCCGCCCGACCTCGCGTTCCCGACAGACGCGCTCGTGTACGCGCACCTAGCGCGCGAAGGGCGATGAAACGCCGCCCTACCTGACGCGCACGAGGGAGCGAAGCGGCCAGTAACGCCAGCGGACGCGGCCGACGATCGCACCGGCTGGGAGAGGCCCAAAGGTGCGGCTGTCGGTGCTCTCTTCGGGGTTGTCACCGAGCAACAAGACACCCTGGTGGAGATCGACATTGGAGACGCGCTTCACCAGCGTGAACCCCGGCGCACGCGGGTCACGTGCGAGGACGACATCGCCACGATGTGGCAGGACGTCGCGGTAGGCTGCCGTGTCAACAACGACGAAGTCACCGGGTTCGAGTGCAGGGAGCATGCTCGTGCCCGCGACCTCAAAGCGCAGGAAACGCCGCCTGACCCACCAGGCCGCGACCACAGCTTCCACGGCGACCGCGGCCACGGCGAGGCCGAACAGAAGTGGGACGCGCCCGTTCGGGCGGCCGGCGGCGATCATGCAGGATTGGCGAAATAGAAGGGCACGTCGCGTCCCTTCGTCGCCCAGAAGATCGTGTGGACGCCTTCGATGGCCTTCAGGAGGTCGTTGCAGGCATCGACGTTGAGTTCCTGCTTGCATTTGGAGGCGAGCTTGGCGGCCTTCCAGAAGGTGTCGTGGAGGTCCGGGTACTTCGCCAGGTGCTCGGGCTTGAAGTAGTCGTGCCAGAGGATGTCGAGCTCCTTCTTCACGGCTTCGGCCTGCTGCTCCTTGATGTTTGCGAAGCGCGTGAAGCTGTTCCACATGGCGGCGTCGTTGCCCTGGAGGGCAACAGCCTTCTTCGTCATGGAGAGAACTGCCTCGGCCGCGATGCGGGCCGAGGCGGGGTCATAGACGCCGCAAGGGCCGTCGCAGTGGGCATGGGCAACATGTGAAGGGCGGAGGATGCGGCTCAGAGAGATCATTCGTGTGCTCCTTTGGGGGTCGCGTGGCAGTTGTCACCCCGGCTCGCCGGGAGAATGCTCGTATCGCGCAATCTAATTATAGATGCATAGTACTGGCGTAAGCCACCAATCTTGTAGCCGGGGCTCCCGTATGATGCGCAATCACCACGAGCATTGGAGCATCATGTGTCCGAACCTGCCATCACAGAGGCCGATTTCTTCACAGTCGTGGGCACCCAACGGGCGATGCGGCGCCTGAAGCCGGATCCCGTTCCCGAGGAGCACATCAAGAAGATTATCTGGGCGGCAACGCGGGCGCCGAGCGGCGGCAATCGGCAGCCCTGGCGGTTTCTCGTTGTGACGGACCCCGAGAAGAAGAAGGCTCTCCATGCCATCTACAGTGAAGGGTGGGCGCAGTACCGCGCGACTGGCTATGGCGGTTCGGCAGGCCGCCCGCTTGCGCCCGAGTGGGCGGAGAGCAACGAGAAGGTGTTGCGAAGCTCGCAGTATCTCGCGGACCACCTCGCCGAGGTGCCGGTGATCATCATTCCCTGTTGCTTTGGCGGGGGCACGCGCGCCAACGACCTCGCCTCCGGATCCAGCATCTACCCGGCCATTCAGAACCTCATGCTGGCGGCCAGGGCCCTCGGTCTCGGCACCGCGCTGACCACAATCCATCGCTTGCACGAGGCGAAGGTGCGCGAGATCCTCGGCATCCCCGACACGGTCGACACAGCCGCGCTCATCCCTGTCGGCTGGCCGATGGGGAAGTTCGGCACCGGCCTCCGGCAGCCGGTGGAAGCGGTAACTTACTGGGACACCTGGGGAGTGAAACGACCATTACAGGCGAACGGGGGCTCGAGATCTCGATCACCTACTGCGTGCCTTGAGACCACACGGCACGCGCCGCGTGGACGGCGCAGGAGTTGCTGCTGGCGTACGCGGACTGCACCCGGGGGCTCACACTCGTGCCCGGTGGTGCTGGCCTGTTCGAGGTTGAGGTGAACGGAGACGTGGTCTTCTCCAAGCGCTCGCAAGGCCGCTTTCCGGAGATCCAGGAGCTGAAAGAGGCGATCAGCACCTTCCTGCGGTGACGCTCCGGGATGTTGGCGCTAATCGGCGCGACGCGCCAGATTGCCGCGCTTGTAGGGCCGCACCTAAGATTGACGAGCCACCCGCCGCGGGGCAGGTGAGTGCAGGCGCGCGAGGGATCGCTTGGCCTACAAGATCATAGAAACCTGCATTGGCTGCACCGCCTGCACGAAGCGCTGCCCGACGAACGCCATCACCGGGGAGCGGAATCAGCTCCACGTCATCGACCCCACGCTTTGCATCGACTGCGGTGCGTGCGGGGTGGTTTGCCCGCCGGAAGCGATTCTCGACACCTACGACAACGTCTGCCTGGGGCTCAAGAAGAACGACTGGCCGCACGCTGTTGTCATCGAGGACAAGTGCATTGGAGCCGGGTGCGAGCTCTGCATAGGCATTTGCCCGTTCGACGCTCTGAGTCTGCAACACTCGGACCGGATTTCCGATTTCTTTGGGGTGAGTACGGTCGACTTGAAGAAGTGCACGGGCTGCCGCCTGTGCGAGGACGTCTGCGGCTGGGATGCGGTCCACATCTTTCCCCTGATGCCTGAAATGCGAAAGCCCTGGGAGACGCTGACCGAGCAGGAGCAAGAACTCGTGAGGCGGGTGCAGCGGATCAGCGAGCCCGTGGCGTAGGCGCCGCGACGGCCGCTTGCCCGCCCATAGACCGCCCGACCAGTACCATGCATCACTGGATGGACCTGGAACGGATTGGGCAGAGGCGGGGGACGCGTCGCTGGTTTATCGGCGCCGCTGCGGGTGCGGCCGGTGCTGCCGGCCTCGCGTCGATCGGGTGTGACGGCGGGAAGGGGAGCCCAACACCGCCAATCGGTGCCGCGAGAGATGAGACCGCGTCGCCCGGCGCTTCGCCCACGCCCACGCGACAGGCGGGCGTCCAGCCGGGAGGCACGCTCCGATACACGGGCTTCCTGGTGACCGGAGAGGGCGGGACGGCCAGGTTTGACCCGCAGAAGACGCAATCGGCGCCGTTCTACGGGCAGCAGGCGATGGTCTTTAGCCGTCTGCTTGCCTACCAGAGCATGGGCGACGGAACGATAGTGCCAGACCTGGCGACAGCGCTGCCCGAACAGCCTGATCCCCAGACCTACACGTTCCGGTTGAACCCGAGCGCCCGGTGGCACGACCGGGCGCCGCTCGGCGGGCGCAGTGTGACAGCGGACGACGTGAAGTTTACGTTGCAGCGCCAGATCGAGGGCGACGCCTCGTTCATCCGGAAGGCGAAGTGGACGAGTGTCGAATCCGTCACGGTGAGCGATCCGTCGACCGTCACGATCAAGTTGAAGTCGCCGCTGGCGGCAATGGTGAGCCAGTTTGCGGACGTGAATTCGTTCATCATCGCGCCCGAAGTCGCCCAGAACGGGTTCTCGCTCGACAACCAGGTGGGAAGCGGGCCGTTCCGATGGGTGGAGTGGTCGGAGGGGAAGTTCGCGAGCGTAACGAAGAACGCGGCGTGGCACGGCGCGAACGGCCGGCCGCTGCTGAACGGGATCGACGTGCTGCAGCCGCGAGACACCGCGGAGGTGGAGGCGTGGCTGCGGACGAAAAAGCTGGACGTGGCCTTCGTCGGCCGCCCCCAGGCAGACAGGCTGCGAAGCGCCATCCCGCAGTTGCGGGACGACACGGTCGGGCTCTCGCGCTTCTTTGGGATGCGCTTCTCGGTCCAGCAGTTCCCCTACACGGACCCCCGCTTCCGCGCGGCCGTAAGCATGGCGCTCGACCGGCGAGACATGCTTCAACAGTTTTTCGCGGGATCCGGGGAGGGGAAGCCGTGGATCAGCTGGCCGATCAAACGATGGACGCTGCCACAGTCAGAGCTCTCGTCCCGGCCCGGCTTCCGCCCCGGGACAAGCGGCAGGGCTGAGGACATCAAGGACGCGAAGGCGTTGCTGGCGGCCTTCACGAGCGAGAAGAAGCTGCCAACGGAAGCGCTGGGTCTGCTCGTGGTCGATGAGGCCGAGAAGAACCTCCGCATGGGCACGGTGATCTTCGACCAGCTGAAGAAGACCCTGGACCTGAATGTGCAGGTCTACCCCGTTCCCGCCGCCGACCTTGGGCAGCGGCTGCTGTCGCTGAACGCGCCCTGGGTGGTGGGGCCTGACGACGGCTGGGTCGACCTCGACGATAGGGTGTACCCGTACTTCCACAGCGAGGGCACGAAGAACTCGTTCCCCCTGCGAGACAAGGAGATGGACGCGCTCATCGTGGCGCAGCGGGTAGAGCTGAACGAGGACAAGCGCCGCGCGATCGGGTACGAAATCCAGCGGAAGCTGCTGGACCTGAATGTGGGGATCAACTTCGTCAGTGAGCGCGTGGTGGCGCTGACGTGGCCCTATGTGCGTGGCTTCCCGCTGGACGTTGCAGACGGCTACCAGCACCGCCTGGCCGATTGCTGGATCGACCAGGGCGATTCCACCTACCGCGGTAGAACCTAGCCAGCGGGCGGGGGGCGACGCTACCCGGCGATGCGGGAATCGAAGCGGTAACCCGCGCTGCGAACGGTGCGAACGGCCCGGCGCGCCGGTGTCCCGCCGAGTTTGCGGCGGATGTTCGACACATGCCGGCGGAGGATCTGGAGATGGCGTTCATCGGGGACGGCTCCCCAACC
>CAZCDK010000115.1:4180-9218 GCA_964497285.1 uncultured Anaerolineaceae bacterium | reverse complement strand
CTCCTCTTGCAGCAGGGCAAGGTTCTCGATGCCGACTTCGACGGCGAGATCGCCGCGCGCGATCATCACCCCGAACGGCTCGCGTTCGAGGCCTGCGAGCACGATCGTTCCCAGGTTGTGCACCGCCTGGGCGGTCTCGATCTTCGCCACTACCCCGATGGAATCCGCTCCAAGGGCCTCCAGGCACCTGTGCAGAGCCCGCACGTCGTCGGGACCGTGCACGAAGGACAACGCGACCAGATCGGCATGCTCAACAATGAACGGCAGGTTAGCCATGTCCTCGTCCGCCAGGGCCGGGAGATTCACGCGCGAATCCGGGAAGTTGATCCCTTTCCCGGCCCGCAGTTTCATGGGCGCCTCGGGCGCCTCCACGTCGAGTTCGACGTAGTCGTGCTCCACCGCTACCACGCGGCACCACCCCTTGCCGTCGTCAAACGCGACGCGATCGCCGGCTCGCACCGACAGGAGTGCTTCCGGCGCCGTGCAGGCGATGCTCGCCGGGCCGCGCTCGTCCGCCGGCCGGCCGGGCTGCGAGGCGTCGCGGACCAGCCGCAGCCTGTCGCCCCGGCGAACCTCAATCCACGCGGGCGTCGGCGCGGGCCCCACCACGGGGACGACGGTGTCCCCCGGACCGTGGAGCCTGGTGCAGTCGCCCAGATGGGCGGAGCGCGCCAGCCGGACAACCACACGCTCGCCTTCAAGGGCGAGCACCTGCAGCTCGCGTTCCTTCCCTCGCGCATCGGTGAAGGTGAGGCGATCCCGTGGGCGCAGCTGGTCCAGGTCCCCGGCGCCGGGCGCGGCAAGCACGAACGCGCAACTGCCGTGTCCGCCGTGCGGTGCCTCGCTCGTCTCGGCGGTGAGGTCGATGCAGCCGGTGAGGCCGGGGCCGTGCGGGCCGGCTGCGCTCTTCGGCTTGAGCTTCAGCCGGTGCGGTTTGGCCTCGATGCTCCCGGTGCGGATCTTGGGCCCCGCCAGGTCGAGGGCGATGCGACAGCGGCGACCCGGAGGCCGCCCTTCGCGATCAAGGGCGCTCTCCGCGTCCCGGACCGCCGCGATGATGCGGGCCCAATCGTCGGCGCTGTCGTGGGCGGTGTTGATGCGGATTAGATCAACCCCCTCGGCGACCAGGTCGAAGAGCAGGTGCGGCTCTGCGAGGGCGGCGGCATCCACGGTTACCATCACCCGCGTGGACCGGCCCGGCCGGGGACGTCCCAGGAGTGCCCGGCTTCGCCGCCCCAGGATGAGCCTGGCTTCATCTGCCGAGACCCGTCGCAGCCCGGCCGGGCGGACATCGCGGCCGAGCCAGCTGAGGACGTTCTCCAGCCCGTCGATCACGGCGCTTTCGAGGCGCCCCAGCGACGATAGTCCGCGCGCCGCCAGCTCGGACTGGACATCAGCCAGCTCGTGCTCGCGGAGGGCCGCGTAGGCCAGGAGGTTGTCCCGGCTGGCGAGACCCTCGTCGGGGATGCCCTCGAATGCCAGGCGGGCTTGTTCGGCGCTGGAAAGCACCTCGTCGCAGATCCGGTCGAGACGCTCGCCCAGGGCCGGCGGTTCGGGTGTGGCGGGCTCCACCCGTGGGCCTCCAGCGGGTCGCACCTTGCTTGCACGAGGCATGGGATGTCCTTCTCATGAGCCGGCGTGCGAGGATGCGCGAGCCGCCGGTCGCGTGGCGACGACATGTCAACATGCCGCGCGTTTCTCCGGACGGTCCGAACGGACCCCAAGGTCGGACCCACTCGTAGTAACTTGCCCGGTTGCGCGACCGAAAGCGTCGGTGGCGAGCAAGAAGGCGAGTGCGCGAGCAAGCAGCCACGGTGCGAGAATGGGGCTGTGTTTCGCTACCACCCGCGCGTCATCGAGAGATTCCCTTCCGTTCGGGCAGGAGTGGTCCAGGTCAGTGGGCTCGACAACTGCGCCGCCGATGAAGCTCTTGCCGCAGCGTTCCGGGCGGAGCAAGCGGCGGTCCGTGGGCGCCTTGGATCAACGCCGCTGGCGGAGCTTCCGAGCATTGCCGCCTGGCGCCTGGTGTTCGGCGCCTTCGGAGTGCCGCCGACGAGGTATCGCAACGCCGCCGAGGCTCTCCTGCGCCGGCTCACCCACCATGGCGACCTTCCCACGATCAACCCCCTGGTCGACATCGGGAACCTGACCAGCATCCGGCACGCGCTACCGGTGCTGGTCGTCGACACGGCTCGCGTCGTTGGCGGGATCACCGTGGCCGAGGCGACTGGCAATGAGCGATTCGACGACCTGGGCGGGGTCGCAACCGAGCACCCGGAGCCGGGCGAGATCATCTTTGTCGACGATGCTGGCAACACCATCGCGCGGCGCTGGTGCTGGAGGCAGAGCCGGGGCAGCGCCGCCAACCCGGAAACAACGGAGGCCTTGCTCGTCGTCGAGGCTCACCACGATAAGGCCGAAGCCGGGATCGCCGCGGCACTCGCGACGCTCACCGCTCTGCTGGACGAGTACACGCCTGGCGCCTCGACCACTACGGCGCAGCTCGGGCCCGACTCCCCCGACTTCTGACCCGACGCCGGGCTGCGAGTGGAACTAGGGCGGGGTGGGGCCGAGGCGGTAGACGCGCGCGGCCGTGTCATGGAACATCGCCGCCTTTTCGTCCTCAGCGAAGTCCCTCACCATCTCCTTGAATGCGTTCCACAGCACGGGGTACGAACAGCTCGCCTTGTCGACGGGGAAGTTGCTTTCGAACATGCAGCGTCCTGGGCCGAAGAGATCGATCGTATGCAGGTAGTAGTGGCGCGTCGCTTCTACCAGCTCGGCCGAAGTGGCCGGTGCCTCCCGTTTGTGCCAGCCGAAGCCGTTCAAGGGCATGTTCAGGCCGCCGAGCTTGGCCACGACGTTTGGCAGCCGAGCCAGTGTGGCCATGCTGCGCTTCCAGTCCTCGAACACAGTTGCCCCGCGACCTTCGTACGGTCCGATGCCGAGCGGCCCTCCGAAGTGATCGAGGACGATGGTGACGTCCGGGAATGCGCGCGCGAGATCGGTGAGCTCGGGGATCTGCGGATGGTAGAGCCATGCGTCGAAGGACAGCCCGAGGCGGTCCAGGTGCGTGAAGCCCCGCCGGAAGCTCGCGTCAAGGAGCAGCCCCCTCGGCGGATCTGTGTGCGAGTTGCGGACCGCGGGGCTTTCGTCCCAGCCGGCAGCGTGGCGAATCCCCCGCAACCGGTTGGGACTCGCGGCCATATGGGCTTCAAGTACCGGGAGCACCTCATCACCAAGCGCGAGGTTCGCGTAGGCGACAATGCCGGATGCCGCCCGGGCCGCTCCATAGCCGCCGCTGGCGCTCATCGCAGCAATGCCCTGGACGAACTCCGTCTCGCCGATGGGCCGGAAGGACTCCGGGCCATCGGCCCGGTACATCGAGGCGCACTCCACGAACACCGTGCTCACCACGTTGTGGCCGCTGCCGATGTCATCGAGGAGCTCATCGAGCAGATACCTGTTTGCCGGGTGGTCCCAGAGATGGTGATGCGGATCGCAGATGGGCCGATCGGGATCGATGACTGCTTCTTGCACCTGATCGAGCCATCGGGCAGGTTCTGGCATGGCTTCCCCCTCGCGGCATTGCGTCCGCGGCAAAGACTACTCCGCGACCGTTCCAGGTGCGAAGGATACCGTTCGCCTGCGGCGGGGCGCTGCGGTCAGCCGCCCGGCCACCCGATCGCGAACCTGCCTACGGCTCCGTCCGTGTATCTTGCACTGGTGCACCAGCTGGAATCCTCCCGGTTCGCGCGGGCGCGTGGGCTCATCCCCTCGCCTCACGTTGCGGGCCATCTCGCCTTTGCGCATGCGCTGGTCGAAGGCGGTCTCCCCGGGCGGGTATTTGTGGACGACCGGGATGACCCGCGGTCGGCGCTCTTCTGTCTCGAAAACGGGTTCTGCCTGGCAACGGGGATCGCGGACGCAGCCCTGGCCGACCAGGTGATCCGTGCCCTTCAGTCCGACTGGCTGACCTCCTTGCAGGAACAGCGCCTCCTGGTCGCCACGAGCGACGGCTGGACGGCACCATTGCGCGAGCTCTTGCCGGTCGAGGAGCGGCGGATCGAGTTCCGCCGCGCTGGCGTGCAGCCTCCCGCGCCCACGCTTCCGCCAGGCTACCGGCTTGAACCGCTGAGTGCTGAGGCGGCGGCAGCCTTCGGTTCGGGCATCGATCCGTGGGTGGTCCGGACCATGGGTGGCCCAGGGGCCTTCACGCACCGCTCGTTCGGTGCTGTCGTTTGGGCCGATGATGGCTCCGTTGCGGCCGCCTGCGTGGCCTGCGCGATCGGCGGGGGCGAGGCCGAAATCGAGATCGGCACCGACCCGCGTCACCGTCAGCGCGGGCTTGCGGTCGCGGCCGGCGCCGCGTTCATCGTTGCTTGCAGGGAGCGAGGACTCGTCCCCGCCTGGACGTGTTCCGCCACGAATGAACCCTCGGCTCGGTCCGCGGCGCGGCTCGGATTCCTGCCTTTCCGGACGGCTTCCGTCTTTCCGCTCAGCCCGCTGCTCATTCCGGCGCTGGACGGCTGGCGTTTGGCAAATGCTCCCATGGACGGTGTTCCCCGGTCGCCGTAGTGCCAACCGGTTGCCTCCCGTTCGTCGAGTTCGCTGCGACGGGCGGTTCGACTCGGTCCGCGATGGCACGCAGATGGTGCGCGAGTTTCCAGCGGATCGATCGGCGGGGATGCAATGGAAGGCCAAGCACCGCCCGGCGCCGAAGCAGCTGCTCCCGCTGCTCGTGCTCGATCGCCATCAGCATCTCGTGAACGTACGGGTTGCTGCTCGTGAAAGACGGGAACGCGCTGCGCATCGCGGAGCTCCTCTGCCCTTGTGGTTCTCTGCAGGCGCATTGCAACATAGCGATATCACTAAGTCAATAGACAAAGAGCGCCGAACCGACGGTTTGCAGCCTCAAGCCAAGCTAGATCTCCTCGACCGCCGCCGCCACAAATGCTCGGGTCTTGTCTCGGGAAGCCCGGTACAGCGTGCGTCCATCCCGGCGCTCCTGTTCCACGAGCCCGGCTTGCCGCAGTAC
>CAZCDK010000115.1:0-4170 GCA_964497285.1 uncultured Anaerolineaceae bacterium | reverse complement strand
CCTTCATGTGGACGCTCACCGTTGGCTGAGAGAGGTCGTAGAGCCGGGCGATGTCGGTGATGGTCCACGCGTCCGCATGCAGAGTCTTGAGCATCGCGAGACGCGTCGGATCGGAGAGCACCTTGAAACTCGCGGCAGCCGCCTCGGCCTGCCCGCGAGCAGCCTGCGGCCGCGCCTCGGCCTCGGGGCCGAACGCGATGATGAGCACATCGGGTAGCGCGAAGATCGCCACCCCCGCCCCGGCCAGCGCAAGCGGCACGAGCACGGCCTCGTGACGGCGACAGGCGCGCTCGACCAGCGGGGAAAAATGCTCTCGCACGGCGAAGTGGTGTTTCGGAAGCAGGGGAGCGATCTCGGGGCTCCTGGCCAGGCGCTGGCGAAGTCCGGCGGCGATGCCGAGGGCTGCCGGATGTCCTTCCGTGTCCCAGAGCGGCTCCAGGATAGTCCAGACTTCCCGGAGTAGCTGGAGGTAGCGTTCCCGGATCTCAGCACCGGTGCGCAACCTGGCGAGCCGCCCCTCGATGATTCCCCGCACCTCCATGGGCTCCGTGGGCAGTTCTGGAACAGCCAACTCCTGCAGCAGGACTCCGTCGAGCAAGGAGAAGAACCGCTCCGGTCGCTCGTCGAGCAGAGTGCCGGCACGGTGAGCAAGGAGAAGCACTTCGGACCACTCCGGGTACCCGTCGCCCCAGAATCGGGAGACGTTGTCGGCAATCCCCGGGAACCGCTCCAGTACAGCTCGAACTCCGGGGTGTCCGCACTTCCCTCCCTGGCTGCAGATGCTCGGGATGGCGAAGAGCGCGTATACGAGTTCGACGATCGCCGAGACGGCCACTCGTGCTGGCGGAATCGTCTCGCGGGGCTGCAACTCGGCTGGCATCGCTAGATTACTATACTCCTACGCGATCGCCGGAGAACCCCGACTGCGAAGTCACCGTCGTGGAACACCTCAGTCGGCCGCGATCGTCTCCAGCAAGTGTCTCGCGGCTGCCCTGGTGTCGGCTGTGAAGCACCAGGCGACTCGGGCGCGCAGGCCCGCATCGCCCCAGGCTCGCTCGATGTGAGCTGCCAGCCCTTCGAGCCCGGCGCGGGCGGCAGTCCACGCAGCGTCGGCGTCCTTGCGCTCGGTAGCGACAAACACGACGAGCCCCCCCCCGGAACGCTCCATCAGGCGGCCGAAAGCCTGGGCGGCCAGGAACGGCCCGGTGAGATTCACTCGCAGAGACCGCTCCCACTCATCCGGCGAGAGCTCGTCGAGGTCCGCAAACGACACCAGTTCGAAGTTGGCGATGAGCGCGTCGCAGCGGCCCAGCCGGTCCCACGTCTCGTCTGCGAAGCTGGTGATCTCCGTTGCCTCAGTGCCGTCCATCACCCGGACGAAGTGCTCGCAACCCATCGCCCACAGTTCGTTGGCGATGGAGTTGGTGCCGAACTCCTGTTGCTGGCTGCGGTCGACGGTCCCCAGCGCAACGCCGGCCCCAGCCTCGGCACAGGCGACGGCGATCGCGCGGTCGAGATCGGTGCCCGTCCCGATCATGGCGATGACCTTGCCCTGCAGCGCTTCGGCGGTCATCGGAACACCGTGACCAGCCCGGGAATCACGAGCCCGAGAAGGACCAGCAGCGTGAGACCGACATAGACTCCGTGCCAGTCGCGATGTCGCAGCTGGCCGTTGTAGTACCGCTGCTCCCAGGAGCCGTCCATGAGGTCGCGGTCGCGGCCATCCGGACCCAGATCGGAGCCACCACCGTCGAAGTCCTCTTCCGTCACAGTGCGATCGTAGACCCGGCTGGCCAAATGGTGTACCGCGGGCGTTCCGCTACTTCGCCAGTTCGCTCCGCTCGTCCCGTTCCCAGAGGTCCCACTCAATGCCGCGCGGGATGCGAATGTCTGTGATGCCCACCGAAAGCGCAGACAGCACGAAGGCGGGCACGCAGAGCCATGCCCATGAGTTCCCACCCGCAAGCATCACTCCACCTGCGATGCCCCACCAGAGTATTGCCGCGAGGCCCTTGGCGTGGAAGCCCCGGTTGTTGGCGAGAGCCAGCGTCGTCAAGAAGGCAAAGACGCCTGTCCAGGCGCTGCCCGCCCCGTTTGCCACGACGGCCGCACCGGCGACAAGCCATGCGAATGCAATGCCTGCGCCGATGCCCGCGGCCTCGCGCCTCATGATGCTGTAGACGACGGAACTCGTGGCGAGAAACGCGAAGATCGAGATCCAGGCTGCGTCGGAGGTCTCGACGATGGCCACGGCCGTCCCGACCCATGCACCCGTAATCGAAAGCAGTCGCGAAACACCCAACCGGCGCCAGGCGCTCACGCCCACGGCCACGGAGGCCAGACAGGCGAAGATGAGTGACCACCACGCACCGGGATGGACGATCACCGCAGGGATCATTGTCGCCCAGATGGCGATGAGCGAAAGGAGCGAGGAGGCCTTGATGGTCATGCTCGCAGCCCCGCGTCTTGTAGTGTTCCCGGGCCGGCGATTCCGGTCCGTTCGTGGTCCGCGGCACGCGCCCCAGTCTGGAATTGCTCCATCGCCCGGCCTCCTCTAGTCGCGGTCCATTCTACCCATGCTGCATTTCGACTGCTCGGCTACCATGGCATGCCGGCCACCGGGACCCAGCCTCGTCGCGCATGGCGTACCAGGGTGGCTGCGATGCCCGCCTCCGGCCTGAGACGTCCATCAAGCTTCTCTGTTGGGCCCGCCAGGGCGACACCCGGCCCGTGCATCGCTGTGCCGGACCGGTCCTGTCAGTTGGACTGGAACTCGTACACCCACACTTCCGCGTTCCCGGTACCAAGAGAATCGCCAGCGCTTTGGCCCGAGAACACGCGGCTTCCCATGACTTCCAGTGACGGACGCATCTCGCCGCCTCCCGCACCCCACTTCGTGCTCCTGACCTTCTCCTCATGCACAAGGCTGAAGTCCCCGTCGAAGACCTTGATCCAGCCAACGTGCTCGCCGGAGGGCGGAAGGCCCTTGGACTGCTTGTGAGTGACGAAGTAGAGGCCTCCGGCTTCCCTGAAGCCAGAGACGTAGTTTTCCCTGTCCTCGCGGCTGGCGGAGAGCACGCGCACGTCCTTGCCGGGATCGAACTTCCAGTCGCGGCGCATCCTGACGAGGATGATGTCCGAGAGTGCTCCGTCGTCGACAGCTTCGTTGAGGCCCTGATCTGCGACGGTCGTCGCGAGCACCATGAAGATCGTCCCATTCGAGTACAGCAGGCTCGCGACGCGTCCGCGTCCATCCGCCGCGTCAGACAGGTCGAGGTCGAATCGGGACCGCATGGTCAGGCTGTCTCGATCGAACTCCCTCACCCTGTAGACCGTCTTCCCGGAGAGAGACAGGGAGTGCTTGAGGCGCGTGACGACGAAGACGCTTTCAGGTCCGACCAGCGGTGCTGGATCGTCGAGCAGCTCTCCTCCTTCCTGGAGCTCCGCCATCGGCTTGCTGGTGGCAATGGGAGTCGCCGTGTAGGCCACTCGTTCGAACCGGTCATCCAGGGTGTACCGCGCTCCCCAGAGGTACGTGACGCCGGTCGTTGGCGACGTGGGCTTGTGGGTCTCATAGAACGCATCGAGGAAGCCTCCATCAGACGCTACTCGAACGTCCGTTGGGCCACCGTATTCCGGAGTTGTTGTCGCGAGGACTCGTGACGCGATCACGTTGTCCATGCTTCTGTCGTAGATCCTGACGCTGAAATTCCGGTTGCCTCCCGTGCCGGTATTCCCGAGATAGACGACGAAGACCCGATCGGCGGTGGCGACGATCTCCGGCCTGGCCGAGCGACCCTCGGCATCGGTTGTGATCGTGACCTTCTTGAGGAGCGTCATGGACGGGGACTTCGGAGCCGCGGTCCCGGTCGGAGGCGAAGCGGTCGCAACCGTTCCCGCTTCCAACGATCCGGGCGGCGAAGGTGGCCGCGGGCTGGGAGGGGAGCCGCAGGCGAGCAATGCCAGGAATCCCCCCAGGGCGAGGAAGGCGAGTGGCAGATGGTTCGGGGTCGAGAACGGCACGACGGAGGTCCTCCGCTGGACGACGTCAGGCGACAAGGCCACCTGGCGTCAGCCTAGATGGCTTCCAACTCCTCGTCCAGAGCACTAGCCGCTCCCGAATCCGTGAGTGGACCGAGGAGTGACCGCGTTCGTGGGCTGCGAATCAGC
>CAZCDK010000114.1:0-9223 GCA_964497285.1 uncultured Anaerolineaceae bacterium | reverse complement strand
TCAGCCTGACCGGCACGCTGGCCACGCCGATGAAGCGCTACGACCTGATGCACCAGATCAATGCGCGCGGCACCTTCATGGTCTCGCAGAAATGCATCCCGCACCTCGCGAAGGCGGCGAACCCGAAGATGAAGGTCTTCCCGACGTTCCAGCTCGAAGACATCGAAGGGAAGTTTGGCAGTATCCACCCGCCGCACTGGGAGGTCATCAACCAGTTCCGGGGGACGATGGATGCGCTTGCGATCAGCACCTACCCCTACCTTGGCGACCTGCGCAGCGTGGGCGACATCCCGAGCGACTACTACTCGCAGATCAAGTCGCACTGGCAGGGCGAGATCCTCATCTCGGAGACCGGGTATGCGTCCGCCCCGGTCGAGGGCCAGGCGAACATCGGGACGGAGGAGGACCAGCAGGCATTCCTCGTGCGATTGTTGGACGACGCGGAAGCGAATGGCTTCAGCATGGTCACCTGGTTTGCCGCGCTCGACCCGGCGTTCGCAACGCAGGGCGCGTCGGAGGTGTTCAAGGACATCGGCCTGCGCAAGAGCGACGGCAGCAACAAGCTGGGGTGGGGAACGTGGGAAGCGTGGGCACGGCGGCCCTTGAAGTGAGCCGCCGGTGACACGCCGCGCCGAGCGGCAGCTCTTCGCGGTTGCTGGGCTCCTCGCCATCGCGGCGCTCGGGCTCACCGCCTGGGTCGAGTTGCAGGGAGTGCCGCTCCCGGGGGACCTGCGGCTCGCGCGGGAGATCCAGGCGCGCGACAGCTTCGAGGGCGTGGCGCGGGCCGTGAACCTCGCCGGATCGTGGAATTGGGTGCCATTCGTCATGGCCGGTGCGGTCGTGCTGTTCCACGGGCAGCTTCGCCGTTTCCAGTGGCACGGCGGGCACACGCACCGCGAGGCGCTCTACGGATTCATCGCCGCGAGCGGTTTGCGATTCGCCGACCAGCTGCTGAAGGTTCTTGTCGAGTCGCCGCGGCCCGATGCGACGTTCGGGATCCGGGTCGACCGTATCCGGGACAGCTATGGGTTCCCGAGCGGCCACGTCTACAGCGACGTGCTGTTGCTGGGAGTGATGGTGGCCTTCGCCGGCGCCTATCTGCCGCGCCCGCTCGTACCAGCGGCGCGGGTCGCGCTCCTGGCAGTGATCCTGCTCGCGGGGCCGGCACGGGTCTTCGCCGGTGCGCACTGGCCCAGCGATACAGCCGGTGGCTACCTGTGGGGCGCGGCCGCGCTGTGCCTCGCCGTGGGATACGGGAAATGGGCAGCCCGCGTTGCGGGCCGGTAGGGGGAGAGGTGCGAGGTGGGCAAGGACCGGAGGCGATGCAAGAAGGGGGCACGCTTCCGTGCCCCTTCCGCATTCGTCGGGAATCCCGCTACTTGTTGGCGTGCACCTTCGCGTTGTTGGTGAAGGAGACGTCGGCGTCGATGGCAACACAGAACCCGGGATCACAGTCTGCGTAGCCGGAAATCACATTGTTGACGATCTTGTCGTTGTTGCCGACATCCGAGACACCAGCCTGATAGTCAGGACTGCCGCCCGGGCCGATGATGACGTTGTTCACGACCTTGACGTTGGTCTGGACACTCGGCGCGGAGCAGGAGGCGTCAAGGTTCGAAAGGTAGACCCCGACATCGTTGCCCGAGACCGTGTTGCCGACGATTTGGACGCCAGTCGTAAGATCCCCAGCGTAGCAAGCCCCGCCGACAACGAGAATGCCGCCAGATGCCCAATACCCGCCGGTGTAGGCGTTGCCAGAGACGGAATTCCGCATCACCGAGGCTTTTGCACCCCAGCCAACCTGGATGCCATTCTGCGCGATGTAGTTGATGGGGCCCGCACCGATCACCGTGTTGCCAGTAACTCGAGCCGAGACACCACCGTTTGTGACGATGCCTGTCTTCTGGTATCCCCCGACGGTGTTGTCTGAGATCGTTACCTCGTAGACGCCGGAACCGGAGAAGTTCCTCGCCTCGATGGCGTTGCCTTCCTGGCACCCGCTTGCGCCCTGATTGATGCCAACGACCCTGTTCTTCGTTATGGATCCGCTTGCTCCTTCGAACATGATCCCTCGCAGGCGGTTTGCCCCGGCATCACAGAAGTTGGCAAGACCTGACGCCGTGACTCCAAGGTTCTTCACGTTGGCAATTGCGCCCGCGTTCGCAACGACCGCGCCAACGAAGTGGCCCCCGACGGGATCAACGGCGGTGATTGTGTGCCCTGCGCCGTCTAAGGTGAACCCGCCCGGCACTAGGATCGTCGCATCGGTCGTGCAGTCCGCATCGAGCGTCATGGTGGTTCCGCCGACAGTGAACGTGCACGTTGTGGTCGCCGAAGCTGTTGACACAGCGCCGATCGTCGCGATCATCGCCACGATGGCAAGGAGAATGAGTTTCCGCATGGTTTCCCTCAAGAACTCGCTGTTCTCGGGCGCGCGCCCACGGGAAACCCCTTCGCTCCCCAATGTGCGCAGCCCGGCGGCGGTATATTGGGCCTGTGGTGAACAACCCGTCAACATGTGGTTTCTGACACGCGTACCGGTTCTGGGCCATGGCGCCCCGAAATGGCGCCATTCCCCTCGCCGCGATCGCCGGATGGCCGCGACAAGGCGCCGTTCTCAGATTCGAACCAGACCGGGACGCGACGAGATCTTAGAATTGCGTTAGAACCGGGATGGGCACGGGCCAGGCGGGGCGGGCTACGGCTGATCGGGCCCGACTTCCTCGGCGAGCTCGACTCGCTCGACCAGTTCGCGCCGCGTGATCAGGCCCACCATGCGGCCGCCGTCGAGGACAGGAACCTGGTTTAGGCTGTGCTTCGCGATGATCGCGAGGGCATCGAGGGCGCTTGCATCGGCGGCTACGGTCACGACCTTCTCGCGCGGTGTCATCGCACTCTCGATCGCCGTTTTCGCCCAGGCCTCGCGCGGAACGTGCTTGATGTCCGAGACCGAGAGAATGCCGAGCACGGCGCCATCGCGCGAGATGATGACCGCCCGTTCCCCGCTCTGCAGCACGTGGTGGTCGACGACGCCCTGGATGGAGTCGGACGGCGATGCGATGGGATACTCCTGGCGCATGACATCGCGCGCACGAAGGCGCCCGAGGATGGCATCCACCTGCGTCCCCTGGGCTTCGTTCCGGGCCGCTCCTGTCAGGAACCAGCCGATAAACATCAGCCAGAGCCCGTTCAAGGTGTAACCGCCGAGGAGCAGGAACACGCCGCCGAACATCAGCCCGTAACCGAAAAACTCCCCCACGCCGGCCGCCACACGCGTGGCCTCGCGGAAGCTCTTTGTGCGTTGCCAGACGATGGAGCGCAGGACCCGCCCGCCATCAAGGGGAAAGCCCGGGAGGATATTGAACACGGCGAGCAGCACGTTGACCATCGCGAGGTAGGAAAGCATCCCCTCGGCCTTCTCGTTGCCGCCGAGGACAACGGCAAGAGCGAACGCAACGGTGGCGATCGCCAGGCTCGCGACAGGCCCGGCGGCGGCGATGGCGAACTCCTCGCCGGCCGTTCTTGGCTGCCGGCCGAGGCTGGAGACACCGCCGAAGATGAAGAGCGTGATCTTCGGCACCGGCACTCCGCGCCGAATCGCCACGGCGGCGTGGGCGAGCTCGTGGACGAGCACCGTCACGAAGAGCAGCACTGCCGAGGTGGTTCCCACCAGCCAGTAGGCCGCCCTGCTCCAATGCTCGTAGCGGTCAGGGAAGACGCTGTCGGAGAGCGTGTAGGCGACGAGGCCGAGAATGAGCAGCCACGACGGGTGGATCTCGATGTCGATCGCGCCGATGCGCGCGACCCTAAACGACCGGCCGAACATGGTGCCTACGCTACGCGACTGGAGACGGAAGGGGAAACGCGCCCGCGTTCATCGGCAATCCTCGCCGGAGCGCGGCCCGGCGGCGTCCTCCGCCTGCGTGACCGGGGCAAGAACAAAGGCACGTCGTTCCCGGCGTGCCCCCTCTTCGCTCTCTCCGCTTCCCTGCCTTAGTAGCCGTGGAAGCTGAGGTAGTCGGCCGGGTTCACCGGGGCACCGTTGTAGCGGATCTCAAAGTGCAGATGCTCGCCCGTCGTGTACCCGGTCATGCCGGAAGTCCCCAGCCGCGTTCCCTTGTTCACGCGCTGGCCAGGCGACACCGAGATCTCGCTCAGGTGGGCCGACAGGGTTGTCCATCCGTCGCCGCAGTCCACAACGACGTGATAGCCATAGCTATAGGTAAGGTACTCGGTCCTGCTCACGACGCCGCTGCAGGCCGAGAAGATACCGGATGCATGGAACCCATGAAGGTCGAGGTCGATCCCCTCGTGGATGCGCCCGCCACCCCGGTCGCTTCCAAACGCGTCGCTAACGCCGTTCCAGCCGGACAGGGGGAACCCGAAGCGCCCGCTGCCACCCGGCAACGGTGTCCCGCCCGCGCTTGAGCTACCGCCCGACGAAGGCTTCGGCGGAGGCGGTGGTGGCGGCTTTCGCGTTGCGCCGGGAAGCAACACGTACGTGCCGGTCTCCAGGCCTGAAGCGTCCGCAATTGCGTTCGGCTTGTAGGAAATCACCGTGTCGGTTGTGATGTTGTCGTACTGGCCCACGATCGAGCTGATGGTGTCGCCGTGGCCGATCTTGTAGAGAATGCCGTCTTTGCGCGGAACAACCAGCGACTGGCCGAGCTGGATCAGATTCCGATTGTCAATCGTCGGGTTGTTGTCAAGAAGCGTGCCCATGGTGATGCCAAACTTCGCCGACACGCCGCTCACCGTATCCCCGGCCTGGGTTTCATACAGCACGAATGGCTGGCGAGGATCGACGATATCGGCCAGGGGCTTCACTCCCGCCCCGGCCTCGCCCGAACTGGCGGCGGCAGCAGAAACGCTGGCCGAGAATGTCGCCGCCGGCGACACGGCCCCCGCCGCACGCACGCTCGCAACGTCGGAACGGATCGTGAGCGATGAAACAGATTCGCGCGTCTCGATGCTGCCCGAGGCCCGGAGGAACGTGTTCGATGCCCATTGCGAACTGCCCGTGACCCCGGAGAGGGAGAATGCGGGGACTTCCGCGAAGGTCGTGGCGCTCGACGTGCCGGGGAATTGCGTCGCAAAGGCGACCGCTAGCGCAGAGAGAGCAACGACCACGACGTGTACGGTGTACCGTCCGTGGCGCCTCGCATGGGCGTGGGATCGAGCTCGGGTTCCCTCAAGTCCCATAAGTAACGACGGTCAGGGCGCGGAACAGGAGTCCGCAGGCTGAGCCTTTGCCCTAACCTTGCTCGGTTCCTCCTTCTGACGCTATCCCGGCGGCCTCTCATTGCCGGGGGCCGGCCTCCCTAGGCACTTGCCCTAGAGGTCGGTCTTCAGACTCGTCAGGAACTCCTCGTTCGAACTGGTTCTCGCGAGCCGTTCTAGCAACCGCTCAGTTGCTTCGAGCTGGTTCGGCGAGTTCTGCGAAATCATAGCCGTCATGCGCCGAACAAGCCATACGCCCCTCAAGGTCTTTTCGTCGAGCAGGAGCTCTTCTCGGCGTGTCGAGCTGGCCTGGATGTCGATCGCCGGGTAGAACCGGCGTTCCGCCAGGCGCCGGTCGAGCCGCAGCTCCAGGTTGCCCGTGCCCTTGAACTCCTCGAACACAACCTCGTCCATCCGGCTCCCCGTGTCGACCAGGCAGGTCGCGAGAATGGTCAGCGACCCGGCCTCTTCGCACTTGCGCGCAGCGCCAAACAGGCGCTTCGGCGGATAAAGGGCCACGGGGTCCACACCGCCGGAGAGCGTCCGCCCGCTCGGCGGGAGCGCAAGGTTGTAGGCGCGCACCAGGCGCGTGATCGAGTCCATCAGGATGACGACGTCCTTGCCACCCTCAACCAGCCGCTTCGCCCGTTCAAGGGCCATCTCCGCCACGCGCGTGTGGTCTTCGACCGGTTCGTCGAAAGTGCTGCTGATGACTTCTCCCCGGACGCCACGGCGCATGTCCGTCACTTCCTCGGGTCGCTCACCGATGAGCAGTACTATCAGGTGCACGTCGGGGTAGTTCGCCGTGATGCCATTGGCGATGTTCTTGAGGAGGATCGTCTTCCCGGCCTTGGGTGGTGAGACGATGAGGCCGCGCTGCCCCCGGCCAATGGGGGCGACCAGGTCGATCAGCCGGTGGGTGAGGTTCTCGGCGGTCGTCTCGAGCTTCATGTGCTGGTTGGGGAAGATTGCGGTCAGGTTCTCGAAGTAGGGCCGGCGCTTGGCGGTCTCCGGATCGAGACCGTTGACCGCCTCCACCTTTAGGAGCCCGTAGAACTTCTCGTTGTCCTTGGGATGGCGCACCTGGCCCGTGACGTAGTCGCCCGGCCGGAGCGCAAACCGCCGCAGCTGAGACTGCGACACGTAGACATCGTGCGGACCGGGCAGCATGTTCTCGCCCACCCGCAGGAAACCGTAGTTGCCGTCGTCGCTGATCTCCAGGTAGCCCCCGGAGAAGATGTTCCCGCGCGCCTCCGCCTGCGTTTGGAGCACCTTGAATATGAGGTCGGACTTGCGAAGCGTGCTCGCCGCTTCGACACCGAGTTAGTCGGCCAGTGCGATGAGGTCCTCGCGGGGGGTCGTTTCGAGTTCGGCGATGTTTCGGGGAGCGGTCATGGCTTTCCTGGATGCCTGGGGACGGGACGGCAGAGGCTCGGCATCGTCTGCCTCTTCTACACGGCCATTGGGGGATTGAGCGGTTGTGGGTCGCCCTGAACGCCTGGGCACAGACACGAGGAGTGCTTCTCTTGAGGTGATGTTTGCTTGGGAGATTCTCGAAAAAGGTGGGGGCCTTGCCGGCCACCCCATTGCAACAGACAACCTGAGCATACGATCTTCCCTCGTCGCGATGCAAGCTCAATGCGAGAGATTCCACAAACTGCTCACCCGGGCGACCACCAGCCCGGCCGATTGCAGGTTCCACTTCGCGCGTGCGATGGTGCGCACGTGACGGACGAGATCCTCGATCGACTGCGGGCTTCGGCTGCCGGACGCTTCTGGAAGCTCGTTGGCATCGAGTTCAACGAGGCCGCCCCGGGGTACGTCGTCTGCACCGTTGCGCTCCGCCAAGAGCACCTCAACTACAACGAAGTCGTCCACGGTGGCGTCATCTCCAGCCTCATCGACTCCGCCGCTGGCGGCGCCGTCCGCTCCGTTCGCACCCCCGAGGAGATCGCGTCGCGGCCCCATGCCACCAGCGACTTGCACGTCGTCTACACCGCCCCCGCCATGGGTACGAAGCTCACGGCCATCGCCCGCGTCTCGCGCACGGGCAGGACCGCCGTCTTCACCGAGGTCGACGTGGCCGACGACGCCGGGAAACTGGTCGCCCGGGGGCTCGTCACCTTCATCATCGGCCAGGGACCGCCCGCGCGGCGCGATTGACCATGGGCCCCGGCCTCATCCCCCTGACCATCCATGACCCCGGTCCCCCGCAGGCTCTCCGCCCCTGCCCCTTCCACTTCCCCGATCCGGGCCGCGCCGGGCCCGACGGCCTCGTCGGCTGGGGCGGCGACTTCGCCCCCGGCACGATCGTCAAGGCCTACCGGCAGGGCATCTTCCCCTGGCCGCACCCCCAGGAAGAGCTCCTCTGGTTCTCCCCCGACCCACGAGCCATCCTCCCGCTTGGCGGGCTCCACGTCTCCCGGCGGCTCAGCCGCACCATCCGCCAGGTGCGTTTCCGCGTCTCGCTGAACGCCGCCTTCCCCCGCATCCTCGCCGCCTGCGCCATCCGCGACGAGGGCACCTGGATCACGCCCGCCTACCGTCGCGCCTACACCCTCCTGCACCAGCTTGGTTGGGCCCACAGCTTCGAGGTCTGGACCGCCGGCGGGGCCCTGGCCGGCGGCCTCTACGGCGTCAACGTCGGCGGACTCTTCGGTGCCGAGTCCATGTTCCACACCGTCACCGATGCCTCGAAGGTAGCCATGGTTGCCATGGTCCAGCACTGCCGCGACGTCGGTGTCTCCCTCATCGACGTCCAGCTCCTCACGCCCCACCTCGAACGCCTGGGTGCCATCGAGCTCCCCCGCGACGACTACCTCGCCCGCGTGCGCGAAGTGGTCGACGACCCGGTCCGCTTCTGCGGGTAGGGCCTCCCCCTTGGGCGCGACGTCGGGACAAGGGGCTGGATGTCCTGGTCGCCAGGGCCTCCCGGACTTGCCCCCCTGGCCCGCGCGGTCTGTTCCCTCATCTCTAACGCCCAGTCCTGTCCCCTGACCCCTGACCCCTATAACCTGCGTACCATGTCCACATTCCGCATCCTGCTCACCCCCGGCGACGGCATCGGCCCCGAAGTGATCGAAGAGGCTCTCAAGGTCCTCGCCCGCGTCGAGAAGCGCTTCCACCACGAGTTCCAGTACCAGGAAGAGACCATCGGCGGCGCGGCCATCGACCGCTACGGCATCGCCCTCCGCCCCGAGACCGTCGCCGCCGCGAAGCAGTCGGCCGCCGTCCTCTTCGGCGCCGTCGGCGGGCCGAAGTGGGACGACCCCCAGGCCGCCGTCCGCCCCGAGGACGCCATCCTCGGCCTGCGCAAGCAGCTCGGCCTCTTCGCCAACCTCCGCCCCGTGCGCGTGCACCCCGCGATGATCGACCAGAGCACCCTGAAGCGGGAGACCCTCGAAGGCGTCGACATGGTCGTGATCCGCGAGCTCACCGGCGGGCTCTACTTCGGCAAGCCCAAGAAGCGCTGGACGAACGCCGCCGGCCGCCAGTCGGTCGACACCCTGCGCTACAGCGAGACCGAGGTCGCCCGCGTCATGCACGTCGCCTTCCAACTCGCGCGCGGGCGCCGCAGGAAGGTCACCAGCGTCGACAAGGCCAACGTCCTCCGCACCGGCCAGATGTGGCGCGAGATCGCGGCCGAGGTCGGCAAGCTCTACCCCGACGTCGCCCTCGACCACATCCTCGTCGACGCCTGCGCCATGTACCTCATCCGCCAGCCCGCCACCTTCGACGTCATCGTCACCGAGAACATGTTCGGCGACATCCTCACCGACGAGGCCGCCATGCTCGCCGGCTCCATGGGCATGATGCCATCCGCGAGCCTGGGTCGCCGCCGCAAGGACGGCACCGGCATCGGCCTCTACGAGCCCATCCACGGCAGCGCCCCCGACATCGTGGGCCAGCGCAAGGCCAACCCCCTGGCGACCATCCTCTCGGCCGCCATGATGCTGCGCCTCTCGCTCGGTCTCGAAGCCGAGGCCGCGGCCATCGAAGCCGC
>CAZCDK010000113.1:0-9393 GCA_964497285.1 uncultured Anaerolineaceae bacterium | reverse complement strand
CGCGAGGGCAGCCTCGAAGGCAGCAATCACGTCCTGGTAGTCGGGGCCGCCCATATCGCCAACGACGGCGCGGGCAAACCGCGTGTCCTGCCCCGAGCTGCCGCGCGGGTTGCAGAACACGATGCCATAGCCCGCAGCGGAGAAGACCTGGAACTCATCGAAAAACGTCTCGCCGTATTGCCCGAACGGTCCCCCATGGACGTTCAAGAGCACGGGGAACTGCTTCCCCGGGTCGAACCCGGCAGGCTTCATGATCCGGCAGTCGACCTCGACGCCATCGGCGGTCGGAACAACGAGCTTCTCGGCCGTCGCCAGCTCGACTTCACGCCGCCAGAGGCCATTCATGTCTGTCAGTTGGCGTTCGGTGCCGGTCTCCAGGTTGACCAGAAACACCTCAGCGGGGCGTGTCGTCGAACCAGACACGAGTGCCGCCGTACGTCCGTCCGCTGCCACCGAGTACCACACAGCAGTTCGCGGGCCCGCGCCCAACCAGCGCGTCGGCTCGCCCCATTTGGCCACAATCGGCGAAACCGTTCCGCGGTCGTGAGCGAGGCTGAGAAGACCTCCTCCTGGCACCCATGCTGGCTGCGCGACCGGTCCCGGCAGCGCCCCGGCGCCGGTGGCGCGGTCGAACTCAGGATCGAGCGGCCGAAGGCCTCCACCGTCGGCATCAGCCAATCGGAGCCGCGGGTTCGAAGGCCACTCGGGCGTGTGCATGTGAGCGATGGCGGACCCGTCCGGCGACCACGACGGCGCGCCACAGGCTCCGGCGGTGCGCGTGATGAGCCTCGCCTCACCGCCACCGGCAGGAACCGCCCAGATGTCCGACGTGTTGTCGAAGTCGCGCTCTTCGTGACGGGCCGACACGAAGGCGATCTCGCCCCCGTCCGGCGACCATGCCACCTGCGTGTCGTCCCAGTCGCCATCAGTCAGTTGCCGCGGCTCGGCACCGGGCTCCATGCCCACGACAAAGACATGCCGCCGGTGGTCGTAGGTGAAGCCCTCGCCGTTGAGCCGGTACTTGAGGTGAGTGATGCGCCGGAAGGGCCGGGCCTTTTTCGAGTCGGGATCCGGCGGGAGGCCAGTCTTTGCACTGAAGGCGATGCGCCGGCTGTCGGGCGACCACACCGGCACGCCAGCCCCGAGGGAGAGACTCGTCAACGGCCGCGCTTCGCCGCCATCGGTTGGCATCACGTAGACCTGTGGTTTGTCCTCGCCCCGCTCAGACACGAACGCCAACCACCTTCCATCGGGCGACCAGCGCGGCGACGAGTCCCGTTTCGCACCGGCGGTGAACTGCCGGGGGTCGCCACCGCTCGTATCGACAGCCCACACGGCGGAGCGATAGGAGTCCGACTCGCGGTCCATCCTGGTGGCCGTGAACGCCACCCGCTGTCCGTCAGGCGTAATGTCGCAATCGCCGATCCAGGTGATGGCGAAGAGATCCTCCGGCGTCATCGGTCGCATCGCGGCTCCCTCATCTGCGTGGTCCGCGTATTGTGGCGCATCGGCAACGTCCCGGGGGAGGCCAGAGTCCCATCGTGGTTGGCAGGTTGTCCCCGGCGCTGTCGAAGACCGGCGGCGCCCACGCAGAGCCTCTTCGGCCCGCTCACCCGGCCGGCCCGAATCGACACTCGCCCCTCGACGCTCGACAATTCCCGGCCATGACAGCTCCGCCTCGGGACGTCTCCCGCGACTTCGCAGAAGACCCGTTTCACAAGTACCTGGGACTGACGCTCGACGAAGCCCGGCCCGGCTTTGCCCGGATCTGCCTTCATACGAGCAACCGAACGCCCGGGGGCATCAGCAACAGCGTGCACGGTGGCGTCCTCGCCGCCATGGTTGACATCGCCATGCTGCAAGCCTTGTTTCCCATGTTCGGGCCCGGCGACCAGGCCGCGGGAACCGCGGACCTCAACATCACGTATCTCCGGCCGGCACTCGGCCGGAGTGTCTTTGCAGAGGCGACCGTGCTAAAGAAGGGCCGCCAACAGGCGGTCGTCGAGGTCAGTATCCTGGATGAGAACGGCCGGCTCTGCGCGAAGGGCCGTACAATCTATGCCATCCGCCCCCGGTGACCGGATCCCGCCCCTCGGGCGCCGGGACGCGTCTGCAGCCGGCCGACGAACGCCGCAGCGGTCCCGAGTTGACCTCGACGGGCCAGCCACCAGCGCCGGCAGAGCGTCAGCCCACACCTACCGCCCGCTGCTGCCTGATCGCAATGGGCGCGCCCAGGGCCGCTCGCCGGACGGTCTCGCAACTGCGGACCGCCTCCTGGCTGGAAGCGAACGACTCCCCCGACACCGCGATTCTCTCGTTGTTCGAGGCGTAGAGCTTCCACCGCCAGTTCCCGGCGATGTCCTTGAAGACCTCGAAGCGAGCTGTCATGCGATCGTCCCCAAACATGGGATTCTGTAACCACTACCACCTTGATTCAGAATAACCGCGGTGTCAACCCGCGCTCAGCGCCGCCGGAAGCGCACGCGGCGGCCCGCTATCTCAACCGCCCTTGAACCGAACGACTGGCGCACGAAGTGCGGCTACCGCAGCGCTCGCTCAACCACACGCGCGCACTGGACCAGTTCCGGGATGACCAGGTATTCGTCCTTCGTGTGCTGGTTGTAGCCGCCGCGGCCGAAGACAACGCAGGCGATGCCGTGACCGCGGAAGATGTTGCCGTCGGTGCCGCCGCCCACGGGGTGCGGGTCGGGGGTCAGACCAAACTCGCGCAGGACAGGGTAGAGCAGCTTCGCGGCGGGGTCGTCCTCGGTCAGCCGGTAGCCGGGGTACTCGCGGCGGAAGGTGGCCTCGATGCGAGCCTCCGGGTGCCTCCGCTGGACATCCTCGACTCGTGCCTTTGCGCGGGCTTCGAGCGCCAGGACCTTCGCCTCGTCCATGCTGCGCACTTCGCCTTCGATGCGGCAGTAGTCTGGAACCGCGTTCCGGACGAGACCGCCCTGGATGCGGCCAACGTTGCCCGTAGTCTCGGCGTCGAAGCGGCCCTGCGGCAGCCCCGTGACGATGGCGGCGGCGATCGCGATGGCCGGGACGCCCTTCTCGGGCTCGACCCCGGCGTGCGCCGAGCGGCCGAACACTTCGATGTCGTAGGTGTGGTGATACGGCGCCTGCCCCTGGACGCTTGACGGCGGGCCACCGCTGTCGATGACCAGCGCGACCTTCGACGCGATGCGGCTGTAGTCGAGGTTGCGCGCCCCGATCAGGCCCACTTCTTCGCCGCGGCTGATGGCGATCTCCACCGGGCGATGGACGCCCCCGTCTTCGCGCAGCGAATGGACGACTTCGAGCGCGACCGCGCAGCCGGCCTTGTTGTCGGCCCCGAGGATGGTTGTGCCGTCGCTACGGATGATGTCGGCGCCGTCGAACACGGGCTTGATCCCCCGGCCGGGTTCGACCGTGTCCATGTGCGCCGAAAGGAGCACCGGTTCGCCCTGGCCGGGCACCCGCCCGACGACGTTGCCGTGCGCGTCCTGCGTCGCGGCCACGCCGATGGCGGTCAGCCGCCGTTCGATCTCGGCGGCGACGGCGTCCTCGGCGCCCGAGGGCGAGTCGATTGCGACAAGGTCGAGGAAGGTGCGGACAATGCGGTCGCGGTTTATCACGCCGCACAGGGTACAGGATCCGCCGAGCGCGATGAGGTCCGGGAACCACCGTCACGCCCCGAGCCGCACCATCATCTTGCCGGCGTTCACGCCATTCAGCAGCCCGATGAGCGCCTTGGGAGCGTTCCCGATGCCGTCGTAGATGGTCTCCTGGTACTTCACGCGGCCTTCCTTCAACCAGCCCGCCATCTCCGCCATGAACGGCTCCCGCAGGTGCGGGAAGTCGGTGCCCACGAACCCACGGATGGTCACACGGCTGTAGATGATGTTCGAGAGCGTCGTGACCGGCTCCGAAATGGAGCCGAAGTTGTTGTAGGCAGAGATCATGCCGCAGACGGGGATGCGGCCCAGGTTGTTCATGCGCGGCAGGGCAGCGTTGAGGTGGTCTCCGCCGACGTTGTCGAAGTACACGTCGATGCCGTTCACAGCGGCGTTCTTGAGCGCCGCGCGGATGGGTTCGGTCTTGTAGTTGATGACAGCGTCGAGGCCGAGGTCGTCCTTGAGCCAGCGGCACTTCTCGTCGGATCCGGTGCTGCCGATGACGTAGCAACCCTTGAGCTTCGCGATCTGGACGGCGGCCGAACCGACCGCACCGGCGGCGGTCGAGACGAAGACCTGCTCGCCCGCCTTCATCTTGCCGATTTCCAGCAGGCCGCCGTAGGCGACGAACCCGGAGCCGCCAAGCATGTGCATGTACACGGTCAGGGGGAGAGCCGGGTCGGCGTCGAGTTTCGCCACCCCTTCGCCACTGGAGACGAAGTACTCGCGGAAGGACCAGCGGTGCTGGACGATGTCCCCTTCGCGGTACGACGGGTGGCGCGACTGGACCACCCGGCCGATGGCGCCGCCGCCCATGGCTTCGTTCAGCGGCTGCCCGGCGGACAGGCGCGGGCGTCGGTGCGGGCGGCCTGGCCGAAGATCTCGTCCTCCGATTGGAGCACAGAACGCAAGTTGTCGTTTGCGGCGTTGCTGTAGATGAGGCGCTTCGCCCAGCGGACGTGCTGCGACGGGTTGAAGGCGATCTCCCCGGCCAGCGCCAGCGCCTCGTCGAGCAGCTGCTCGTGCGGCACGACCCGGTTCACGAGGCCGATGCGGCCGGCTTCGGCGCCATCGATGATCCGGCCCGTCAGGATCATCTCGGCGGCGTGGCCGAGGCCGACGATCTGCGGGAGCAGGTAGGTCGAACCCAGCTCCGGCGTGAGGCCGATGCGCACGAAGCGCATCGAGAGGCGCGCGCGGTCGGAGGCGATGCGCATGTCGCAGCAAAGCGTAAGCGTGAGCCCGACGCCCACGGCGGGGCCGTTGATGGCGGCGATGAGCGGTTTCGAGCGCTGCATGAAGAAGGGCAGCGGTTCGTTCTCGCGTGGCGGGCGTGGCGCGCCGCTGTTAGGCGCGGGCCGGTTCCCGGCGAGGTCGGCGCCGGAGCAGAAGCCGCGGCCGGCACCGGTGATCACGACTGCGCCGACGTCGTCGTCGCCGTTGCACTCGTTGATGTATTCGCTCACCATGCGCGCCATCTGGGCCGACCAGGCGTTCAGACGTTCGGGGCGATTCAGCGTGATGAGGCCCACGCGTCCGCGCTTTTCAAAGAGGACGTGGGGTTCTTCGTTGGGGGTTGGCGTTGTCATCTCGTGTTCCCTCTGCTCGTTCGGAGTCGTGGCGCGATTCTACGCGGTCTGGCGAAACCGGGGGCGAACCTTGTCTCGCCGTTTCCCGAAAGCCCGTAGAATCCGGCGGAGGAGGGCGATGTGGTCTCTTTGCGTGTGAATCAGAAGGATGTCGATGCGCCCGCTCCGGGCCGGAACCTGTTGAGCTACCTGCGCTTCGACCTCGGATTGACCGGCGCCAAGTACGCGTGTGGCGAAGGCGTTTGCGGGGCCTGCACGGTGCTTGTCGACGGCAAGACCGTACGCTCGTGCCAGACCACCGTCGGCGCGGTCGCCGGCGGCACGATCACCACGATCGAGGGCCTGGCGCCGGACGGCAAGCTCCACCCGCTCCAGGAGGCGTTCATCGCCGAGACCGCGTTCCAGTGCGGCTACTGCACGCCAGGGTTCATCATGACGGCCGCCGCGCTGCTGCAGCGGGAGGCGCACCCGACACACGCGCAGGTCCGCGAGGCGCTGGCCTGGCACATCTGCCGCTGCGGGACGTACCAGCGGATCGAGGACGCAATCGTGCGCGCCGGCGCCACCGATGGCGAGGTGTCGTCGTGACCGCGCCCGCCGCTGGCGAGGGGCTGGAGGTCGTCGGGACGACGATGTTCGGAATGCCGGCAGCGAGAACGGGGTATGCGGCGACGGCCTATGGCGGGGCTGCGCTGCCCCGGGGCGAGGCGACCTGGATTCGCGTCCGCCCGGACGGCCACGTCATCGCACTCGCGGGGAAGGTCGAGTACGGCCAGGGGATTCGCACGGGGCTGGCGATCGAAGTCGCGGACGAGTTGCGCGTGCCGCTGGGCGCGGTGGAGGTCGTGCTCGCGGACACCGGCCTCGTGCCCTGGGACATGGGGACGTTCGGCAGCCAATCCACGGCGCGGGTGGGACTGCAGCTGCGCAAGGCGGCGGCGACAGCCCGCCAGGGGCTGCTCGACCTCGCCGCCGACCGCCTGGACCTGCCGGTCGGGGACCTCGAGGCGCGCGACGGGCGCGTGCTGTCGCGGAGCGACCCGGCCCAGTCTGCGTCGTATGGCGACCTCATCGCGGGGAAGACTGTCCGGCTCACCGTTAACGACGAGGTGCGGTTGAACCAGGCGTCCGAATTCACCGTCATGGGCGGGCATCACCAGCGCATCGACGCGATCGAGCGGGTCACCGGGCGGGCCGTCTACGCCCGGGATGTTTCCGTGCCGGGGATGCTCTTCGCGAGCATCATCCGGCCGCCGTCGTACGGTGCCTTACTGGGCAACGCCGACACGGGGCTCGCCGAGCGCATGCCGGGGGTGGTCGCGGTGGTCCGCGACGGTGGCCTGCTCGCGGTCCTGGGGGAGACGGACGAAGCCTCCGACCTGGGCGCCCGGATAGTGCAGGCGACGTGGGACGAACGAATCGCGCAGCCGGGCCGCCCGGACATCGCCCAGGCCCTCCGCACGACGTCGGAAGACCCGGTGACAACCCAGGAAGTGGGTTCGATCGAGGACGGCTTCCGCTCCGCCGCGCACGTGCTGGAGGCGACGTATTACATTCCCTACGTTTCGAACGCGCCCATGGAGCCGCGGGCCGCGGTGGCGGCGTGGTCGGGCGAGCAACTCACCGTCTGGGCGGGGTCGCAGCGGCCGTTCGGGGTGCGCTCCGACCTGGCGCAGCATTTTGGCATCGACGAAGCCAACATCCGCGTGATCACGCCCGAAGTGGGCGGCGGATTCGGCGGCAAGAGCATCTACCGGCCCGCGCTCGAAGCGGCGAGGCTGGCCAGAGCGGCCGGCCGGCCGGTCCGCGTCGCCTACAGCCGCGTCGAAGAGACGATGTGGGCGACCTTCCGCCCGGCCGCGGCGATCGAGATCCGCAGCGGCTTCACGGCGGACGGGCGGATCGTGGCGTGGTCGTTCAAGGCCCACCACGCGGCGAAGGGACGCCCCATGATTGGCCTGCGCGGCTCCGAGACGCCGTACGACGTGCCGAATGCGCTCGTCACGGTGGCCGCAGCCGAAGGGCCGCTCCCGGCGGGCTCCTACCGCTCGCTCGGCGGGGCGGTCAACCACTTCGCGCGCGAGGTCCACATGGACGAGATCGCGGCGGCGCTGGGCATCGACCCGGTGGAGCTGCGGCTCCGGAACCTCTCGCGGCCACGCTACCGCCGCGTCCTGGAGACTGCCGCGACCGCGTTTGGCTGGGCGGGAGCGACCGCGAAACCCGGGCACGGCGCGGGCGTGGCCATCGGCCTCGACGTCGGCAGCTACGCCGCCATCTGCCTGGACGTGGACGTGCAGGGCCAGGAGATCAAGGTTGGGCGCGTCACGGTGGCGGTCGACTGCGGGCTGACGGTGAACCCGGATGGCGCGGCCAACCAGGTCGAAGGTTCGGTGGTCATGGGTCTCGGGACGGCGCTCTACGAGGAAGCCGAGGTGGAAGGGGGGCGGCTCCTGAACCCCAGTTTCATGCGCTACCAGGTGCCGCGGATCAACAACGCCCCGCGGATCGACGTCCACCTCGTCGGCCAGCCGGACGTGCCTTCGACCGGCGCGGGCGAGCCGGGCATCGTCCCGCTGGCCCCGGCCGTGGCGAACGCGGTCTTTGCGCGCACGGGCCAGAGGATCCGGGAGCTACCGTTGCAGGCGGGGCTGCAGGGGACGTAAGGGGCGCCATGCCCAGGTCGCCAGCCGTGAGGACATGCGTGCTGCTGTGGCGGAGCCAGATGACCTCCGAACCCGGACCGGCGGATTCCTCTGCTCTCTTGAGAGGAATCTGCACCTACAGCACATTTGCCAGCAGCTCCTTCAGAACATCGTAATATACCTTCTTTGGTACGGGATCGGACGACCCTGCGAATAGGGAAGGAGACGCATTACTCTTTCCCTGATCATCAACAAGCGTTGAGAGGCCATCGACCCCCGTCCACGTAGAAACCCCTTTACACACCTTCGACCGCATTGCTGCACGATAAACTAGAGTGTAGCACTCGGAAAGAGCCTTTCCTCCGGCTTGCGGGGACAACATGGACACATCTACAGTTAACTCAGTGACGTACGTTGGAACCCCATAGTCTCGCATCGTATTAAGGAAATCCTGCTCATCAAACGGTACATCCCCCCGAAGGTGCATTTGCAACCCGACGGCAAAAGGGATCCCGGTTTGCTTTAGTAACGCCACAATATGCTTCGTGAGGCTGGTGTAAGTGTTGTATTGCTTGGAACCACTATTTCCGGTATCATTATAGATGAACACGGTGTTGCCGCTCAATATCCTCCTTGCTTCTGACAACGCGTGCGGAATATAGGTATACCCCAAACCGGTGCTATAGAGAGCATCTGGTCTAATAAACGTCGCACCTTTGAAATACGGTTCGTTAGTGAAAATACATTCATCTATCGTCAGGCCAGCCTCTTCGTAGACGTTCGCCATCCGTTGCATATGCTGTGTCATCGCACTTCTCGCCTCTTCAGGAGAAAGCCCGTCAAGCCAAACTGGGTTGCGTTGAGCGAATGACACGAATGGGTGAATTCGAACCCTAAGAGCTGAATTTGTGGTCCGCATTCCAGCTATTATCGCGGCCTGTGCGCGAATAGTTTGCCGGGCACTTGGTTCGATGGGGCCGTCTCGCTGGAGTTGGTTCCATACCCAGTAATTCCCTTGTGCTAGCGTTAGTACAGAATAATTGTCCGCCAACAAGGTATGATACGCGGTGCTATCTACAATTGCATAGCCACTTCGCTGACTCATCTTATAGACTAACGCATCTCCTACCTCCAAATACACTAGAGACGCAAGGTCTCTGAGTCCTATTGGCCTGAAAGCCTTTTGACCTGAAAGCATTTGGTCGTCAATAAAGAGGGGAACCTTGGTTTGGTTGTCCACGAGCAGCTCAAAGAGATGGCCCTGATTATCGGCTAGGACGATATCTGCGTCGGGTTGTCGAAGTCTGCTGAGGATATCGTCGGTAGTAAGCTGGTTAGCGTTTGCATAAAGACGCACCGTTTTTTGGGCTTCGGCTGATTGGAGGAAGCTTTGTATGCTTCCTTCCTTGGGCGCGGGGGCGTTCGTGAGGCCGTCTGCTGCAATCGCAGGCACGGTCGCCGTGAATGTCCTCGGTCCATCGACTCCGCGTGAGGAGTCGA
>CAZCDK010000112.1:0-9414 GCA_964497285.1 uncultured Anaerolineaceae bacterium | reverse complement strand
ATGCGGCGGCCGCGAATGTCGCCTCGCTCAACCTGGCACCCGCGCCCGGGCGCGTGATCCAACTGCAGAAGGGGTGGAACAACTTCGTCTATACCGGAAGCAGTCGATCGGTGGCCGATGCCCTTTCGGACATCGCGGGCAAGTTCAGCCAGGTGATGCAGTACGACAACTCCGGCGGAACCTGGCTCTCTCATGTCCCGGGGGGACCGCGCTACCAGAACGACTTTGGTGGCATCCTGAAGCTCCAGGTCTACTGGATCCTGATGACGCAACCGGCCGCGTTGACGATGCGGTGAAGGGGCCCGGCCGGGGGCCTGTCCAGTATGATCGGCCGGTGACCGACTACATCGTCGAACCTGAACGGCAGGTGCCGGTGGTTGCGGAGACGGATGTGCTCGTGGTGGGCGGCGGGGCGGCCGGGATCGCGGCCGCTGTGGCGGCGGCGCGGGGCGGGGCGCGCGCGATGCTGGTCGAGCGGTACGGGTCGCTCGGGGGGCTGGCTTCGAACGGTCTGATCATCCTGTTGCTGACGCTCGACGACGGCCGGGGCAGGCAAGTCGTGGCGGGGCTGTGCCAGGAGATGGTCGATCGGCTAAGGGCGCGAAACGCGTGCCTTCACCCTCCGCGCGATGAGTGGGGCCGGGGAGACGAGGAGCTGGTGGAGAAGTACCGGCGCCTGGGGCTGGTGTGGGGCAGCGGTCCGCACGTAGTGCGTTACTCCGTCGCCTACGACCCGGAGGAGTTCAAGGTCGAAGCCGACCGCATGGTGCTCGATGCGGGCGTGGACCTTCGGTTTCACCGCTGGGCGGTTGGCGTGGTCCGCGACGGGCGCCACCTGACGCACGTGGTGTTCGAATCGAAGGCGGGCAGGGAGGCCATTGCCTGCGGGGCGGTTGTCGATGCCACCGGCGACGCGGACCTTTGCGCGCTGGCGGGCGAGCCGTTCGAAAACGAGCGTATCTACCCCTGGCTCTGGTTCCGCACTGCGAACGCGGACGAAGAAGCGGCCGAGGGGTCCGCTCAACGCCCGTTCTACTACCGGACGGTCAATGGGCGGGGCTACCTGCATCCGTGGGGGTCGGCGCAACGGATCGATCGCGACATCGACGCCACCAACCCCGATGACCTTACCTATGCGGAGATCGAGTGCCGGCGGCTCGTCCGGGCGGAACTCGACCGGATGCGGGGAGAGGCGCGGGGCTTCGAGCACGCGTACCTGGCCGGATTCGCAACGACGCTCGGCATCACGGAGTCGCGGCGCCTGAGTGGACGTCACATGCTGACGCGCGAGGAGATGGATCAGCCGTTCGCGGACGTGGTGGCGGTGACAGGGAACTGGACGAAGTACGGCGCGGTCTACAACATCCCGTTCCGCTCGCTCCTGCCAATAGGGCTCGACAACGTGCTGGTGGCGGGCCGGTGCATCTCCGTGGACCACCGGGCGCACCACGCGACGAAGGAGATCCCGGCCTGCTTCGCCACAGGCCAGGCAGCAGGAGCGGCGGCCGCGCTCGGGCTTCAGTCGGGCAGGGCGCCAGCGTCAGTCGATGTCGAGGCACTGCAGCGGTACCTGCGCGCGGCGGGAGCCTTCCTGGGATAGGCCGGTCGGTGCGGGGTGAGACCTGCCGCCTTCAGGACGGGGGCTTCGGGCTGCCCCCTGCGCGGCGGCGTGGGCGGGAGCGCGAGAGGAGGGCGGGGGTCAGCCAATAGGTGAGCATGGCACCGACCGCGAAGGCCACCTGCCCGGTCTCGACACCGCCGAGCTTCCGGCCGCGGCCAGTGGCTGTCCCCTTCGCCGGTCCGCGCGCCTGCCGCGCTTGCTTTTCGCTGCCCTGGAAGTCGAAGGTGTCGCCGGCCTGGGAGCGCATGTCGCGGGGCCGTTCGGAGAAGACGGACATGGGCGGATTATAGGCGAACGGCAAGGTAACTGTGGCCTTTGCGCGGCCGATCAGGCGGCCGGGCGGGCGCTCGACAGATGCGGCCTTATACTGGGCGAATGGTTGCAGGACCTGACATCATCCTGGCGAACCGCGCCTTTGTGGACCACGAGGAACCCCCGGGGACCGGGGCCGTGCCCGTTCCGGCGCCGGGCGGGCTGGTGGCGGCGGTGCGCGGGGTCTTCGACCCGTGGGACGGCGGCGCCGGGACGACCTGGATCGGGGCGGGGCGCGGCGCGGCGGACCGCTCCTGGGTCGACGAACGGGGTGTGGAGTTGCTGGCGACCTCCCGCGGACCGCTGCGGCACCGGCGCCTGTTCTTCAACGACGACACATGGCGGGCGCACTATGCCCGGGTATCGAACAGCTTCCTCTGGCCGCTGCTGCATCTGAGCAAACGCCCGCTGCCGCTGGTGACGGGCTACTTCCCGGCGCCGCGGATACCGCTGCCGGACGAGTGGGCCGCGTACGGGGCGGTGAACGAGGCGTTCGCCGCGGCGGCCATGGCGGAAGTGGGAGCCAGCACCTGTTGGATTCACGACTACCAGCTCGCCCTCGTGCCCGCGATGATGCGCGGGGCGGGATTCAAGGGCCGGACCGGGTTCTTTCTGCACACGCCGTTCCCGGACCTCGCCATTGCCGAGAGCTTCCTCGACCCCCGGGGGCGGGAGTCCCTGGCGACAATGGTCGGCGCCATCCTGGGGGCCGACCTGGTGGGATTGCAGACGGCGGGGGACTGCGAGCGCTTCGCGGCAGCCGCCGCGGCTCTTTGCGGCGCGACGCCGGTGGCGGGCGGTGTGCGAAGCGGCGGACGCGTGACGTGCATCGCTGCCCACCCGGTTGGCATCGATGTGGACGAGGTCGTGGAGGCGGCGCGAACGTTCGACCTGCCGGAACGGGCGCAGCGCGCACTCCGGCCTGGCTTCCGGCTGGTTGTCGGCCTGGAGCGATGCGACTTCACGAAGGGAATTCCCGAGCGGCTGCGGGCGGTGGCCGCGGCGATGGAAGAGCACGGGCCTTTCGCCTACGTGGGGATCGCCTCGCCGACGCGTCCGGGGGTGGACGCCTACGCCGCGCTGAAGTTTGCGATCACGGGTGCGGCGAGCAAGGCCTGTGCGGCCGCGGAACGAACAGGGGGAACGTTCGTGCACCTGGGCGAGTCGGTGCCATGGGGCGAGGTGGTGGCACTACAGCGCCAGGCCGACGTGGTTTTCACATCGTCTCTGGCCGATGGGATGAACATCGTGCCGCTGCAGGCGGTGGCGGCGCAGTCGTTGCGGCCTTTCGATCAGCGAGCGGTGATCATCACGGGGAAGGACGCGGGCATTGCCAACACCTTCCCGGACTACGCGGGCGAAGGCCTGGTGCAAGTGGACCCGCTGGATCCGGACCAGATGACGGCTGCCCTGGGCGAGGCCCTCGCCGGTCGACCCGCCCGAATCAGCGACCGGTTTGTCGGGGAGGTGCGGAGGCGTGACGCGCTGGCCTGGGCGAAGCGATTCCTGACGGACCTGGAGGAGAGCCAGTGCTGAGCATCGAAGCCATGGAGCGGCTGCGTGCCCTCGCGGGTGCGCGAGGGCCACTGCTCATCGCCACCGACCTGGACGGCACGCTCGCGCCGATCGTGGAGCACGCTTCAGACGCTCGCGTGCCGCCGACGACGCTGGCGGTGCTCGATCGCCTGGCCGAGGCGGCAAGCGTGGCAGTCATCACGGGGCGCGATCTCAACACGGCGCGACGGATGATCCCGTGCCAGGGGGTGACGGTCGTCGGCAGCCACGGCCTGGAAGCGTCGTTCGACCACCCGCTGCTGCCTCCCGTGGACAGGATAACCCTGGCGGCGGCGCTCGAACGGGTGGAGCAGGACGTCATCTCAGCGGTTCCGAGTTCGTTCCTGCACATCGAGCGGAAGGCGATCTCAACTGCGTTTCACTATCGCACCGCGCCCGAACTGGAGCCGGCGTTGCGAGAAGCTCTGCGGGTGCTTCCGGAGGGGCTCCGACTGCGCGAAGGCCGGATGGTGCTAGAGGTACAACCGAGGAGCGAGGATGGGAAGGGATCGGCGCTGTCGGCGGTGGCCCGGCATTTCCACGCGAAGGCAATGCTGGTGATGGGGGATGACGCAACCGACGCGGCCATGTTCCGTGCGGCGCGGGCGCTCGAACCGGAGGGGGTGACGATCTTGCTGATCGGGATCTCGGGGGGGGCGGAGACACCGCCCGAAATCCGGGAGCTCTCGGACACGCTCTTGAACTCGACGAATGAGGCGCGAGAAGCCCTCGAAGTGATTGCCCGCGCCCTCGGCGTGTGACGCCGGGCCCGGACGGGTTTCGTCACAGGCCCGGGAAGGGGCTACCGCTGCCGGAGGCGGGGGTCGAGGACATCGCGAAGGGCATCGCCGAAGATGTTGAAGCCGAAGACCGCCATGCCGATGAAGACGCCGGGCCAGACGGCCAGCCCGGGCGCGGTGCGCATGTACTGGCGACCTTCAACGGAGAGCATCTGGCCCCAGGATGGCTGGCCCGCGGGGCCGAAGCCGAGGAAGCTGAGGCTGGCTTCGGCGAGGATGATGCCGCCGAGCGCGACCGTGGCCTGGACGAGGATGAGGGGGAACACGTTCGGCAAAATGCAGTAGGCCATGATGCGGCCGTGCCCGGCCCCCATGGAGTGGGCCGCCTCGACGAAGGGCCCGTTCTTGATCGCGAGCACCTGAGAACGGATGACGCGCGAAGCGCCAGCGATGCCAAGGATGCCGATGGCTACGGCCATCGCCAAGATGACGTTGACATTCGGCATGCGCTGCACGACGCCCATGAACGTGATGAGGATGATGAGGCCGGGCATTGCCTGCCAGGCGTCGACGAAGCGCTGGAACACCTTGTCGAACAAGCCGCCGTAGTAGCCGCTCACGATGCCAAGCGTGGCGGCGCCGACGGAACTGATGGCTACGGCGCTGAAACCGACGGTGATGGAGATGCGGGCGCCAAAGATGAGGCGCGAGAGGACGTCTCTGCCCAGGCCGTCGGTACCGAGCAGGTGGGCCGACGATGATCCCTCCAGATTGTGTCGAAGGCTCTGCTTGCCTGGCTGATAGGGTGCGATTTGGTCAGCGAAGAAGGCCATGAAGATGAGGCTGAGCACCATCATCAGGCCGACGAATCCGAGCGGTTTGCGCCGGGCGAAGCGGACCAAGGCGTGCAGCATGCGCAACGGCCGCGGACGGTCGGAGGAACTGCGCGGGATGTACTCCCCGGCTGTAGATGTGATGGGTGAAGTGGCCATTGGCTAGTACCGGATCCTCCGGTCGAGGAGAGGATAGGAGAGGTCGACGAGAAGGTTTGCCGTCACGATGAGAAAGGCAAAGACGAGGTTGGTCGATTGAACGACAGGGTAGTCCATGCGTGAGACGGAGCTTACGAGGTACTGCCCCATCCCGGGAAGCGTGAAGATCGATTCGAAGATGGCGGTCCCGGCGATGAGGCCGGGGAGGCTGAGCCCCACGATCGTGACGACGGGTACGAGCGCGTTGCGCAGGGCGTGCCGGACGATAACCGTGCGCTCCGTGAGTCCCTTCGCCCGGGCGGTGCGCACGTAGTCCTGGCGCATGACCTCGAGCATCTGGGTGCGGACGACACGCATGAGCCCGGCGCTGGGGGTGAGTCCAATCAAGAGCGCGGGAAGAATCATGATCTTAAAGTGGGCAACGGGATCATCCTGGATGTAGGCGAACTTGAGCGGCGGCGCCCAGTTCCACCAGATCGAACCCAGGGTGATGATCAGGATCGCGATCCAGAACCCGGGCACGGAGTTCAACAAGATGAACAGCGTACGCAGGATGTAGTCGGGCCAACGGTCCTGCCAGATGGCAGCCGCGACGCCCATCGGAATGGAGATGATGAGACCACCGGTGAGACCGATGAGGCCAAGTTCGACGGACACCGGCAGGCGATTCTTGAGCTCCTTGATCACCGGGCGGCCGGTCTGGACCGACGTTCCCAGGTCGAAGCGGACAATGCCGCCCACCCATTCGAGATAGCGCACGGCGAGGTTGCCGCTCAGGCCGTATTCGTCGCGCAACTCTGCGGCGCGGGCCGGATCGCTGTTGGAGAGGTCGGCGGCGACGATGTCGACGGCGTCCGCATAGACGAGCGGCACGATCACGCGGAGCAAAGTGAAGACAATGATGGTGACGAGCCAGAGTGAGAGGGCGGCAAGCAGCAGCCGTTGCGTGATGTAGCGTCCCAATCTGAATCCAGTCCTTGCCTGTGCACTTTGTCCGGTCGAGCCACAGGCGGGCTTCGACCAGTTTGCTGTTGCCATCCGCGCGCGCCGAAGCCTGCTTGGAGGCTGCCGGGGCCGCCATCAGCGCTTGCCCTGACAGCCTCCAAGCTCACGTGCTCCGATCGCGCGCTACCTGGCTGGTCTTGCCGGGAATCCCGGCGCGGCTAGCCGGTGAACTTGCTCTTGTCGAACCAGATGTTCCTCGCGTGGTTGGCATGGTCGGATTCCCAGTCCCAACCGCGGAAGACGCCGTAGTTCCCAACCCACGGCCAGGAGAACCCAAAGCCAGTGGCGTGGCCAGGGAAGGGGATGGTGGGCATCTGCGTGGCCGCGTGGCGCTGCCACTCCTTGATGAGCTCCACGCGCTTCTTCGGGTCCAGCTCTTTGCGCTGATCCTCGATCAGCTTGTCCGACTTGGCGTCGATGGTCTCGGTGCCCTTGAAGGCGACCTTCTGGCGCGAGCCCTTGCTGTGGTAGTAGGCGAAGATGTGGCCGTCGGGGTCGCCCGGGTAGTCGGTTGTGGCGGCAACGGCGATGCCATCGAAGTCGGCCTTGTTCCAGTAGTACTTGGGCAGGTACTCCGTCGCGTACGGGGGATTGACCTGCTTGAGCTTGAAGAGCCCCTGGGCTTCGAAGAAGCCCTTGAACGTCTCCGCCCACTTCGGGAAGTCGGTGCCGTAGTAGGCCTCGGGGATCCAGGCCATTTCCGCTTCGACGGGGCCCGTGAAACCGGCGGCCGAGAGGAGCTTCTTGGCCTCGGCGATGTTCAGGGTGAAGTGCTTTGCGCCCTCGCCCATGTCCGCACTCTTCGGATCGACCCAGTAGCCCGCATCCTTCCAGCCGTCGGAAAGGTGCGCGTTGAACCGCACCTCGACGGGGTAGCCCGCCGCCCGGAGCTTGGAGACGTTATCCCAGGTGTCGATGTAGAGATCGCGGTCGATGAGCATCGCCGCCGCCTTGCGGACGCGCGGATCGCGGAAGGGGGAGCCCGGCCGCATGCCGAAGTCGAGCTGCCAGCAGTTCTTGGCGAAGTCGCCCGAATCGACGATCAGCTCTGGAAGGTCGTTGTGGATGCCGATGACCTCGGTCGCCGGGACGCCCATCCACCAGATCCGCTTGGCGCGGAACTGGGCCAGGCGCACGGCGGTCTCGGTGATGATGGGCATGTCGATGCCGTCCATCCAGACCTTGTCGGCATCCCACCAGTTAGGGTTCCTCCGGTAGGTGTAGCCGACGCTGCGCTGATAGTTTTCCAGGATCCAGGGGCCACCGGAGCGGGTTTCGGTGAGCGGATTGAAGCCGTTCTGGACGCTGGGGCCTTCGGATTCGCGGGGCATGACCAGGAGGTTCCGGTCGTAGGCCAGCTGACCGAGAGTCGCGGCCATGGGGAAGGCGAGGGTGAACTTCACCGTGCTCTTGTCGACGGCCTCGACGGACTGGATGGGGGCAAAGGAACTGGCCGAGTTGGCCAGGTCGATGCGGGTCTGGCCCTTGACGGCGTACTTCTTCCAGGAGAAGACGACGTCATCGGCATCGATGGCGCGGCCGTTGAGCTTGGGGTCCCAGGCGGCCTTGGGTTGAAGCTTGAAGATGATGGTCAGGGGATCGGGCTGTTGCCAGCTCTGCGCGAGGTTGCCCTGGAGTTCGCCCGTCGCGGGGACGCGAAGGCCGCTCTTGTAGCTCAGGAGCGTGGGATAGACGTATGAGGTCTGGTAGTTGGAGCTGTAGGAGGTGGCCGACAGCGGATCGAGGGTGACGTCGCCCGTGTAGTACTGCTGCATGATGCCGCCCTTGACGGCCTGGGCGGTCGTATCGACTCGCTTCGACAGGAAGCCCTTGACCTCTTCCTGCTTGGCGGCGGAAGCCGTCGGCGCGTTCTGGACATCGGTGCTGTCGCTGTCGTCGCCGCCGCCGCAGGCGGCGCCCACCGTGAGGCCGAGGCCGCCAATGACGGCACCCCTTAGTACCGTGCGGCGGCTCATGGCCTTTCTCTGGGCCCTGAACCAGTAGTTGGATTCGTTCATCGTTCCACTTCCTCCAAGACTTGCACCCTTGCGTAAGAGTTAGTACTTGGGCCGGGTTGTACAGACTCACGCCGTTGGTGTCAACCGTTTGGCAGAGTCGAACAAGGCCCGCTGAAGAGTACGTGGCGGGAATAGAGCGCGGATTGCCGCGCGACTTGCCTTCTTCGCAAGACGATCCGGAGCGAACGGAACGCCGCCCATTCTGCGGGTATTTAGTCAGGTATTGCTGCTTTTAACCAGTGCTCCCTTCTCGCCGGAACCGGCCGACGGCGCCCCTTTCCTCCCCCGCATACCGGGGGGGAGGAAAGGACACACCCTGGCCCGGCGCTAGCCCTTCTTGCTCTTGTCCTGCCAGATGTGAACCGCCGCCTGGTGGCGGGACGACTCGCCGTCCCAGGGGCGGAAAACGCCGAAGTTGCCGACCCATGGCCAAGCGAAGGTGAAGGTATTGGCGTGGCCGGGGAAGGGGATGGTGGGCATCTGCGTGGCCGCGTAACGCTGCCACTCCTTGATGAGCTCCACGCGCTTCTTCGGGTCCAGCTCTTTGCGCTGATCCTCGATCAGCTTGTCCGACTTGGCGTCGATGGTCTCGGTGCCCTTGAAGGCGACCTTCTGGCGCGAGCCCTTGCTGTGGTAGTAGGCGAAGATGTGGCCGTCGGGGTCGCCCGGGTAGTCGGTTGTGGCGGCAACGGCGATGCCATCGAAGTCGGCCTTGTTCCAGTAGTACTTGGGCAGGTACTCCGTCGCGTACGGGGGATTGACCTGCTTGAGCTTGAAGAGCCCCTGGGCTTCGAAGAAGCCCTTGAACGTCTCCGCCCACTTCGGGAAGTCGGTGCCGTAGTAGGCCTCGGGGATCCAGGCCATTTCCGCTTCGACGGGGCCCGTGAAACCGGCGGCCGAGAGGAGCTTCTTGGCCTCGGCGATGTTCAGGGTGAAGTGCTTTGCGCCCTCGCCCATGTCCGCACTCTTCGGATCGACCCAGTAGCCCGCATCCTTCCAGCCGTCGGAAAGGTGCGCGTTGAACCGCACCTCGACGGGGTAGCCCGCCGCCCGGAGCTTGGAGACGTTATCCCAGGTGTCGATGTAGAGATCGCGGTCGATGAGCATCGCCGCCGCCTTGCGGACGCGCGGATCGCGGAAGGGGGAGCCCGGCCGCATGCCGAAGTCGAGCT
>CAZCDK010000111.1:9225-9432 GCA_964497285.1 uncultured Anaerolineaceae bacterium | reverse complement strand
CCCAGCATGTTCGTCGCCACGATGAGCAGGAAGGCGTAAAGGCTCTTGGCGATGAAGAGCTTGCTCAGCCGGGCCGAGTTGCCGAGGACCGCCGTTGCCTCCCTGGTTCCGCGCACGAATGCCTCGAATGAGTCCCGGAGCAAGACGATGCCCGCCACCGCGCGCGCTGTGCCCGTTCCGGACTCCATCGCCACTGCCACGTCGGCG
>CAZCDK010000111.1:0-9215 GCA_964497285.1 uncultured Anaerolineaceae bacterium | reverse complement strand
CGGCGCGCAGAGCCTGGACATCGTTGGCGCCGTCCCCAACCATGGCCACGAAGTGGCCGTTCTTCCTGAGCGCCTGGACGATCCGCGCCTTTTGGGCAGGAGCAATACGACCGAAGACCGTGTTGTCCTCCACCGCCTCCGCAAACGCGGCGTCGTCAAGCCCGTCGATCTCGTTCCCGGAGACCACGCCGCCCTTCGTGGCGATGCCGAGCTGTCTCAGCAGCGAGGCCACCGTGTTCGGGTTGTCGCCGCTGATCAGCTTCGGTTCGATGCCCAGTTGCTCCATGGTCGCGAACGCCTGCTTCACCTCGGGGCGCAGCACGTCGGCCAGCGTCACCAGGGCCAGCGGCTTCAGCCCTGTCATCGCGACCCCGAAGTCGGGCAGCCGGTCGGCTTCGGCGAAGACGACGCCGCGCAGGCCGCGCTCCGCTGCCCCCCTGTATGCCTCGCGCAGATCCGGGCCGCCATCGCAAAGAGGAAGCACGGTCTCCGGCGCGCCGAGAACAAACACCCTTTTCTCTTCGCCCAGGACGAGGCGCTGGGCGCTCCAGCGGCGCTCCGAGTTGAAGGGCACTCCACCGTCGGGGCGCGCTCCACTGGACCGGCCGCCGAGCGCTTCGGCAATGGCGCCGGCGGTCTTGCTCTCGTCGGCCGTGGCCACCACGAAGGCCGCGAGCCACGGGAGAAGCGTCGCCTCCCCGCCGCTCCAAAGGACGTTCTCCAGCGTCAGGCGGTTTGCCGTGATCGTGCCGGTCTTGTCCAGGCAGATGACGTCGATGTAGTTCAGCGCCTCAACGGCGTTCAGGTCCTGCACAATGGCCCCTGCACGCGATACCCTCACCGCTCCTACCGCGAATGCGACCGTCATTCCCAGCAGCAAGCCCTCCGGCACTACGGTTGTGATCGTTGCCGTGACGCTTCGGAGTGACTCCCCAAGGCCCTTGTCCTCGAGGTTGTAGGAGACTAAGAGGGCCGCCCCGAGCACGCCCGTGACCGTGAGGAGAACGCGAAGCAGGCGCCTGAATTGGAGTTGGAGCGGCGAAGCCCGGTGGACGATCTCCCGCGCCTCACCCGTCAGGCGCAATGCATAGGCGCCATCGCCAACCTGGTCTGCAGTGTAATAGCAGTCCCCCGCCGTGCAGAAACTCCCCGACCGGAGCTCGTCGCCAGGCCCTTTTCGGACCGAATCGGATTCGCCCGTGAGCAGAGATTCATCGATCTCCGCCGTCTTCGCCTCGATCCGCCCGTCTGCGACCACCTGGTCGCCCGGTTTCAGGTGGAGAAGGTCGCCCTGGACCACATGCTCGGCCAGGATCGGCATCTCCATCCCGTCGCGCACGACCGTGGCGCGAGGGGCGGTCAGGGCTACGAGCTCGCGCAGCGAGTGTGTCGCCTTCAGCTCCTGGTAGGTTGCCACCATGACGTTCGCAACCACCACGACCCCCACGAAGAGCCCATCCTGGAAGTAGCTCACCTTTCGTTCGGCAACGCCAACCGCGAAGAGCGCGAGGATGAGCGAGCCAAGCACGACGTTGAAGAACGTCAGCGAGTTCGCCCGCACAACATCACGGTCCCGGCGCTGCCGCGACGTGTCGGCGTTCGTCAGGCCGGCGGCGGTCTTTGCCGCGACCTGCGCGGACGTAAGCCCACGCAACGAGCTGGGCCCGGACCCGCCCGCGTCGGCCCGGTCGGATGGCGGAACGGGTTTCGGCACCCGAGTAGCGTGGACCATTGGCCCGCAGGGCGGAAGAGGAACCGGCGATGAGGACGCCCAGGGCCAGCCAACTTACTATATAGAGGATGCAATCAGACACCCCGAGATTGTCCGTGCATCCGTTTCCGCTGTGATCGCCGCGGGCCCCATCGCCCGGCGTGTTCTGCGCCCTGTGAGTGCGCCTGTCGCCCGGGCCATCTCCCGGACGCCTGCCACCCCGAACCTCGTGACAGCGATCGCCCTGCTGTGCGGGCTCCTGGCGGGGGGGTTGCTTGCCCTGGGCTGGAACGTGGCTGCCGGCGCCGCCATCGTCGCCGCTGCCCTTTTCGATACCGTCGACGGTGAGCTGGCACGGCTCAAGGGCCGGGCGTCGCGCTTCGGAGCGGTCTTCGACGCGGTCAGCGACCGCTACGCCGACGCCGCGATCCTGGGAGGCATGACCGTCTTTGCTGCCCGGTTCGAAGGCTGGCCCCAACCGGAGGCGGTCGGCCTCGCCGCCCTTGCTGGCGCCCTCGCCGCGGCCTATGCCTCCGCCCGAATCCGGGCATCGCTTGGCGACCGGCCCGGCACCAGCGAAACATGGCTCGGCGGCCGTGATCTCCGGCTCGCGGTTGCGGCCACCGCGGCGGTCATCGGCCAGTGCTACTGGGCCCTGGCCGTGATCGCGGCAACGACCGCTTTGGCTGTCATCTGGCGGCTTGCCGATCTTCGGCTGCGTCGCGTTGGCACGGCACCCTGAACCGCTTCTTTCCGCTTCCGCTGCTTTGTTCGGCAGCGCTATGGTTCAATCGGTAGTGTGAGGCTAGGCGTCCGCGAGATCGTTCCCATCGTCCTCCTGCTTGTTGCTCTGGGGATCGCGTTCAAGTTCCTCAACCCCGCGGAAGGCTCATCCGACCGCAAGACGCCCGTTCCCACAGCCGGGATCGCAGTCAACGCCGAAACGCCCACACCCGGGCCAACCGAAACCACGCCGCAGGAATTGGCCCGCTCCCAGGAGTGGGTCGTGAAGTTCGTGTCCTTCAACGCCGCCGGCGGCGAACGGGTCGATGTCCAGGTTGGCCTGCCTTCGCTGGACTTCTACTACCCCGGAGCGCCTTTCAACGACATCCGCGACGACGCCTGGCAACTCGTCGCCGAGGCGGTGTCAATGCTCCCCGCGGCCGGGCGCTACACCTTCGCGTTCGAGCACGATGGCGATGCTCGCCTCCTTGTCGATGGCCACGAAGTCTCGTTCCAGCGGGATGGGCCGGCGCCCCAAACCCTTCGCGCCGTCTTCGACCATCCCGGAGGGTCTCTCACACTGCGAATCGAAGTCCGGGACGTCTCCGGCGCCCTGAAGCTCAAGTTCCCCTAGGCCCTGCACCCCGGCCGCACCTTCCGTTCCTGATAGGCTTTGGTCATGCGCATTGGGCTCATCTCCGACACCCACATCCCCGAGGCACGGCGCGACTTGTGGCCCCAGGTGTTCGATGCCTTTCGCGGCGTCGATGCCATCCTTCACGCGGGCGACATCCACGATCTCGCGGTCATCGATTCGCTGCATGAGGTGGCGCCCACCTACGCCGCCCGCGGCAATGGCGACGACGGCTTCGGTGGCCGCCCCATTCAGCCACAGGACCCCCGGCTTCGCGATGCCTGGGTCATCGAATTCGACGGCGTCCGCGTCGGCGTCACCCACGACGTGCCCATACCCGAAATTCCCCCGCGTCTCACGCTCGACCGGGCCCTGAAGCGGTACTTCGGCACCCCGGAGCTCGATGTCCTGGTCTATGGTGACACCCACGTGGAAGCAATCGCCAGCATCAACGGCGTGCTGTGCGTCAACCCCGGCTCGCCCACCTATCCGCACAATCTGAACACCCGGCTCGGGACAATCGGCTTCCTCGAAATCAGCGGTGGCAAGGCCGAGGCCACCATCTGGCAGTTGACGGACAGCGGGATCGAGCCATTCGACTGGGCGAAGTGGAAGGCGAGATGGTGATCTGAGCCAGCGAGCCGCCGGGCTGAAGGGGCCGGGGCCACTACAGCCCCGGGTGTTGCACGCGTTTCGCCGCCGCCCCCATGTGCAGAAGGCTGCGCAGCGACCATTCCCGGCTCCCGGTGGCGATGTCGCGGCGCTCGAAACTGGTAACCGCGAACACCAGAAAGACCGCCGCGATGGCAAGCAGGCCGCCGGCCCGAAGCGGGTCGAACCCGTGGATCAGCACGTGCGAGCCGTCTGCCCAGTAGAACGGCGAGAACCTGCGAGGCGTGTCCAGGAGGCTGACGGCCGCGCCGATGGTGTTCAGAAAGTACGTGACCACCACGGCGCCGATCGACACCATTGCCGCCGCGCCGCGGCCCGGAAGCGCCGCGCTCCCCCAGAGGGAGAGGCCGAGAAACAGCATCGTCACCGGCAGCATATTCACTACCGCCGCAAAGATGCGCACGGAACTCAGGTCGAAATCAACGAACTGCCTGGCAAGAACAAACGCCGGGAAGCTGGCAATCGCCGCCGCCGTGATCGCCAGCGAGAGCGCCGCCGACTTCTCCACCACGAGCCTCCGGCGCGACATGGGCTGAGCGAGCAGGAGGTCGAGGGTCCCCGCACCCTCCTCGCCCGCGAAAGCACCTGTGCCACCGATGATCGCCACCGTTATGAGCAGCAGCGGGATCCAGGAGAAGAACTCGGTGCTCAGGAAACCCTCGGGCGAAGCCATCGACGTCGCTTCGCCGAGGAAGCCCTTGTACACGCCGGATGCGTCGAAGTCCTTCAGCGACTCCCGGTACTGCGGGTAGAGCAGTATGTCCACGATCGCCGTCGCCACGATTGTGATCGCCACCGCGATCGTAGACGTGCGCACGTCCCGCAGGGTCTTGCGGAAGAGCCCGTAGCCGCTCAACGCCGGGCCCCCGTCAGCCGGCCCCGGGGCCCGGCAACGCAACGAAAGAGGACACGCCACTGCCACTCGCGGCTGTGCATGGCGATGTCTCGTCGCTGAATCGCCCGGAACGCCAGCGCAAGGAATGCCGCGCTCACCGCAAACGAGGCGCCCCCGCGGAGCGGGTCGAAGCCGTGGATCAGAGCGCGCGAGGCGTCAGCCCAGTAGAAAGGCGAGAGGATGCGCGCCGTCTCGAAGAAGTCCGACACCGCCGCCAGCGTCGGCAACAAATAGCAGGCCACCATGATGCTCGTGGTGAATGTCGCCGCCGATGCCCGGCCCGGGAAGACCGTCCCCGCCCAGAGGGCAAGCGCGAGGAAGAGGAACTCGACCGAGAGCACGTTGACCAGGGCCGCGATGAAACGGCTCGCGGCCAGGTCCATCCCGGCGGCTGCCTGTCCGATGAGGAACCCGGGAACCGCGATCATCGTCGCCGCCACAAGCGCGAGGCCGCTGCCCGCCCACTTCTCCATGCACCGCAGCCCCCGTCCGCGTGGCTGAGCCAGCAACAGGTCGAGCGTCCCCGCCCCCTCCTCCCCCGCCGTGGCCGCTGTGCCCGCGATGATCGCGACGGTCACGAGGGTGAGGGAAATCAGGGTGAAAAACTCCACCACCATGAATCCTTCCGGACTGGCAATGGAGCCGGCCTCGCCCAGCATGCCCTGAAGGGCCTCCGGGTACTCGAAGTCCTTGAGTGTGTCCGCGTAGGACGGGTAGAGCAGGACGTCGACCAGCACAAGCGCAAAGGCTGCCAGTCCCGCTCCGATGGCGGGCCCCCTCACATCACGCAGTGTCTTCCGGACGAGACCTGCCGGCCCGGCGAACCCGTGTCCAGGACTCCGCGCTGCCGCCGCACCTCGCTCCCGGATGGACCCGCCCGCTCGCCGCCGCAGGCGCATCCGCATGGTCCGTGGTCCCGCCGCAATCTCCCGGCGTTCGAAGCTCCTCAATGCCAGCGCGAGAACGATTCCGGTCGCCGCCAGCATTCCGCCCGAACGCCACCAGTCGAAGCCGTGCAGGAGCACATGGGACGAGTCCAGCCCGTAGAAGGGCGACAGCTTCCTCGGCACGTCGAGGAGGTCCACAATGCCGCCCACCGCCGTGAGCACATAGGCCACGACCATCACCGCCGCGGAAACCGTGCCCGCCAGCGCCCGGGTCGGCAGGGCCGCCCCGCTCCACAGCCCGATGGCCAGGAAGAGCAGGACGAACGGAATCTCGCTCAGCGCCGCCTCGCCGAACCGCAGCCCCGTCAGCTGCTGGTCCGCGGCCATCCCCCCGAGCAGGAAGGCCGGGATGCCGGCAAGAGCGGCCAGCGAGAGCCCCACTGCCAGGCCGGCCGCCTTCCCCAGCACCACCTTTCGGCGCGTCACCGGGTGCGAGAGAAGGAGGTCGAGCGTCCCGGCTCCTTCCTCCCCGGCCGTGGCCCCGGTACCCACCACGATGGCGATCACGGCCAGGAGCACCGCCAGGTTCGACAGGTAGGCTCCCGTGTAGCCTTCGGGGCTTGTGCTGTCCCCGGCTTCACCATAGATGCCCTCGAGCGCGTCCGGGTGCGGATTGCCCGGCGATTCGCTCACGGACTGGTAGATGGCCGCGTGGAGCATCACGATCACGAAAACCGCGATCCCGCCTCCGATGAGCGCACCGCGCGCATCGCGCAGCGCCTTGCGCCCCAGCACCGCCGGCATCACCCCGGTGTCTCGCGATAGAAGGCGAGCAGCACCTCGTCAAGGGTCGGTTGCTCGGTGCGGAGGTCCAGCACGTGATAGGGCGCCAGCGCCTGGAGCAGCGGCGCGATCGCACCCGCGACCTCGAACTCCAGCGTCGCGTGGTCGCGCCGCAATTCGCGCACCCCTGCCAGCCGGAACACCTCCGGCCCCGGCGTCCCGTTGGCGAAGCTCACCTCCACGTGGCGCAGCTGGCGCGCCTTCAGCTCCGTGATCGGCTCGACCGCCACCAGCCTCCCGGAACGAAGGATGCCCACCCGCTGGCACACCTGGTCGACTTCGCTCATCACGTGCGATGAGAAGAACACCGCCGTCCCCCGGTTGGCTTCCTCGCGCAGGATGTCCCACACCGTTCGCTGCACAATCGGGTCCAACCCGGACGTCGGCTCGTCGAGCAGCAACACCGGCGGCCGCGCGAGCAGCGCCAGCACGAGCCCCAGCTTCTGCCGGTTCCCCTTCGACAGGCTGCCGGCGTGCGTGTCCAGCTCCAGGTCGAGTCGCGTCGCCAGGCTGGACACGTACTCCCGGTCGACTCCGCCCCCGCGCAGACCCGTCACGAGGTCCACCATCTCCCGCCCGCGCAGCCCCGGGTAGAGGCGGACGTCGCCCGGCAGATATCCCGTCGCGGCTCGCACCTGCAGCGATTGGCTCTGGCAGTCCATGCCGAGCACGCACGCGCGCCCCGCGTTTGGCCGGATGAGGTCCAGCAGCAACCGGATGGTCGTTGTCTTGCCCGCGCCGTTCGGCCCCAGGAAGCCGAAGATCTCGCCGGGCTCGATCCGCAGGTCGAGCCGGTCGAGGGCAAGAACCGTGCCGTACGACTTCGATAGCCCTTCCGTCAGGATCGCCGCTTCCATCCCGTGCACGCTACACGTCCCCGGCCGCCGGGGCGAGGGGCGAACGGCGCAGGCGGGATGGACCGGTGGCCCGTCCTCAGCGGGCGCTTCCCCACTCCCGCATCCAGAGGTACGCAAGCGCCCCGCACGCGACCGCCACGTTGAGCGACTCCACACGCCGATCCATGGGCAGGACAACCCGGAAGTCGCTCAGGTCCAGCAACAGGCGCCCCACCCCTTCGCTTTCGCTCCCCAGGATGAGCGCCGTCCGCCTGGGCCAGTCGAACGTCGTCGCCGGCGTCGAGCCTTCCCCCGCCGCGGCGGCCACGATCCAGTAGCCCGCGTCCTTCAGGTGGCGTACCGCCTGTGCCAGGTTCGTCGGCGCCGCCACCGGCGCAACGAAGCTCAGGCCCGCACTCGCGCGGTGCACCCCGGGTGTCAGGAGCGCGCCCCGCCGCCGCGGCAGCACAATCGCGTCGGCGCCGGCCGCCACGCTGGCCCGTAGCACCGCGCCCAGGTTCTGCGGGTCCGTCACCCGGTCGAGCAGGATCACCAGCGACGCCCGCGCCTGGTCGCGCGTCGCCGCGGCAAGATCGATCGGCTCGATACTGCGCAGCCGCACCAGGACCCCCTGGTGCACGCCGAACGCCGAAAGCTCGTCCAGCCGCCGCTCATCGACCTCCGACACCGGCAGGCCGGCTTCCCCCGCCCGGCGGACGAGCCCGAGCACGCGGTCATTCCGCGTGTCCCGCACGAACATCAGCGCGCGCGCGACCCCGTGTTCCAGCGCCATCGCCGCGGGGTTGATGCCGAAGGCAAGGTCGTCGGGCGTTGCGTTGGGTTTCGGTCTTGGCATCGGGTCGTAGGTTCCGTGTCGCGGTCCGCCGCCACCGGATCTAGACCATATACGCCCGCACCCCTTCGGTTCCACCTCATCGTTCGTTGCTCATTGCTCGCCCCTCCTTGCACCATGGCTCCATGCTCACACGCAAAGCGGCCCGACTCGTCGTCGCGGCGACGTTCCTCGCCGGGCTCGTTGTCGCCGTCGCCGCCCTCGGCAGCGGCGCCACCGGCCGCGCCGCTGGCTTCCCCTTCCGCGTCCACGTGCCCGCCCTCTCGAACGACGAATACCACGCTCCAACCGCCCCCCCTTCCTCATCCCCCACTTCCCCTCCTTCCTCAACCCCCTCCGGCAACACCGTCACCCTCCAGGCCGGCCGCGGCTTCATCTTCGAACCCCCGACGGTTTCGACTGACGATCGCGACGTCTGGTGGAACGGCCGCGAGCTCGTCCCTGCCACCGGCGCCGCCGTCCAGCGCGTCGACGGCCTCGACGGCCTCCCGCCCGTCGGCGGCTATGGCGGCGCCCTCGTCGTGCCCGCCCCTGGCAACGTCTTCGCCTTCAGGCTCACCCCTCGCCCCGGAAACGGCCGTGTCCCCTTCGCGAAACTCGCCGTTCGCCATGTGGCTGGCGGCGTCATCACCTTCGACTGGCGCTACTACCCCGGCGAACCCTGCGAGGGCACGCGCGCCACCATCGTCGCGCTCAACAAAGGCGCCCAGGTCATCACCGTCCAGGGCGCGGGCGACATGACCGGCTGGAAGATCGTCAGCCTCGCCACCAAGCCGTTCTCCTTCAGCTTTCCCGCCGCCTGGGTGCTGAACGGCTCCGCCCAGGTCCAATCCGCCGTCGCCCAGTTCCCCCCCTCTCCCACCCGGCTCTGGTGGTCCTCCCTCCCCACCTGGGACCCCGGCCGCAACGACGACGCCCAGCTCTTCAACTGCGAAGGCACCCTCGTCCAGACCTTCGACGACGGCCAGTAGCGGACAGTTGCCAGTAGCCAGTAGCCAGTTGCCAGTTGCCAGTAGCCGGTTGCCAGTAGCCGGTAGCCGGGGCCTCCCACCCCTCCGGCTACTGACTGCTGACTACCGACTACCGACCACCGACCACTGACCACTGACCACTGACCACCGACCACTGACCACCGACCACTGACCACCGACCACTGACCAC
>CAZCDK010000110.1:0-9438 GCA_964497285.1 uncultured Anaerolineaceae bacterium | reverse complement strand
CTAGGAGGCCTGCTGAATCGACGAACCGGCGAAGTAGGCGTCGGCGGCGCGATACTCAGGGCGGGTCCGTTCGAGCGCCTCCATGGCGGCGGCGACGTATGCCGCCGGGGTGGTGAGTTCGGCGTGCCAGCCGATGTATCCACCCCATGCCCGCGCATAGATGCCGCTTCCGTTTGCATTCCGCGCGTAGGGGGACTTCGAGATCGCAGTTCTCACGCGTTCCATGAAGATCTCCGCGCCGTCGGCATCGGATTCCGTGAGGAAGGTGACGAAGTGCGTCAGATCGAGCCGGGCGACAACATCCGATTCGCGTGCCTGATGGAGGAGAGTCCTGGCAATGAAGGCGGCCGGTGATGGTGGATCGGGCTCCGATTCCGAGGGCCGGAAGCCAACGATGCGGACGTCGAAGACAACGATCGCGCTTCGGTCTCCGTACCGCAAGCTGCGGGCGATCTCGCGCCGCAGCAGGTCGTTGAGCTGCCGGTGGTTTCCGAGGCCGGTCTCACCGTCGATGGTCTGCGGTCGGGTTGGATCCTCGACGGAATCGGGCGGGATCTCCACCGGCGTGTCTGGTCTTCGCTTGTTGAACATCGGGTCCCCTCCTCTGACGGGCGGCGCATTCTCCTCATGCCACCGAAGGTCCGTCCTGTTCGCTCCGCAGGAAGAATGGCGTGAGAGCCGGGCGTACTGACTTCTGGGATGAGAGCTGCTGGTTGGCGGCAGCAAACAACTCATCAGGGCCGCAGGCGAAGCCACTGGCGACGCCGAAAGACACGCTCACGGGGATGTCTCCATCCGAATCCTGTTCGTTCAGACGCTCGATCTCATGGGCGATGCGGCGGGCCATGAGACGGGCGAGATCGATATCGCCGCCGGAGGCGACAATGCCAAAGTCATCACCACCGATGCGGGCAGCAATGTCGCCTCCGCGGATACTGCGTGTGACGGCCCGAGCGACGCGACGGATCATGGCGTCGCCGGCGAGCTGGCCGTAGGCCTCATTGACCTGTTGCGTGCCGGTGACGTCGATGAGGAGGAGCGCGAGCGACTCACCGCAGACGTGGGCGGCGCGGCAGGCCGCCTTCAGCTGCTCATCGAAAGCCTGGCGGGTGAGCAGCCCTGTCAGGCGGTCGGTGCGCGCCTCGCGTTCCAGCCAGCGAACCATGGTATCGCGGCGGCGCAGGGCCCGGGTCTCATCGATTGCGGCGAGGATGCGCCCGGCCACATGGAGGGGGTCGCCGAGATCTGCCTTGCTGATGACATCGTGCGCACCGAGCTTGAGGGCCGACAGAGCCAACTCCTCGTCACCCGCATCGAGCAGAACGACAGCAAGGTCGAGATGATGGTCGTGGGCGAACCGGGCGAGGTTGGCGCCGTCCGGGCTCCAGAGCGAACTCTCGATGAGGGCCACGTCGAACATGCCCGCGATGAGTGCCTGCTCGGTCTCGCTGGTAGATCGGGTGCACTGAAGGCGAAAGCGGCCTTCTTGTTCCAGGATGTCACGCACGAGCCTGACATCCTCGACATTGCTGTCAAAGAGCAGAACGCGTACATTCCCGCTCCGTTGGGCCGGGCCGGTGGTCAGTGAAGATGTGCGCATGGTAACCCGTCTTTATAGTCGGCACAGGAAGCGGTTACTGGAGAGTGGCGCGGGCCAATCCTGGAGAGAAAGCGACAGAAACTGACCGGAGAGCCGGAGGTCAGGCATCGAAGAGGGGGCCTCCGGGGTCGAGGACTTCTCCAGTGACGGCAACAACAGACGGCCGCTCTTCGCAGTACCCTTCGTTTTCGCACTTGTCGAACAGGAATGCCGCGCGGCCCCTGTCGAACGCAATCCTCCATGCCCCAAGGGCGACGTTCGCAGTTCCGCACTCCAGTTGGGCGGTCAGGATGGCAATCAGCGCGGCAATCTCTTCGCGTCGCATGTTCTGGTCACCCCGGTGGAATCTCGTCAGTCCCCAGACTAGCAGGGGGAGGCGAGGCGTGCCCGGCGATGCCGGTGGGCCAAGGCCTGGCCTCTAGACGAAGCCTCGCAGCTTGATCGCGCGGGCAACGCGCTCCAGGGCGATATCGAACGCGGCCTGCCGGGGGCGGGTGCCTTCGCGCTCGGAACGGGTCATGAGATCCGTGAACACCGCGACCATTCGTGACTCTAGTTCCTGGATGACCCGCTCAAGCGACCAGCGGAACTGCTGGATGTTCTGCGCCCATTCGAAGTAGGAAACCGTGACTCCGCCCGCATTGACCAGCACGTCGGGCAGTACGGGGATATTCCGTTCGGCAAGAGCCGTGTCGCCCGAAGGCGAAACGGGGTGATTGGCGGCCTCGACAACCGCGCGAGCTCTGATTCTCCCGGCATTGGCGGCGGTGATCACGTCCTCGACGGCGGCGGGAACGAGGTAGTCGCATTCGACCTCGAGGAGCTGTTCATTGGTGATCGGAAGGGCGCCTTCGAACCCGGCGACCGAGCCAGCGACGGCGTACCAGCGATCGAGCGCGGGGATGTCGATGCCTTCGCGATTGTGGAGGCCCCCTTTGACGTCGCTGACAGCGACGACGCGAAAGCCAAGCTCGCGGGCGATCCGGCTCGTCCAGGAGCCGACGTTGCCGTAGCCCTGGACAGCAACGGTGATGTCGCGCGGGTCCTCGCCATGCATGCGCGCGTACTCGCGCATGCACACCGCCACGCCCCGGCCCGTGGCCTGGTCGCGACCGAAGCTTCCGCCCAGCTCGGCCGGCTTGCCGGTGACGATGCCGGGGGTGTAGCCGTAGCGCTCGCCATAGGCGTCCATCATCCAGGCCATGGTCTGGGCATTCGTGCCCATGTCGGGCGCCGGGATGTCGCGATTGACCCCGAGCACCATGCCGATGTGCTGGGTGTAGGCTCGCGTCAGGCGGTTGAGTTCGGTGTCGCTCATGCGACCGGGATCGCACATGACGCCACCCTTCGCACCCCCGAATGGCAGTTCCATGAGGGCGCACTTGTACGTCATGAGCATCGCGAGGGCGCGCACCTCATCGAGGTCAGCCTTCGGATGGAAACGAACGCCGCCTTTGTAGGGCCCGCGGGCGCCGTTGTGTTGGACACGGTAGCCCTCGAAGATGCGCAGCTTGCGGTTGTCGAGACGGACGGGGATCTGGGCGTGGATCTCGCGCCAGGCCGTGCGTAGGAGGTCGGTAACCTCTCCATCGAGCTTCAGTCGGCCGGCCGATTCGAGCATGGACGCGATGACCGCCTCCGTTGGAGACTGCTTCTCCTCCGCGAGCGCTTTCGCGGCGTTGGCCGAGGTTGCCATGTAGCCTCCCGGCAGCCGGGGCTGCCCACCGGTGGATCTGACGAGGAAACGGTACCACGTTGCGTGGCCCTTTCGTGGGGCCAGAGAACGCCGCAGACTGTGCAGCGGTGGGCCGCATCTTTGTTACTCGTCTCGTCCCGGGACGCGCTCTCGACATGCTCCGAGCGGCGGGGCACGACATCGACCTGTGGCCGGAAGAGCTTCCGCCCGCGCCAGCCGTTCTCCGGGAGCGCCTGGAACTGGCTGATGGTGTCCTGGCTCTGCTCACAGACCGCATTGACGGCGAGCTTCTTGGCGCTTGTTCCCGGCTGCGGGTGGTCGCCAACATGGCCGTCGGCTACGACAACATCGATCCTGGTGTGGCGGCAGACGCCGGAGTCTGGGTTACAAACACGCCCGGCGTCCTGGCGGAGACAACCGCCGACTTCGCCTTTGCTCTGCTGCTTGATGTGGCGCGTCGCGTGACGGCCAGCGCCCGTGCCGCGCGCGAGGGGCGCTGGCAGACCTGGTCGCCGACCGGGTTCCTTGGGCCGGATGTGCACGGGGCGACGCTCGGCATCGTGGGGCTCGGCGAAATCGGCCGGGCGATGGCGCAGCGCGCGCAGGGGTTCTCAATGCGCCTCCTGTGCGCCGGCCGGCCCGGTTCGACGGCGACCGATGAGCGTCCCGGGATGAGCCGAGTAGACCTCGATGGGCTCCTCGGAGAAAGCGATTTCGTCAGCCTTCACGTGCCGCTCACCGCCGGGACGCGGCACCTGCTGGGAAGGCGCGAGTTCGAGATCATGAAGCCGACTGGCATCCTCATCAATACTTCGCGCGGGGCTGTGGTTGATCAGGAGGCGCTGGTTGAGGCCCTGAGAACCGGGCGGATCGCGGGCGCAGGACTCGACGTGACCGACCCCGAACCACTCCCATCCTCGCACCCGCTCTACGCGCTCGACAACGTCGTTGTTACACCACACATTGCGAGCGCCAGCGTTGCGACGCGCTCACGGATGGCGGAAATCGCCGCTGCGAACATCGTTGCCGCGCTGGAGGGCGAGGTACCGCCGAATGCGGTCAATCGGCCGGGGCGATCGCATGGGTGACATGACGGCGCCCGGACGATTCATGACAAAAAGGCAAGGCCGCCGCTTGACAGACGCATGGCCCGGGACTAGCGTCAAGGTGGCCCCCGGGGCCGCAGCAACTCCACGAGGAGGCGTGCTCTATGGTCAACGATCGGGTCCGCTGGGGCATCTGGCAGGTTGACTGATCAGGCCCCACCCCGTGGCGCGGGTGGGGCGCGCGACCGTCAGGATTCACCTGTCCGATTCGATTTGGCACCAGCACAGCGCCGCAACACAGGCGCGTGATGCATCCGGGGATGCTTTCCCCAGCGGACAGGGACTTGACAGACAACCGGAAAAACAACGACAACAAGGGCTGCGCTCTCGTGCACGGCCCTTGTTGGGCGTCTGTCGCATCCGCAATCGGGGTAGGCATTGACCAGGTCATCAAAACCAACGGGCAATCTGTGGCTTGCCGAGGAACTCTGGAAGCTCAACGGCATTGAAGTTGGCGACTTCACGATGGGGCGGACGGCGGTTCATTCGCCCATCTATGTCAATCTGCGCCGGCTGATCAGCAGTCCCAAGACGCTTTCGCGCTGCGCAAGGATCATCAAGAGCGAGCTGGAAACGCTGCTTTCAATGCGTAACCCCCACGTGAGCCCGTTCACACTGGTGGCCGGCGTCCCCTTCGGTGGCCTTCATGTCGCGACGGCCTTCTCGCTCGCCTGCAATGTTCCGATGATCTATATCCACCCGCCCGCGACTGACAAGGCAGACGTCATCGAAGGCAACTACGTGCCCGGCCAGACGTGCCTGATCATCGACGACCTGATCACGGGCGGCGGCAGCATTCTGCAGACGGCAGCGACACTCAGCGGGGCGGGGCTGAATGTTCGCGACGCGGTGGCACTTATCGATCGGCAGGAGGGCGGGAAGGCCGCGTGCAGCGCAGCCGGGATCAACCTCATCGGGATTCTGACTCTCGAACAGATCGCGAACTACCTGATGTCGGCGGGACACATCCAGGAGGAGTGGTACCGCAAGACCATGGAGTACATCGAATCCCGCAACGGGGCATAGCAACGGGGCGCGCCCCGGAGGTCCCAGCATCTCCGGGTACCCTGGCCTGGCTTCGGCCGCGGTCTCGGCCAGGGAAGGCGAGCTGTTGCGCCGGCGGGGTGGCCGGGCTCCCTCTTCTGTCCATGGCGGGCATCGTCACCTTCCGCGTGGGTCAAGCCATACGTAGAGTGAACCTCGCTGTGCGCGAATCAGAGGTAGAGCCCGATGACGTTGCCGAGAAGACCCGCACTGCCGAAGACCTCGCAAGGCGGGCGTGCCTTCGCGACGCCGAGGCGTGGTCGACGATCTTCGATGCTCACTACCGGTCGGTCTTTGCTTTTGTGCGCTACCGGTTGCGGGGTATCGACGAAGCGGAGGATATCGCCTCCCAGGTCTTCGAGATCGCCTACGCGCGGGCCGATCGCTTTGACTACCGCGGGGTTCCAATTGAAGCGTGGCTCATCGGTATCGCCCGCAACCTGGCCCGGGATCACATCAAGAAGCTCGGGCGGCGCGGATATGAAGAGGAACTGGTGGAGACGATAGCCCTTTCCCAGCCAGATTCCGCCTCCGCGGCTGACCTTCGCCAGGACATCTCGGTGGCGATGCGCGCACTCACCGACGATCAGCAGGCCGTGCTCTCGTTCCGCTTCTTGCTGGACAAATCCGTCGCAGACACGGCACGGCTGATGGATCGGTCCGAGGACGCTGTCAAGAACCTCCAGCGGCGCGCGCTTGCCGCGATGCAGCGTGCCCTGGCCGGAACTGGCTATGCGGCGGGTCCGACATGAGCAGGGATCGCATCAACGACCTGTTCAGCGAGGCGCTGGCAACGGGCACCATCCCCGCGGCCGCTACCGGCGCAGAGCGCGCCGAGTTGGAGCGGCTACTCCTCGCCGCGGGCGTGCTGCGCAAAGGCCGGGCGCTGGTTGACGAAGAGGCGCGGACATCGATGCCGGTGGCCCGTGCGCGTTTCGAGCGCTTCCTTGCGGAGGCCCGGAATCAGAGCTCGACCGCCACCGCGGGGCGGACTTCGAAATACGGCGTAACGAACTGGCTCTTTGGCGTACACCGGACGCTGGCAACGACCGCCATGGCGGCGGGCATCGCCCTCGTTGCGGTCGCGGCGGTCGTGGTGTCTCAGAACGTGTTCACCGGGGTCGAAACCGCTTCGGCAGAGGTGTTGACGCCGGGGGACTACGTCCAGGTCGAGGGGATCGTGTCTGGCGCCGCGGGGGCCGGCGACAAGCGGACGGTCAGGGTCCAATCAGAATTCGGGACCGTGGTGGTCGCGGTTTCATCGGTCACGTCCGTGGTCAACGACGAGTCGCAGAAGGACGTCCTGGCGGTGAAGAAGGGCGATGCGGTGCTGATCAGCGGCCTGGTGAGGCAGGACCGATCGATCGCGGCTCAAAGCCTGGCGGTGGGGGCGGAGCCGGGCACACCGCCAAAGAAAGTCACGCCGCGAGTGCTGAAGCACCTCGAGACGGCCGTCGAGGGACGAATCGTCTTCATCAGCATGGCCGAGGACGGGATCCACGGGAGTGTGCTGGTCGAGGTGAGGGGCAACCAGTTCGTTGTTCCCGTGGATGCCAGGTCGATGAAGCACTTGCTTCAACAGGGAACCACGCCGCTGGGGGCCCGCGTCGTTGTTTCGCCGGAGGCAGGCAGGCCAGAGGGGCCGTTCACCGTTCAGATTGCCGGCCTGGCCCAACCGGGAGCAACACCGAGCGCTTCTGCTTCCTCCGCCAGCCCTACTCCTCTCGCTGTGACGCGGCCTTCGGGTGCGTCCCCGGCAGCGACCGCCACGGCGGCGGCAGTACCGGCCAGGCACTTCACCGGCGTGAAGGGAGTGGTCACGGGGCGCAGTGCCAACGTCCTCCAGATTGACTCCGCTCGGGGCCCGGTCAAGATCGTCGTGCGCCCGGAAACCCGAGTGGTGATTGCCGACAGCGGGCTCGTTCGGGACGCGATCCTCCGTGGTGAGTCGGCGATAGGCCACGAAGTGACGATCTCGGGAGCCATCATCGGGGAACAGGTAGTCGCCGATGTCATCGTGCTTGGGCCGAAGGTCGCCCGCTGAGGACCGGGGAAGCAGAAGAAGACAGAGCCTGGCGCCGTCGACTTCCGGAACGCCGGGACCGTGTCAGATGATCTCCCGGACGTCACCGGTCAGGTTGAACGCACCGATCGCGACAACAAGCCCAAAGACGAGGATGGCCGCCACCTGGATGCCGCGTTGTTCCGGCAAAGCTCGGAACAAGGGCACTCGCATCGCCAGGAACCAGAACGCTCCCACCAGGACGGCCACAATCGCCACGGGAAAGGCCGGGATCGCGGCGAGGGCCACCAGCGCGGCCAAGGCCGTGACCTTGCGCTTTCGCCACCAGAAGCGGGCGTAGGCCTCCGTCAGCCAGGCAATCAGGCCGGCACCGGCGGCGGGAATGGCGACGAAGAACGTCACCGCGAGCCAGTGCGGCTCGATCAGCGTGAAGTCGACCCCGTCCGGGTTAATCAGCATCGCGCCGCCGGCGGTGGCGCCCGCAAGGGCCCAGGCGAAGGGCATGCCCCGCTTCGGAAAGAACGGCCGGCCCAAGACGACGATCAAGCCAACGATGATCCCGAGGATTGCAGTAACGACGATCAGCTCCAGCGTTTCGAGGGTATTGAACTGCCCGATCGTGAACCCGTCGTCGCTCTCGATGCCGCGGACGGAGTCGTCCGAAGTGAGGCGGAGGACGAACATGGCAAAGCGCCCGCCGATCCCCCCAACGAGCACTCCGCCCAACCCGCCGGCGGACGCGCCGAGCGAGATCCAGTGTGCGATGGACTTGATATCCTGACGCGTTGCGGGGGACAGGCGAAGTGCCGGCCCGGTGCCCGGCCCGCCTTCAGCCTCTCCCGTCATGAAGAACTCCTGTCGCCGGGAGCGAAAGACCTCGCCGGCCCTGCGCCGGCGATGTTCATGCTTCCCTGGCGGTAGCCTTCGAGATCGAGGACAACATGCTTGAAACCGAGGTTGCGAAGCCGTTCGATGATGCGATCGCGGTTGGCGAGAGCAAACGCGATCGCCATGCCATCCGGATCGGTCTCGATGCGGGCGATGTCACCGTGGTGGCGCACGCGAACCTGGCGAATACCCAGGGCGCGCAGCATCGCCTCAGCCGCCCCGACCTGGTCGAGGGCCTCGACGGTCACAGGAGTGCCGTGCGGGATGCGGCTGGCGAGGCAGGCCATGGCTGGCTTGTCCCAGGTGGGCAATCCCATTTCGCGGGAAAGCGCGCGGATGTCCGACTTCGTGAACCCGAGGTCGAGGAGCGGGCTGCGAACACCGTGGGCAGCTGCCGCCTGCCGGCCCGGGCGCCAGTCACCGGCGTCGTCGGCGTTCGTGCCATCGAGGACCGTGGCGTCGCCAGAAGCCCCGGCGACGGCGCCCAGGATGGCGAACAGCTCGTCCTTGCAGTGGAAGCAGCGCATGGGGCTGTTCGCAACGTACTCCGGGTTCTCCATCTCGTGGGTTTCGACGAAGCGGTGCGGGATGCCGATGTGCCGGGCGAGTTCGGCGGCTTCCTCGCGCTCCGCGGCGGGAACGGAAGGTGAAACACCGGTCACGGCCTCGGCGTTCCGGCCGAGGGCCTCGAAAGCCATGGCCGCGAGGAAGGTGGAATCAACGCCACCGCTGAAGGCGACGACAACGCGGGCGAAGCTGTGGAGAGTCTCAACAAGGACCGCGCGTTTGGCTGTCAGTTCCACGGAATCATGGTACGTGCCGGAGACGGCCCGTACGCAAGCATCGCGATCATATCACAACTGGCCGACGCGACCGCGGAATGGCAGCGATACACGCTCGCTCTCGGTTCAGGTTCGGCCGAACCTCTCACACCACTTCACACTCCCGTGTTCTGCTCGGCGCGATCCCGTCGGACCGGGCTAGACGTCCTCGAAGTTGATGTAGCGCTCCAGCTCAATCGGCCTATCGCTGCCCCTAACGAACACCCGCGCGACGCATAGCATCGGCCCGTACGCCGAGA
>CAZCDK010000109.1:0-9547 GCA_964497285.1 uncultured Anaerolineaceae bacterium | reverse complement strand
TGGAGACCGGCCGCATCGCCATGGAGGGGGCCGCCGCCCGGGAATGGATGTCCATTGCGCAGGCCTTTGCCGGACCGCCAGGGCAAGGGCGCCAGCCAGGTGAGTTCGGCAAGAATGCGCCCCAATGACGACTGAACTCGTTCACCTGGAGGTCGCCAGAGGCCTCGCCACAATCACGCTCGATTCGCCCGACAACCGGAACGCCCTTTCGCGCCGGCTGATGCTCGACCTGCACGGTCACCTTCATGCTGCCCTTGCGGATCGCTCGGTGCGGGTGATCGTTGTCACTGGCACGGGCCCTGTGTTCTGTTCCGGTGCCGACTTGAAGGAGCAGCGCGTGGCCAACGAAGCCGGTGAAGGCTCAACGTTGAACGCCGCGAGCATGCCCGAAATGCTCAACAGCATCTGGGAGTCGCCAAAACCGGTCGTGGCTCGCATCAACGGCCATGCCCGCGCCGGCGGAATCGGGATCATCGGCGCTTGCGACCTTGCGGTGGCGGTCGATCATGCGACCTTCGCCTTCAGCGAGGTCCGCATCGGCGTCGCCCCCGCCATCATCTCCGTGGTGGCTGTGCCAAAGATCGGCATCACGAAGGCGATGGAGCTCTTCCTGACCGGCGAGACGTTCGACGCCCCGGCTGCGGTGACCATGGGCCTCCTGAATGCAGCTCCTCCAGCGGCAGAGTTGGACGCGGTCGTGAACAGGTATGTGAGCGCACTCCTCAAGGGTGGCCCGAACGCCCTCGCCGCCTGCAAGCGGCTCGTTCGGGACGTCCCGGGCCAGCCTGTGTCCGAGATGTTGCGGGTGATGGCGAGCCGCTCGGCCGACCTGTTCGCATCAGATGAAGCCCGCGAAGGGATGATGGCTTTCGCCGAGAAGCGCCCTCCGCGCTGGCAGCAGGCAGACAACGGCTGATCCGGCCAAGAGGATGCACGGATATGGCGACCCCGTTCGCGGGCGCACATACCCGGGTCCACCCTCGACGCGGCAGTCAGGCGGCGGCGTTCGCCGCTTCGACCGCCTTCTTCGCCGCCTCACCGAGCTCTCTGGCACGAATCACCTTGATCCCCGACTCCTCGATCAGCTTCTCGCCCTCCGCCAGGTTCGTGCCCACGAGCCGCATCACGATGGGGACGTTGACCTTGAGTTGGCTGTTGGCGTCGATCACGCCCTGGGCGATGATGTCGACCCGCGCCATGCCACCGAAGATATTGACGAGGATGGCCTTCACAGATGGGTCTTCAAGGATGACCTTGAGCGCGCTCACGACGCGCTGAGGATCGTTGACCGTACCGATGTCGAGGAAATTGGCCGGCTCGCCGCCCGCGAGCTTGATTGTGTCCATGGTCGCCATCGCCAGCCCCGCGCCGTTCACCACGCAGCCGATGTTGCCTTCGAGCTTGATGAAGTTGGCCACGCCAAGCTCGCCGGCCATGACCTCCAGGGGGTCTTCCTCGTCCTTGTCGCGCAGCGCCGCGAGCTCCTTCTGGCGGAAGAGAGCGTTGTCGTCGACGTTCACCTTCGCATCGAGCGCGATGACGCGACCGTCCGTCGTCACCACCAACGGATTGACCTCGACCATGCTGGCGTCGCTCGCGACGAAGGTGTTGTAGAGGCCTTCGACTAGCTTGCTGAACTGGGCCGCCTGGTCATCCTTGAAGCCAAGCCGTGCCGCCAGGATCCGGCCGATGTACGGTTCGTAGCCGGCTCCCGGGTTCACCGCAACCTTGATGATTGCGTCCGGGTTGTTCTGTGCGACGACTTCGATCTCCTGTCCGCCTTCGGTCGAAGCCATGATCAGTGGCGACGCCTGGCCACCATCGATGATGATGGCGATGTAGTACTCCTTCGCGACGTCGGTCTGCTCGGCGACGAGGACATGCTTGACGAGCTTGCCTTCCGGTCCCGTCTGCACCGAGACAAGGTACTTGCCGAGAATTGCGGCTGCCGCCTCCTCGGCCTCAGCGGCGGTGTTGGCGAGGCGAACGCCGCCCACGCGCTCACCCTTCACCTGCCCTGTGTTGCTAGCGGGATCGGCGATGAGCCTGCGGTACATATCGGCTGTCTGTTCTTTGGCCACGAGGCGACCCTTGCCGCGCCCGCCGGCGTGGATCTGTGCCTTGACCACGACCTTCCCGCCAAGCTCTTCGGCAATTGCGCGGGCCTCTGTCGGGGTCGCCGCGACGCGGCCAGCTGGAACAGCGACCCCGTGCCTGGCAAGCAGGTCGCGGGCCTGGTACTCATGGATCTTCACGTAGTGCTCCGGAGACGTTGTGCGAAGCGCAGCCTACCAGCGGCGGTCGCTAGCCGCGAACGCGAGCTGACCGTGGGATGGCGGAGAGGGTGGGATTCGAACCCACGGTGGTGGTGAGCCACGGCCGTTTTCAAGACGGCTCCCTTAAGCCTCTTGGGTACCTCTCCACACGGCACACATCGTACCTCTTTCCGCGGCGCTGTCGGCGGCGTTACACACTGCTTCCGGCGAATCTGGCACAGTCGCGTTGCGTGGCCATGAAGCTGGGGCCGAGTAGCCTCCGCCAGCCGGCCACAGGAAGATCCGGGAAGACCTATGGCACGCATCGCCATCACCGGCAGTTCTGGTCTTGTGGGAAGCGCGCTCGCGGCGCAGCTCGCGGCAGGCGGGCACGAAGTTGTGCCGGTTGTCCGCGGCGGGCAGGCGGACCCGAGAGCCCTGTGGGATCCCTCCAGGGGATGGATTCGCGAGGCCGCGCTCGATCGGTGCGCGGCTTTGATTCACCTCGCGGGGGCCTCGATCGGTGAAGGCCGATGGACCGCGGCGCGCCGCCAAGAGCTCCGTCGAAGCCGCATCGACGCCACTCGCCTGCTTGTTGGCCACCTCAGCACGCTCAAGGACCCGCCGAAAACGCTCGTCAGCGCCTCCGCCGTCGGCTACTACGGAGACCGCGGAGAGGAGATCCTGACAGAGGACTCGCCACCCGGTTCGGGGTTCCTGGCCGAATTGGTGCGAGACTGGGAACAGGAAGCCCTCAATGCCGATAGCGTCGGGGTTCGTCCGGTGGTCCTTCGCTTTGGGATCGTCATCTCCGGGCAAGGAGGCGCATTGGGCCGCATGCTCTTGCCATTCAAGTTGGGAGCCGGTGGCCGGCTTGGGAGTGGGCGTCAATGGATGTCGTGGATCTCGCTCCACGACGCGGTCGGGGTGATCGAGCACGTCGTCGCCAACGACATCGCCGGCCCGATCAACGCAACCGCTCCGGAGCCCGCTACAAACCGCGTCTTCACCGCAGAACTCGCCCGCGTACTCAGAAGGCCCGCGGTGCTTCCACTGCCGGGATTCGCGCTTCGGCTCGCATTTGGGGCGATGGCCGACGAAATGCTGCTTGCCAGTCAGCGCGTCGATTCGAGACGCCTCGTTGCCTCGGGCTATGCATTCCGGCACGCCCATGTCGGCAGTGCGCTCGATGGCACTCTCCGCCCGGCATCGGGGCTGGACGCGGATCGCCGCCCCTGACCATGGGGTCCCGCGACGGCCACTCGTTAGTCAGTGCTGTCAGGATGGCGCTTCCGGTGAACCACTCCCGCGCCGCCTGCACCCAGGCCCAAGAGAACGAGAGTCGCGCCGCCCACCAGGAACCAGTCGCGTCTAAGTCCGGCCCCAGACACCGAGCCATCACCGGCCCGGGCAGCCGTCTCTGGGACCGCAACGACCTCCCTTTCGTCGAGCGCGCCTGTCTCAAGGCCGCCGCTGCCATCACCACCCGCGCCCACGTCCGATGCACCTCCGCCGGTATGCGGAGGCTTCAGGCCCGGCACCGGCGTCGGGTAGGGCTTTCGCACAAACACAACATGCGCGGTCTTGCCCAGTCGCGCGTGGTATACTTCGCAGGGAACGCATTCCTTTCGGGAGTGGGCCCTCGGGTCCACTTTTTTGTTGAGGTTATGAAGAACGACTTTCTGCTTGCCATCGGCCAGCTCGCAGCCGAGAAGAACCTGTCGAAGGACGTCGTGTTTGAGGCCGTTGAGGCCGCACTGACCTCTGCCTACCGGCGGGAGGGCGAGAATGCGCCAAACATCTACGCGAAGATCGACCCCGAAACCGGCGACATCCACGCCTACCTCCAGAAGACTGTCGTTGACGATGTGGAAGAACCGGCAGTCGAGATCACGGTGCGCGAAGCCAAGAAGTACAAGCGCGATGCGACCGCCGGCGACGTCCTGGACTTCGAGATCAAGATTCCCGACCACGCGGGCCGCATCGCCGCCCAGACGGCAAAACAGGTTGTGTTCCAGCGCCTGCGCGAGGCTGAGCGCGATGCGGTCTTCGACGAGTACGCCGGGCGTGAGAACGAGATCCTCATGGGCACCGTCCAGCGCGTCGAACCGCGCCAGATCGTCCTCGAGCTTGGCCGAGGCACGGAAGCGGTCCTCCCCTTTGGCGAGCAGGTCCGCAACGAGCACCTTCGTTCTGGCCAGCGCGTGAAGGTCCTCGTCCTTGAAGTGATGAAGGCCGCGAAAGGCCCACAGGTCATCGTCAGCCGGACCCACCGGAACCTCCTGCGCCGGCTTTTCGAAATGGAAGTCCCCGAGATCACCAGCGGTGTCGTCGAGATCAAGTCCATCGCCCGCGAGGGCGGCTACCGCAGCAAGGTGGCAGTGCATTCGCGGCTGCCCACTGTCGATCCCATCGGCGCTTGCGTCGGAATGCGCGGGTCACGTATCCAGAACATCGTCAACGAGCTGAGCGGCGAGCGCATCGACGTAATCAAGTGGGACCCCGATCCAGCCCACTTTGTCTCGAATGCCCTGAGTCCAGCGCAGGTTGTCGACGTCCAAGTCGATCCGGAGGAACGGCGCGCGACTCTCGTAGTCCCCGACCGCATGCTCTCGCTGGCGATCGGCAAAGAAGGCCAGAACGCCCGGCTGGCGGCCAAGCTCACCGGCTGGCGGATAGACATCTTGAGCCAATCCACAGCCGAAGCCCGCGAGCGCGGCGAAGAGGCAGCGCCTTCGACTTTCGTGCCGTTCGCGCCCGGCGAGACGCCCGACATCGACATCATCTCCGAACAGGTGGAGGTGCCGGTCCCGCTCGCAGCGGCAGATGTGGCCGTTCAGCCGGCTCCCGCCGAGCCGCTGGCTTCCGGCACTGCTCCCGCGGAGGAGATTACATCCTTCGTCGAAGCCCTTGCCGACATGCGCATCCCCAAGGGCGAGGAACGGGAATCCGAAGACTACGGTGAGGAGTTTGAGGAGGAGGGCGAGGAATACGAAGTGCCCGCCATGGTCGCCCCGGAACTCCGTCCCACCACCATCCGATTTGCCGAAGACGTCCTGCCAAAGCTCGTTGAGGAGCCGGAGGAAGTGAAGAAGGCCGCCGCCAAGAAGGCTCGACGCACCTCGCGGCTCGCCGAGGAAGAGGAGATGGAGGAGATGGAGGACATCGACTACTCGGGGCGCATCCACTAGGACCGCGAACGTGAAGGCAACCAAGGGACCTCGCCCCAGGCATGTGCCTCAGCGCACCTGCATCGGCTGCCGGCAGGAGGCGGGGAAGCGCACGCTCGTGCGCATCACTCGCACAAGCGAGGACCGCGCAGCCGTCGATGCCCCCGGCAGGGCCAATGGCCGAGGCGCATACCTCCACGCTGAGCGCTCCTGCTGGGAGAAAGCGCTCAAAGGAGGTACCATTGGTCACGCACTCAAGTTCACCCCGGCCAGAGAAGACATCGAGGCCCTACGGGCTTTCGCTTTGACTTTGCCGGTAGAAGAAAGCGAATCCTGATGACGACGGCACCGACCTCTTCGACGCGACCGGTTGTCCTTCCGGCCGCGCTCACCGTGAAGGAGCTAGGCGACCTCCTCCGGGTGACTCCCGTCGAGGTCATAAAGCGGCTCATGACCAATGGCGTCATGGCCTCCATGAACCAGACCATCGACTACGACACGGCCGCGGTCGTAGCCGTCGACCTCGGCTACGACCCCCAGGAAGAAACACCGGCAGAAACTATCCCGTCGCCCGCAGCCGAGGAGATGTACGACGACGTCCCAGACGACCCCGCACTGCTCAGGGACCGGCCTGCCGTAGTCACGGTGCTCGGGCACGTCGATCATGGGAAGACAAGCCTTCTCGACGCCATCCGCTCAACCCGTGTGGCAGCCGGCGAAGCCGGAGGCATCACCCAGCATGTCGGTGCCTACCAGGTGCAGCGCGGCGACCGCCTGATCACTTTCATCGACACCCCCGGCCACGCCGCGTTCACCGCGATGCGCGCGCGCGGGGCGCAGGTTACCGATATCGCCGTGCTGGTCGTAGCGGCCGACGATGGCATCATGCCGCAGACAGTCGAGGCCATCAGCCACGCGCACGCCGCCGGTGTTCCCATCATCGTCGCCATCAACAAGATGGACCTTCCGGGCGCCAACCCCGACCGCATCAAGCAACAGCTAACCGAGCACAACGTTGTCGTGGAGGAGTTCGGCGGCGACGTCGTGACCGTCCCTGTCTCGGCAACCAAAGGAACCGGCATCGATGAGCTGCTCGAAGCCATCAATCTCGTAGCGGAGATCTCGGAGCTGAAGGCCAACCCGGACAGACCAGCCGTGGCCACCGTCGTGGAAGCCGAGATGGACCCCAATCGGGGCCCGGTCGCCACCCTGTTGGTGAAGAACGGGACCTTGCGTCAGGGCGATGCTGTCGTCGTCGGGGAAATCAGCGGTCGCATCAAGGCAATGTTCGACGACCGGGGCAATCGCATGAAGGAGGCTAGTCCCTCAATGCCCGCGCTCGTGATGGGCCTTGAAAGCGTGCCAGAGGCTGGCGAACGTTTGCGCGTCGTCGACGATGAAAAGGTCGCTCGCCAGATCGTGGAGACCCGGCGCAGACAACGTGAAGCCGCCGAACAGACGACTCATGCCCACGTCAACCTGGACACGCTGTTCAACGAGATCAGCGCCGGAAAGCTCAAAGAGCTGATCATCATCCTGAAGGCCGATGTGCGCGGTAGCGCGGAGGCAATCAAGGGCGCGCTCGAACGGCTCAGTACGAGCGAGGTCAAGGTCAAGATCATCCACTCCTCGACCGGTGCAGTGAATGACTCCGACGTCATGCTCGCCGAAGCGTCCAATGGCATTATCCTCGCCTTCAACACGAAGACCGACTCCTCAGCAAGGAAGCGTGCGGACGCTACCGGAGTGGACATCCGGACGTACGCGATCATCTATCAGCTGCTGGAAGACATCGAGAAGGCCCTCGCGGGCATGTACGAGCCCGTCTTCAACGTTGTTGTCGATGGGCGTGCCGAGGTACGGCAGGTCTTCAAGTCCAGCAAGGTGGGAGCCATCGCCGGATCATACGTGCTGGATGGAACCATTCGCCGCGGTCTCGGTGTCAAAGTGCTCCGGAACGGCCAGGACGTCGCCCGAGGCCGTTGCGAGGGGCTCAAGCGCTTCCAGGACGACGTGCGCGAAGTCCAGACGGGGTACGAGTGCGGCGTCGTCGTCAGTGGATTCGACAAATTCGCCGAGGGCGACGTGATCGAGTTCTTCCACGAAGAACGCGCAAACTAGCCAGTCCGTGCTGATCACGACGCGATGAGCAGGCGCACCGACCGCGTCAACCAGTTGCTGCGCGAGGAACTCAGCGACCTCATCATGCGCGAATTGAAGGATCCCCGCGTCGGTCATGGACTCGTGTCCATCACGGAAGTCAGCGTCTCTCCGGATCTCCGGCATGCCACCGTGTACGTTTCGCACCTGGGAGAGACTGCAGATCGCGACGATGTCCTTCGCGGCCTTTCCGCGGCCTCGCACTTCCTGCACGCCGAGCTCCTGCGCCGCCTGAAGATGCGGGCCGTGCCGGAACTCCTGTTCCGATTCGATCCATCCATCGAGCGCGGGGCGCGACTCGCGTCGCTCATCCTTCAGGTGAGCCCCGAGAACGACCGGGAGTCCTAGGCCGTGGCGCTCGACGGCATCCTGCTCATTGACAAGGAGCGGGGGTGGACCAGCCACGACGTGGTCGCAAAGGCCCGCAGCATCACCGGCCAACGCCGGATCGGGCACACCGGGACGCTCGACCCGATGGCCACGGGACTCCTGGTACTGTGCCTAGGCCATGCGACACGCCTTGTCGAGTACATGATCGGCCACCCGAAGCGGTATCAGGGTGAGATCACACTCGGCGTCGCAACCTCCACCGATGACGCTGAAGGCGAGGTCCTTGCCACCCGCAATCCTCCAGAGCTCGACCAGGCCGCTCTTGTCGCCCTAGAGACCCGCTTCAGCGGGGAAATCCGCCAGCGTCCCCCCGCCTTCAGCGCTGTCAAAGTCCGGGGCGAGCGCGCCTACGCAGCGGCCCGCAAAGGCAACCCGCTCATGATCCCGGAGCGCAACGTGATCGTGCACGATCTGGCGCTGGACGCGGTCAAACCAGGAGTGCTTGCCGTGACCATCGACTGCAGCGCCGGGACCTATGTCCGAAGCATCGCGCGGGACATCGGGCAGGCACTGGGCTGCGGAGGCCACCTCTCCTCCCTCCGCCGCATCAGCGCCGGTGTCTTCCGGGTGGAAGCCGCAGTCGGCCTTCACCGCCTTGCACTGGCCATCGCAGACGAAACCGTGGCGGACATCCTCCACGCACCCGACGAGGGCATCGTCACCCACGACGCCGCCATCATCTCGGTCGAGCGCGGAGAGCGCCTCCGTCACGGGACAGAGATTGCGAGCATCGGGCAGGCGAAGCACGCGGCGCAGGCCGCACGCATCTACACGGCGGATGGGACGCTGATCGCCATCGCCAACGTGGACTTGAGCGGCCAGATCCGGCCCGTTAAGGTCCTTTCTCCCTGAGCGATCCCGGTCCTGGTCTCGTTATGTATTCCTCAGATACAAACCAGGGGTTGACAGCCCCCACTCCGGGTGTATTCTGCCAATGGGCCCTCGGTGGATGCGCATCTGCGTAGACGCTAGATCATTTCTCTTGGGCCCGGCGAGCTTCGATATGGAGCCGCGGGAGGACTACTATGGAAGCCTACTGCCTCAAGTGCCGGACGAAGCGGGAAATGAAGAACCCCAAGCCGATCACGATGAAGAACGGCAAGCCCGCTACTGAGGGCGTGTGCCCAACTTGCAGCACCAAGATGTTCAAGATCGGAAAAGCCTAGGAACGGACGCAGCACAGTGAGGCGCGGTCGCAAGGGCGCGCCTCACTCTTCAAGGATGAGCGAGTTCTCGCCGGGTTCGTTGATGGTATCGAGCACCATCCGGTGTAGAGCCCCGTTGGTCGCTACGGCGCTGGCTCCGATCGCCACCGTTCCGTCCCAGGTCGTCATCCGTCCGCCCGCCTCGGTGATGATTGGGAAGAGCGCGGCCACATCCCAGATGTTCATGACCGGGTCAAGCATCACGTCCGCGCGGCCGCTCGCGACAAGCAGATATCCGTAGCAGTCTCCCCACGTGCGAAGCAGCCCTGCCCCTTCGATCAGTCGCCGGAACCCGGTCGGCCGCGATTGTGGCCACTGTTGGAAGCTGGTCATGAGGACAGTTGCCTCGGCCAGTGAGGCCGTGCGG
>CAZCDK010000108.1:0-9565 GCA_964497285.1 uncultured Anaerolineaceae bacterium | reverse complement strand
CCGAGAAGGTCGGCTCGGAGACGTTGCTCGCGAGGATCGTCCAGATGGTGGCCGAAGCTCAGCGCAGCCGCGCTCCCATCCAGAAGCTCGCCGATGTGGTCTCGGGGTATTTCGTGCCGGTCGTGATCGCGGTCGCCGTCATCTCGTTCCTGGTCTGGTATTTCGTGGGACCGGAGCCGCGGCTGGCCTACGCGTTGATCACCGCGGTTTCGGTGCTGATCATCGCCTGTCCCTGCGCCCTGGGGCTCGCCACGCCGTTGTCGATCATGGTTGCCACCGGCAAGGGGGCGACGCTGGGGGTCCTGTTCAAGAACGCCGAGGCCATCGAGACGCTGCGCAAGGTCGACACGCTGGTGGTGGACAAGACGGGTACTCTCACTGAGGGCAAGCCGAAAGTGACACAGGTCGTAACAGTGGCAGGGGTGACGGAGGCTACACTTCTGCGTCTCGCTGCGAGCGTCGAGAAGGGCAGCGAGCACCCCCTCGCCAGTGCCATTGGCGCCGGAGCAGGCGAGCGTGGCGCAGGCACAGGCGAGGTCGCAAACTTCGCCGCTCATACCGGCAAGGGCGTCTCCGGGACGGTCGACGGACGCAGTGTACTGCTCGGCAACAGGAAACTGCTGGAACAGTTTCAGGTCGCCCCTGGTGGGCTCGCCGAGCGGGCGGAAGTCCTCAGGGCGGAAGGACAAACCGTCATGTTCGTCGCCGTGGACGGCCAGGCCGCCGGCTTGCTGGCGGTGTCAGATCCGATCAAGGAAACCACCCCGGAGGCGATCCGGCAGCTCCACGACGAGGGGATTCGCATCGTCATGCTGACCGGTGATAATCGGGTGACGGCCGAGGCAGTCGCGAAGAAACTTGGCCTCGACGAGGTGGTGGCCGAAGTGCTCCCGGACGAGAAGGCGGCGGCGGTGAAAAGGCTGCAAGAAGCCGGCCGGTTCGTCGCCATGGCCGGCGACGGCATCAACGACGCGCCCGCTCTGGCCCAGGCCCAGGTCGGCATCGCCATGGGTACGGGCACCGACGTGGCGATGCAGAGTGCCGGTGTCACGCTCGTCAAAGGCGACCTGCGCGGCATCGTGCGGGCGCGGCGCCTGAGCCGTGCGACACTGGCCAACATCAAGCAGAATCTTTTCTTCGCATTCGTCTACAACGTGCTTGGCGTTCCGGTCGCGGCCGGCGTGCTCTACCCCTTCTTCGGGCTGTTGCTGAGCCCGATCATCGCAGCCGCGGCAATGAGTTTCAGCTCGGTGTCGGTCGTGGGCAACGCTTTGCGGCTTCGCCGGGCGCGGATCTGATCGTGGCGCAGGGGTCGGGCCGGGGATCAAAGCGTTGTCGGCTTATCACGAGGGGTGGCATGGAGTTCGTACAGCTTTGGTCAGCGCGGCGCGTCCCGGCCGCTCTTTCTCTCCTGCTCGCCATGACTGGACCGGCTGTCGCTACCACCGCCTGGGCGTCGGGCTACACTGGCGCCGTGGGCTGCGCGCCCTGCCATCGGGAGATCTACGAGCACTGGTCGCAAACCGGCCACGCCCGCATCCTGCATCGCCCCGGCGCCGTCGAAGCGCGTGACATCCCCCTTCCCCTGGGATTGACAACTGCCGCTATCTCCTACGTCGTCGGCGGCTTTCGCTGGAAGGCCCTTTTCCTCGACCGGCAGGGTTTTATTGTGACGTCGAACGGCTCAGGGCCCGGGGCGAACCAGTTCAATCTCCAGGGCCGGCACTGGGTAGACTTCCGGCCAGGGGAGAAAGTCCCCTATGACTGCGGCCGGTGCCATACCACCGGGTACGACACGGAAGGGCACCAGGGCGGGCTCCCGGGGATCGTCGGCACCTGGGACCTGGACGGGGTGCAATGCGAGCATTGCCACGGTCCCGGTGCCCGGCACGCACGTTCGGGCCTGCGTGAGGACATCGTCACCCGGTCTGACGGCTGTCCTGCCTGTCACCGCCAGGAATCGACGGAAGGGATTCCGCTCGTCGGTGATTTCCTTGCACCCTATACCGAGGCGAACCAGCTCGAGAAAAGCCAGATGCAGGGGCTCGGCTGCACGGGGTGTCACGACCCCCACCGCAGCGGGGAAGGATCCCAGCGGCGCAGCTGCGCCTCCTGTCATCCCAAGGTCGCCGAACTCTATCGGGAAAGTTTGATGGCCAAGGCCCGGGTCGGATGCATCGACTGTCACATGCCCCCGGCCGGCCGACTCGCCGAGGCTCGGCACGACGCCCTGTCCGGCGACGTGCGGAGCCACCTCTTCGTTATCAGGCATCACACGGAATTCCCGAAGCGGACGCCAGGGGGCACAAGCTACAACCCCGGTTTCCTCACGGTGGACTACGTCTGCATGCCATGCCATCACCACTTCGAGAGTCGCCAGTGGGCCGAAGCCTATGCATCGGTGGTCCATCGCCTGCGGGCCACGACAAACGTGAAGATCATGCATCTGCAGACAGTGGTGGCCTATGCGGGGGCGATGTTCGCGCTCCTGGCATTTCTCTCGGCCGCCGCCGCCAAGGGTTGGATCCGTCCCTTCGCGGCGGTCCCAACGCTGATCAGCGTGCACCGCCACGCCGCATGGGCAAGTTTCGCTGTCTTCATCTTCGAGGCGCTGCTCTGTGTCTTTATCCACACGCCTCTCGACAACCTGGGGAAGCTCTCGAATCTGGAATGGTTTCTGCTGCATCCCGCCAACGGCCTGATCGGCTTCGCCCTCTATGCCGGCAAGATCCTGGCGGTGCGGTCCCTGAAAGTCGGGTGGAAATCCGCCGGGATCCTACTCGGTGCCGGGCTGTTCCTTGTCTGGCTCGTGCAGATCGCCACCATCATCATCGCGGAGTACGGCATCCTGAAGGTCTGAATCCGAAGGGTGACCGCCAGGAGTCTTCGCAAGCGTCGCCGTCCGTAAAAAGAGCACATGGGTGATCGGGATGTTGCATCCGATAAACATGATCGAAACCAGTTGAATCGATATTGTTACCGATCCTTGTTCGTGAAATTTCGCGCCACGCTTATAAAAGGCTCCCTCATTATCATCAAGAAGTTGCCTATAACCTGATTTCCAGCCCGACCCCGAATCCGAAGGTGGAGTGCCAGCGAGCAAGGAGGGAAACGTCCTTCGAGAGCGTGAAGGCGAGGCCTGTCTGCCCCTCCCAGAGGTCGTGCGTGTCGTAGCGGACGGTGCCGGAGAGGTCAAATCGCGGGGTGAGCTGCAGGTGCTTCTCGATGGTGCCTCTGGTGCCGCCGTCGGTGTCGATCCGGGCCCGCAGATCCAGGTTGAGCGGCAAGAGAGTGCGGACGCCAGCGACGGCGCGGGTTGCCTGGGTGTTGCTGCCGGCGCCGACCAGATCGGCTCCCGCGAAGACGGACCAGAAACCGTTAAGGTGACGGCTGCCCGTGAAGATGACATTCCACTCGTTCTCCTGCACGTGCCGCCAGCCGAGATCCCAGGCCGCATTCAGGGTTGTGCGGGTGTTTGAGAGCGTCAGGAAACCCTCCGTCATGCTGCTCAGCAAGTCAGCCTGGCCCCAGGCATGCCAGTCGTCGTTGTAGATGCCGGGGCGGATCGCGGCCAGCTCCGGCGTAAGCTCGAAGTCCGTATAGTGCACGACTCGGGCCATGCCGTTCATCATGTGATAGAGCAGGTGGCAGTGGAAGAGCCAGTCGCCGCGCTCGACGGCATCGAACTCGATGACCGTCGTGGACATCGGGGCGACGTCAACCGTGTGTTTCAGAGGTGAACGGTCGCCCTGGCCGTTCACGACGCGGAAGAAGTGCCCGTGCAGGTGCATCGGATGGTGCATCATGGTCCGGTTGATCAGGATGAAGCGGACGATTTCGCCCTCACTGATGATAATGTCGTCGCTTTCGGAAAGCGCCGTATTGTTGAGAAACCAGACGTAACGCTCCATGTCCCCGTCGAGGGTCAGCCGGAGCTGATGCACAGGCCCGTCGGGGGCGAAAGCGGTGGAACGGCTGGCCCGTAACTTTGCGTAAGGCGGCCAGGGGCGGCGAGCGTCCATCCCGTCCATGGCCAGTTCCGTCGAGGACGACGCGTCAGCGCCCATAAGACTGAAGTCGGATGCGAACTTCTTGCCACCGCGTGCCTTGGCCCCGATCACCGTTGCGGCGTCGCCCTCGCGGCCGTCGTGCACCAGCGGCGGAGCGTTGCCTCGCGTCGTGGCAGTCGGCCCAGGCGCGGCTGCGTCCGCGAAGAAGTCATCGGCCTCCCGCCTGAAGTCCCGGCTGTGGCCGGTGCCGTGATCCATCCCCGCCATCGCATCCGCATCCATCCCGCCCATGTCCATCATGCCGGGACGATCGAACCGGCCCGCCTCGACCTGGTCGTCGGGTATCCCCATCGCCCCGGCTGGAGTCAGCGCAAACATTCTCTTGAGGCTCAGGTCGCCCATGGCGTGATAGATATCCGGGCGTGGAACCGCGGGGGCCGGGTGGCGCTCGCCCGCGCCGATCCAGACCGAGGCGTGTCCCGACCCGTCGTGAGCCGTGGCCCGGAACTCCCAGGTCCCGGCGGCGGGAACCCGCACAAGCACGTCGTAGGTCTCGGCGACGCCGATGAGGAAACGACCTTCCTCGATTGGCTCGACGTCCTGGCCATCGGCGGCGACAATGGTCATCGGTCCGCCGGCGTACTCCAGGTGGAAGTAGGTGGTGGCGGAGCCGTCGATGACGCGCAGGCGCACAATTTCGCCCGGTGCGGCGGCCAGGGTGATCTCCGGCTGACCGTTGGCCAGGAAGTGATCGTATGCGACATCCGCGATGTCCATCGGCGGCATACGTTGGAGTTCCCGCTTGAGCAGGTCACCGAGTCGACCGAGTCGCGCCGCACCGTAAACGCTCTGGGCACTGCCTTTGACCAGGGCGTACCATTCGCTGCCTCGCCTCAACGTGCGGTTCACCTCGTGAGGATCCTCGCGCGTCCAGTCCGAAAGCAGCACGACGTGATCCCGGCCGGCACTGTTGGCCTGGTCCCTGGGATCGATGACGAGCGCCCCGTAGACGCCGATTTGCTCCTGCAGGGTTGTATGAGAGTGATACCAGTAGGTGCCGCTCTGCCGGATGGGGAATTCGTACGTGAAGGTCGCGCCGGGCGCGATCGGCGGGAAGCTGATCAGCGGGACGCCGTCCATCCCCGGCGGCACGAGCAGGCCGTGCCAGTGGATGGACGTCTCCTCCCCCAACGCGTTGCGGACGCGGATGCGGGCGGTGTCACCCTCGGTGAACCGCAGCGTGGGACCGGGGATGCCGCCATTGACCGTCAGGCCGAGGGCGGATCCGCCAGCGATGTCGATCGCCCGGCGTTCAATAGCGAGTTCGTACTCCCGAATTGCGCCGTTGGCCGGAAGAACGGTGAGGTGGGCGACCAGCGCCATGATGGCGATTGTTGCGAGCGTGCCTCGATGTACCATGCGTGCTCTCCCTTCTGTTTCCCCCTTTGACAAAGGGGGATTGAGAGGGATTTCCCCGACGCGCTCCATCACCGCGGCGAGGAGCAATTCGGGCAGCCCCTAGCCTTGATCGGTATCGTCGTGACGCAGAAGGGACATTCTTTTTCAAATATAGTCCGATTCCCGTGTACGGGACAATGAATTTATTCAGCCGGCTCATGAGAGAAGGGATTGTCTTCGGGAACAGCCGGATTCCCACGTCTCATCATGTTGTTCGACTGCTGCTCATTCGCGCAGGAGGATGTGAGATGAACTCTCCCTGAGAATCATCTACGTACAAATTAATAATACAATCGCAATATCTCTGTAACATATTGAATATATGAGATATTGAATGATTTTCGTTTCGCGCAGTGTATTTATTGTGTGTACATTTTTATGATTCATGCGAGCGCGAGTCCAGAGGATATCCTGGTAATCAAAAATGTAAGTCATTGATGTAAAAGAATATTTATAGCATAGCAGGGTGCGCGGCCGGGGCTGGCACGTTTGATGCTAGCTCCAAATGCATTGGAGAGAGAAGGGATTGAGACGGCAACCATATAACTGAAAGAGGAGGTGAGTTCGATGGAAAAGAGGGTGCTGGTGGTCGATGACGACCGAGTGGTTGGACAGAGCTTCGAGAGAGTGCTCGCGAACAAGGGTTACCATGTCGATACGGCGTTGAGCGGGCGGGAGGCGTTCGAAAAGTATGCGGGTGCCGATTTCGACATGGTGTTCACCGACCTGCGGATGCCGGGCCAGGACGGCCTCGAGGTGGCTCGCAGGATCAAGGAAATGAATCCCTGGCTGCCGGTCGTCGTCGTGACCGGCTACGGTACACAGGAAGCCGAGGAGAAAGCCAAGGCGATCGGCGTCGCCGAGTTCATCCAGAAGCCGCTCACGCCTTCGATCATCGAGGACGTCGCGGCCCGCATGCTGGGGCGCATCACGGCGGCGGCTCCCGCGGCGGCGGCGGTGGCGCAGGCGCCGGAGAGTGTGGCCCGCAACGTGGCGCTTTTCTTTGCGGCCCCCTTCATCGGACTCGCGTACATCATCGCATTCCCGTTCGTCGGCTTCTACATGATTGCGCGTTCCGCCGTGCGCGTGGCCCTCGGCAGGAAGTGACGCGCCGACCACCCGCGAGGAGCCTGCGACCATGATAACGACGGATAGGCGGAGGCAGGGGGGGCGGAAGCCTCTCCTGCGCTCCGCGTTCGCGCTGCTTGCGGCCGCCGCCGTGGCCATCATGCTTCCCGTCGTCGCGATCGCGAGCGCCGCACCGGGACCGGGGTGGCGAGCCTGTCTCTCCTGCCACGACGACTCCGGGCTTTTCCTGACGACCGCCGGAGGCGAGAGGATGTCGCTCGGGGTCACGGCCACGGAACTGGCAGGTTCGGTCCATCGCGGCCTCGAGTGCCGGGCGTGCCATCCGGGCGTGAAGCTTGACGAACACCCGGACGGACGATCGCTGGCGAGCCTGGAGGAGCACCGTGTCGCCACCTCCCGCACCTGCCTCGCGTGCCACCCGGCAGAGCGCCTGCGTTCAAGCCCTCGACACGCTCCGGTCGTTTTCGAGGACCAGCAACTCTCGTGCGTCGAGTGTCACGGATCCCACGGCGTAAAAAGCGTTGTCGCCTGGAAGCGGTCGGCAGCGCCCAACGAGTACTGTTTGATCTGTCACTCACGCGCCATCACGCTTCAGCGGCTGGACGGGACATCACTGTCGCTCGCCGTCGACGAGGCCGGGCTGAAGGCCTCCGTGCACCCGAACCACAGCTGCGCCGATTGCCACACCGGGTTCTCGACGAGCGCGCATCCTGCCGGGGCCATCGGAAAGCGGCGTCATCGCGCCATCGCGGCGGTGCGCATTTGCGCCCGCTGCCACGCAGACAAGTTGCGCCAGGCGGAGGGCAGCATCCATTTCACCCTGCTGCGCTCGGGCGTGGCGGGGGCCCCGGGGTGCACCGACTGCCACAGCGCCCATGAGGTGGCACCCCGGGAACGCTATGCGACGATTGCCGGCACGCCGTGTCGCACCTGCCATCCGCAGATCTTCGCGGCCTATTCCGGGAGCATGCACGGCCGGTATCGCGCTTCCGGCGATCACCTCGATGCCCCGCTGTGCTCGGACTGTCACCGGGCCCATGACGTGCAGGGCAGCGCGCGCCCCGAACTGGTCCGCGCGGCCTGCACCGGCTGCCATCCCACCGCCGGGGTGATCCACGCCGCGTGGCTCCCGAACGCATCGCTGCACCTCGAAGTCGTCTCCTGCGCCGTCTGCCACGCCCCGCGCGCGCAGCGGGTGGTTGCCCTGCGTCTCGTGGAGCAGGGGACGGGCCGCATGCTCACCGAGCGCGAGGTCGGTGACCTGCTCGGCGTCGGTGCGGCGGCCGCCCTCGACCCCTCGGGGAACGGCATGAGCGGTCTCGATCTCTGGTCGGTGATGCGCCGGCTCGAGTCGCGCCGTCTCGCGTCGGCGGCAAGACTGGACATCGTCGGCCGTCTCGAGGTCGCCCGAGGCATCGACGCTCACCGTCTCGCCGACAAGTCCGGTGCCGTCAGGGACTGCGAGAGTTGCCACAGGGCGGGCTCCACGGCGTTCGACCGCGTGGCGCTGAACCTCGCCCGCGACGACGGGCGCCCGAAGCGCTTCGACGGTGCACAGGGGATGCTCACCGACGCGGCCTCGGTCGTGCCCATCCACGGTTTCTACGCTCTCGGGGCCACGAGACACGGGGCGCTGGACTGGCTGCTCGTGCTGGCGGTCGCCGGCGGCTTGATGATCGTCGCGCTCCACCTCTCGGTCCGCCTCTGGGCGGCGCGCTCCCGCAAGGAAGGGTGATTGCCATGAAGAAGACCTACATCCACCCGCTCCCGGTGCGGATCTGGCACTGGTCGAACGCGCTCGGTTTCGTGCTGCTTATCCTCTCGGGGTTGCAGATACGCTACCGCGACCTCTTCGGGCTGGCTTCGTTCGAGGCCTCGGTGCGGCTCCACAACGTGGTGGGCTTCGCGCTGATGGGCAGCTACCTGCTCTGGCTCGTCTTCTACCTCACCTCGGACAAGATCAAGAACTACCACCCCGAGCTCAACCCGAGAAAGCACTTCACGGAGAGCATCAACCAGGCGCTCTACTACGGCTATGGCATCTTTCGCGGACAACAGAACCCGCACCATGCTTCGGCGTACACCAAGTTCAACCCGATGCAGAAGATGACCTACCAGATCATCATGTTGCTGGTGGTGCCCATCCAGTTCCTCTCCGGTCTGCTGCTGTGGGACGTGCAGCGCTTCGCGGGCCCGGTTGTCCTCTTCGGCGGGGTGCGCACCGTGGACACGGTCCACGTGCTGCTGTTCATTTTCTTCGCGGCGTTCCTGCCGGTGCATGCCTATCTTGCGACGCTCGGCGCCACGCCTGGCGCGCACTTCAAGGCGATGTTCACCGGCTACGAGGAAGAGTTCGAGCACGCAAAAAGGATGTGATCGCGATGGAAGACAGGATCCGGGTGCTGGTGGTGGACGACGAGGAGGTTGTTCGGCTCGGCTACCGGCGGGTGCTTTCGTCTGACGGGTTTCGCGTCACGGCGGCCGGCGGCGGGCACGAGGCGCTCGATCTGATGGGCGGCGATCGCTTTGATGTGGTCCTGCTTGACCTGCGGATGCCCGGCATGGACGGCATGGACGTGTTGCGGGCGATCAAGGAGCGGTGGCCGCAAAGCGAGGTCGTGGTGGTCACCGGGTACCCGTCGATAGACACGGCGAAGGAGGCCGTCAAGCTCGGCGCCTACGACTACCTGGCAAAGCCGGTGGTGCCCGAGACGGTTATCCGGGCGACGACGGGGGCCTGGTTGCAGAAGCGCTGGGCGATCCAGCAGGATCCCGTGGCGGGGTGAGCGGGGCGAGGATCGTCTACCGGTCTGCGCCGGGGGCGGGCGCGATCACCCGGCGTCCCCGCCCCCATCCGCCGCGGCGTCCCCGGCCGCGCCGCGGATGCGGATCTGGTATTTCTTCATCAGCGCCTGGAAGTTCGTCCGTTGCATCCCCGCTTCCTCGGCGCTGCGCGTCACGCTCCACTCGTTGCGCTTGAGCGCCTCGAGGACGAAGAGCCGTTCGAT
>CAZCDK010000107.1:0-9617 GCA_964497285.1 uncultured Anaerolineaceae bacterium | reverse complement strand
TGCTGGCTGGGGGCAACTTCGTGGTGGCTGTACTCGACTTCGATACCCATGGCTTCGAGCGTGAGAACGGTGTCTCGCCTGAGGTCGCTGGCCGCGTCGGCCGTCTGGTCGAGGTAGCCGCCGCGGTCGAGCGGTTCCGTGCTGCCGGAGTGGCGGAAGTAGAAGTACTCGAGTTCCGGGCTGACATAGAAGGTGTAGCCCAGTTCGGCGGCGCGCTTCATCTGCCGCCGGAGGACGAAGCGCGGATCCCCTTCGAACGGCCGGCCGCCGGGGGTGTAGATCTCGCAGGACGCGGGCTCGATAAAGGGCTCCTTTGGCCGCCATGGGACGAGCTGGAAGGTTGTGGGATCGGGGATGGCCAGCATGTCGGACTCGTCGATGCGAGCGAAGCCTTCGATGGAAGAGCCGTCGAAGCTCATGCCCTCGTCGAGGGCCTTTTCGAGTTCCTCCACGGTGATGGCGAAGCTCTTGAGGGCACCGACGATGTCGGTGAACCAGAGCCGGATGAACTTGACCGAGTTCTCGCGGCAGGCCGAGATGACGTAGCTGGTGGTCTCACTCATTGCAGCAGCCAGTTGTCCGTAGTCGGCCGCCACTCGCCACCAGCCTGGAGGCGGACAGCGGCCATTGCACAGCATATCGCGGCGGTGTTTCGCGTGCGTGTCAGCAGTCCCGCGATGGAGCGGGCCACGGCCTTATTGGGCTTCGACGATTGCCCCGAAGAGATCGTACTCGGCGGCGCTGGTGATGTGGACGGGCACGCGCGCGCCGGGAGCGGCCGTGCCACGGGCGAAGACGAGGCCATCGACCTCGGGCGCCTCCCGGTAAGTGCGACCCGCCACGACGGGAGCGCCGTCTTCGTCCTCGCCGGCGCCTTCGACCAGCATCGGCAGGGTGCGGCCGACGAAGCGCTTCGCCAGCTTCCGGGCGATCTGCTGCTGCTGGCGCATGAAGCGGTCGCGGCGTTCCTGTTTGACCTCGGTGGGCACCTGGCCGGGCATGTCGAAGGCCCCGGTCCATTGCTGGCGCGAGTAGGTGAAGCAGCCGGCATGGTCGAAGCGGATGGCCTTTGCGAAGTCGAGCAGTTCCTGGAATTCGGCTTCCGTCTCGCCCGGGAATCCGGCGATGAAGCTGGTGCGCAGGACGATGCCTGGCATGGCAGAGCGCAGTTGTTTGACGAAGCGGTGCACGTTCTCCAGGTTGTGTGGCCGCTTCATGCGGCGCAGGACCGCTTCGGACCCATGCTGAAGGGGAACGTCGAGGTAGTTGACGACGCCGGGGAGCGCGGCCATGGTGTCGATGAGTTGGGGCGTGACGCGGCTGGGGTAGGCATACATGAGGCGGAGCCAGGTTTCTGGCCCGACGGCTTCGGCCAGCTGGTGCAGGAGGTGCGGGAGACCTTCGCCGGCGGCCATGCCCTGGTCTTCGCCCCAGGCCGTGGTGTCCTGGCCCACGAGGACCAGCTCCCTGGCGCCGGCAGCGACGAGCCGCTTCGCTTCGCGCACCAGCAGCCCGGCGGGAGCCGACCGCAGGGGTCCCTTGATGCGCGGGATGACGCAGAACTGGCACGGGGCGTCGCAGCCGTCGGAGATCTTGAGGTAGGCGCCCGGACCGGTGACCCTGGCGGGAGTCGCGGGGATGTCGTACACGGCATCGACATCGACCGAGAGCAGTCGCGCGACTTCCTGCCACTGCCCGACGCCGAAGACGGCATCGACGTTCGGGGCTTCTTCGCGGACGCGACCCGCGTAGAGCTGGCTGAGGCAACCGGCGACGATCAGTGTCTGCCCGGTACGCTTGCGGGCGGCAAGATCGCGGACCGCTGCGATCGATTCGGCCTGGCTCTGTTCGATGAACCCGCAGGTGTTGACGATGACGGCGTCGGCTTCTTCGGGCAGCGACACGGGTAGCAGCTCGCCCCCGGCGAGGAGGCGCTCGAAGTGGTCGCTATCGACGTCGTTCTTGGGGCAGCCGAGAGTCACCAGGTGGTAGGTTCTTGGAACTGGCATGAGGGCGGCTAGGGCCCGTCACTGATGACGATGGTGACTTCGGATCCTTGCTGGAACTCGACGTTCGCGGCGGGGGCCTGGGTGACGACGGTTCCCTTTGGCTGGGTGGCCTTGTCGTGGCGTTCCTTCACCTTGAAGCCCGCTTCGGCAATGGCCAGACGGGCCTTCTCCGCTGTTTGGCCGGTGACATCTGGAACGATTCCGGGGGTGACGGGCAGACCCGACGCTCCGGCCGGCACCGTGGTCGCCAGCCCGGCGACGCCCCCGCCGGCCGATTGAGTGAGCCCACTCGGAGGCGTGAGAGGCGGCGCGTTGCCTTCGTCTTCGCCGATGCGAGAAACCAGCAGCGCGAGGAGAATGACGGCAAGGACGGCGATGAGGGCAACCAGGGCGATCGCAAGGGATCGCGTCTGGGCTGCGGGGTCGGTGTTGATCCGGCGCGTGGGCACCGGGATCCCGATATCGACACCGATGGTTGGCTCGAAGGGCACCTGGCCAGCGCCGGGGCGAGCGCGCTGGCCGCCGCGAAGGGGCTGCCCACCGACCTGCGGGGGCGAAGGGCGCCGCCAGGCGGGCCGCGCCGGGCCGACGGCGCTCGGAGGCTGGGCGACGCCCGGGCGGGCGGAGACCGTTTGAGCCTGGTAGGCGGGCTCGTCGTCGCGGGGGAAGAGGGAGAGCATTTCCTGGGGATCGAGGCCCAGGTACTGGGAGTAGGAGCGGTGGAAGCCGCGCGCGTAGACCGGGGCCGGGATGACGTCGAACTGCTCGGCCTCGAGGGCCTGGAGGTAGCGGCGCGAGATGCGAGTATCGCGTTCCGCGTCTTCCAGCGTAAGGCCTCGGGCTTCGCGCGCCCGGATGAGCCACGAGCCAAGTTCACCCATCAGTTTTCCTCACGCGGCACATTGCAACGTAGCACGGTTAAGGGAAAGGATGCAGCGTTGATCCTGCCGGCTGGACGCGTCACGGCTCAGGAGCAGTCGGCAATCGCGGCCGAACCTGCCTGGCCCGCGGCGTCGCGCGCGGTCACGGTGAAGCTGTGGGCTCCGGAAATCGCGGGGAGGCTGGCGTTCCAGGTGCCCGATTGGGATCCATCGGGGCCGCTCATGGGGACCAACGCGCTGCCGGTGGCGGCCGTGTACCTGAAGGCGACGGAGGTGACCGCGAAGTCGTCGGCTGCCTGGACCGCGACGGTCCAGGTTCCATCGGCCGCAGTGCAGATGGCGGAAAGGACGACGGGCGGGTCGCCCGTGACTGTCACCGTGACGGAGACGGCCTGCTGGCCACCGGCTGGCACCCCGGCAACGCTGACGACGCCAACGTGCGGGCCTTCCGCCAACCCCGTTCCCGGTGCGGTGACGGTGATCTCGGCCATGCCGCCCGTGCCGAAGGAGCCGGTCGCGGGGGCCACTCGCAGCCACGAAGGCGCGGACGTGGCAAACGCGAGAGGACCGCAGAGCCCGGCATCGTAGACGAAGAACGATCCTGATGCACCCGGCGCGAGCTGGATCTGGGAGATGCCGTTCGTCGCGAGCCGGGGAACGCACGGGACCGTCGTGGGCGTGGGCGCGGCAGTCGCGGTCGGTGCCGGGGCAGGCGAAGAAGTGACCGACGGAGTGGGCGCAGGCACCGTCGAGGTCGCGGTCTGGGTCCGGCCAGGGGTCGGGGCCGGGGTGGTGGCGGCGGAGGTGGGAGGGGTGGGGGGCGACCCGGTGAACGTGGCGCCCGCGAATGGCGAGCCCGGCCGCGTCGACGTGGCGGTGGCGGAGGAGCCACGGGGCGTGGGAGTGCCCGCGGCCGTGCCCGGCGGCTCCAAGCCGCTCGCGGGCGATGGCTTCCCGCCGCGAGCCGAGCCGCCGAGGGCGAAGGGGCTCGCGGGGAGGAGGAGCGCGGCAACGAGCAACGCCACAGCCGTTCCAAGACCGGCAAGAAGCCACGTGGGCCCGGCAGCGACGGCGTTTCCTTCACCGGCTCCGCGGGCCACAGGAACGGCGCCGCTTCGGCCCTCCGCGCCATTCGTAAGAGGGCGCACCACGTGGTTGGCCGACCACTCCCGCATGAGCCTGTCGAGGACGTTCTCCCTGACCCCAACCGGAGGTGCGATCGGGGCCAGGGAAGCGAAGACGACGAGAGGCGAAACGAGGAACGCCAGGCGCTCCTCGCATCCAGGGCAAAGCGCGACGTGTCGTCCGACCGCACGCCGAAGACCGGGCGACGCCGCGGACGAGTCGATCTTCGCGAGGGCGGCCGCCAGCCCCGGGCAGTCGTCCCGGCCAAGCCGAGACAGAACGAAGGCTGCGAGACGGCTTTCGGCCATTGCCTGGAGGCGGGCGACCAAGACGAGAGCGTTGTTTGCCGATATTCCAAGCACGGCGGCGATCCCGGTGTGATCGAGTCCCTGGCGAAGGCACAGGTCGAGCAGCGATCGCTGGGCGGGATCGAGCGCGGATGAGCCTGCCAGCACGATGGGAGCGAGGGGCCGCGCCCGGGCGGCATCGGCGGGACTTGCCAGGCGTGCGCCGTCGATTGCGGCGAAGGCAGCCTCGACGGTCTCGGAGCCGGTGCGCGGCGTTGGCATCCGCTCCAGCCGATCGAACGCGGCGCGACGGGCGAACGCGAAGACCCGGGCCCGGAAGCTGGCGCCGGCGGGCAAGCCTGGCAGGGCGGACATGGCGGCGACGAAGGCGGCTTCGGCTACAGCGGCACCGGCATGCCGGTCTCGAGTAAGGCGCGTGGCGAAGTCGTAGACCGAATCGAAGCAGCTGTCGAAGAGGCGCACGAAGGCAGCCGCGTCGCCCGTCTGCGCGGATTCGACTAGCGCGGCCTCTTCCGTCGGTTCCATTCACCCTCGCGGCGGGACATGACCTCGCATGGAGTATAGGCAGCGGCGCGTTCGCGGCCACGATCAGGGTGGGGACCGTCGCGGAGCTAGTGCCAGGCCGGGGGCGGCCGGCGGCGGGGCCGGGATGCGAGGAGAAGCCCAACGAGCACCCCGAACAGGAATCCGCCGATGTGCGCGAAGAACGCCGTCCCCGAGTCCGGCGTGGCCGCCGCGTTCACGGTGGCGAGCCCGGCCAGGAGATTCTGCACGAACCAAAGCCCGATCATCACCACCGCGGGAACAGGGATGGGGATGAGGAAGAGGAAGAAGAACGGGATGACGACTCTCACGGTGGCTTTCGGGAAGCAGACGAGGTAGGCGCCGAGCACGCCCGCCACGGCGCCGCTTGCACCGACGACAGGGACTACCGAGCCCGGGTCGACGAGGCCGTGAACGAGCGCGGCGACAACGCCGGAGAGGAGGTAGAAGGCGAGGAAGAGGGGGCGTCCCAGCCTGTCCTCGACATTGTTCCCAAAGACCCAGAGGAACAGCAGGTTGCCGAGGATGTGGAGCCAACCCGCATGCAGGAACATGGTCGTGACAATGGAGAGAAGCACTTCCATGCGGTTCGATTGGACCGCTGTCGACTTGCCCTTCAGGTTGTCGAAAAACTCCTTCGGTTGGAAGCCCCAGCGGCAGACGAAACGATCAACCTCTGTGGGAAGGGTACGGAAGCCGTAGCAGACGGTGGCGGTCTGGTCCTGGAAATCCCGAAGCTGGGCACGTTGGCTCGTGGGGATCGTTGTCGAGAGCCCAAGCATGCCCAAGAACGCAACCAGATTGAGCACGATGATCGCGTACGTCACCCAGGGAGTCGTGCGGGAACGGTTGTCGTCGCCGATGGGAATCACGTTGCAGCGGAATGTAACAGCCGCAGGCCCATAGCCGGAAGTCGAACGCCGAGCCTGGGCGGTGAGCCTCGCAGGGGGCCGGGCCGGGGTATGCGAGCGCATGGTAAACTGTCTGTAAATTGCGGCTTGGGGGAGGGTTGCAGGGGTTTCCGTTGGGCCTCGGCGGGTTAGCGTCGAAGATGGCCACGGGATGTGCCCCCGCCCAAACTGCGGCCCCGAAGAAATGAAGATGCGAATCGCTGCGCCGATCATGCTGGCCGTGAGCGTCCTGGCCCTTGGACTTGGTGTCGGCGGGGCGCGTTTCGCGCCTGCCCCTGCAGCGGCGGTCACCAACTGTGACACGAGTGAGGCCGACCTGAACGCCGCCGAACTCGACATGCTGGCCAGGATCAATGCCGAGCGGGCGAGGGCGGGCCAGGCGCCCCTGAACCCGTCGCCGAACCTCAACCGGTCGGCCGCATGGAAATCGGCCGACTCCAGCGCGGCCGGCCCGGGATTCTCACATACGGACTCGCTGGGACGGCCGGTTTCGGCGCGCGCGGCAGACTGCGGGTATGGGTGGGGCGCGGGCGAGAACATCGCCTATGGCTATCCCTCGGTGGCGGCGACTGTCGATGCGTGGATGGGTTCGCCGGGACATCGCGCGAACATGCTGAACCCGGTCTACCGCGTGATCGGAATCGGACAGCACGGATCGGCGTGGACGACCGACTTCGGCTTTGTGGACGACTCGACCGGCGCACCACCTGCACCACCGACAGCAACGAGAACGACGACGACAGTGCCACCAACTCCCACGAAGACGCTCGCACGAACGCCCACGCCCACGCCGGAACCGGTATTCCCCGCCGCCGGCGTTCGAATGGACCTGGCAGCGGGCGTCAGCCTGGTGACATATGCGGGCGTGGAACGATCCGCGGCACTTGCTCTTGCCTCGCTGGGCGGAACCGTGAAGGCTGTCTACGAGTGGAACGCGGTGAACGCCCGCTGGGAGAAGTATGTGCCGGGGGCGCCCGCCTACGTGAGCACTTTCGCCACGATGAAGCCGGGGCACGTATACAGCATCGAGCTCGCGGTTTCGGGTACCTGGGTCTACTGATCGTTCATCCCCGGAGAAAGTCGGGGAGTCCCCTATACGCTTCGGTTGAACTCCTGTCTAATATCGAGAAACTGAGCGTCAAGCTGGTCGTTCATCCTGTCGAAATCGCCGCCATAAGGATGCACCGCAGACCACATGTCATCATACGAGCTAAAGGGCGTGCTGGGGACACTCGCGAGCCAGGAGACGACGGACCACGCGGGCAGCCTGCGCGAAGCGGCTCGGCGCAACCGCCAACTGGCATACACGAATCGGATCCTGACGGAATTGTCGGACGGCGGCACACCGGCGGTGCTCGCGGCGACCTTCCTGGCGGAGTGCCGGTCCTTCTTCGGGTGCGGGCACGCGGTGGCAGTGCGTTTCGAATCTGCCGCCGGGGCCGGCCGGGTGCTTGCAGTGGACTCGGCGGTGTTGCGCGCAGAGGACTTGAGTCCTCTGACTCGCCCGGAGGCTGTGCATTCCGCCTGGCTGCTGCTCGACCCAAGGCCCGGCTGTGTGGACGATGCCCGCCTCCTGCCGGACCGGACGGAGGTCGAGCGTCTCCTGATTGACCGGGGGCTCCACTCGCTGGTGCACGTGCCGCTCCTGCGCGGGTCCCAGTTGCTGGGTGCTGTCGTTCTGTGGGCAGAGGGCACGGGCCGGTTTGATGAAGGGGACGCGCGCCAGCTGGCCGCGTTGTCGCGCCCGCTGTCCGTCGCCATCGAACGTGCCGAAGCGGTGGCGGCGCTGGCCGAGAGCGAACAGAAGTACCGGTCGCTCGTCGCCCAGGCGGAGGAGATGATCTTCCTCTTTGACACTGAGACGCGGCGGATCCTGGAGGCCAACACATATACGGCGCACGCCCTCGGGTTCACACCGGAAGAGCTCCTCGAGCTTCGCCTCGACGATCTATGCACGGAGCCCTCGGAGATGCTGGCGGCCAATGTGCAGCACATTATGGAGGTCGGCGAGGTGCGGCAATCGGACCACCGGTACCTGCGCAAGGACCGCAGTGCCGTCCTCGTCGATGTCGTCGCGTCGTCCATGGCCTTCGCAGGGCGGCCCGCGGTGCTGGTGCTCGCGCGCGACATCACGGAGGTGCGCGGGTTCCAGCGCCATCTGATGCAGTCGCAGAAGATGGAATCGCTGGGCACGATGGCGGGTGCGGTAGCCCACGACTTCAACAACCTGCTCACGACCATCCTGGGTTTCGCGGAGCTCCTGAAGCGCTCCCCGCACCTGGATGGGGAGGACATGGAGAACCTCTCCCTGATCGAGGAGGCGGCGCGCCTCGCCGCGGATCTCACGGGGCGGCTCCTGGCGTTCGCCCGGGGCGGCCTGGCGCGCTTCGGCCCGGTCGACCTCCGCGACGCCGTCCGCGACACAATGCGCCTGGCGGCGCCGACCTTGCAGTCGAACATCCGGGTCACGATGGACCTGCCCCCGGAGCCCGTGATCGTGGAGGGCGACCAGGGACAGCTGCAGCAGGCGCTAATCAACATCGTGCTGAACGCCCGGGACGCGATGCCGGAGGGCGGAACGATCGCCATCGAGCTGCACGCCAACCCGGCCGTGACGACGCTGCTCGTGTCCGACGACGGTCCGGGGATGACCGAGGAAACACGCACGCGGATCTTTGAACCCTTCTACACGACGAAGCCCGCGGGCTCGGGCACGGGCCTGGGAATGGCCATCACATACGGCATCGTCCAGGGGCACCACGGCACGGTGGCCGTGATGACCACGCTCGGCGAGGGCACGACGTTCGTGATCACATTGCCGCTGCTGCCGCCGAACGCGGGCCATCGCACCGATGAGTCGTTCAGCACCCGCGACGGGGATCTCATCCTGGTCGTCGACGACGACGACATGGTGCGGCGCGCCGCGCACGCGACGCTGGCCCAGATTGGGTACAACGTGGTCGAAGCGCGGGATGGCGCGACCGCGATCCAGCTCTTGAAGGCGCGCCCGGACCGGTTCGCGGCGGTGTTGCTGGACCTTGTGATGCCGGGGATGACGGGGAGCCAGACGTTCCGGGGGCTGGCGGCGATCCGGCCGGACCTGCCGGTGATCGTGTGCACTGCCTACGCGGCGGACGCGCACATCGACACGGACGTCAAGCGCCGCATTGCGGGACTAATCCAGAAGCCGTTTTCGAGCCAACGGCTTGAGCGAGCGCTGGCGGCGGTGGGAGCCCGGCCGGTGAGGCCAGACCAGCAGGCTTGAGGCGGTAGCGGGCGGATTCGGCCAACGAAGAAAGAGCCCCGGTTGCCCGGGGCTCTTTTCCTTGGCGCGTGGCCGGGACTAGCTGCGGCGGCGAGCGACGGAAGCTCCGCCGATGCCGAACGCGAGCGCACCGAGGCCGAACGCGGCGAAGAGCCACGCGGCTTCGGTCCCGCTGCCCGAGACCAGACCTGCTCCGGTCGACGGCGGCTTGGGCGTCGGCGACACGGTTTGGGTCGGGGTGACAACGGTCAGGTTCACGATGTTGATGTCGTAGTTCTTCCACGACCCGACCTGGGTCGCTGCCTGCCCGCCGACGAAGAACGCGACCGAGGCACCAACGGTGCCGCAGTTGGGCGTGGCGCCGGGATCGAGCGCGGGAGAATCGAGGACATAGCGAGCATCGGCACCCTGCGAGAAGACGGTGGCCACGCCGCAGGTGGCGGTGCCGATCTTCGCCTCGATGAGGGTACCTGCCGCTGGCGCTTTGCCATCCACCAGCACCGTCCCGGCGAACCGGGCGGGCGGGTTCGGCGGGGATTCCGCCGAGGCTTCGTGGGCGCCAAAAGCGCCGGCGA
>CAZCDK010000106.1:0-9650 GCA_964497285.1 uncultured Anaerolineaceae bacterium | reverse complement strand
CCGAAACTCCCACCCACGGGGTGAACTCCCCAAACCTCCACTCACGGATTCGGGAGACAAACGACTTACCGGCTTCCGGCAAGCGACTCACCCCGGGAGGAAGTACCGGTGCAACGCCACTGCTGGCAGCGAGCCACTTGACCGAGTACTGCTGTCCGTTCCAGACGTCCACACGCGGAGCCATCACGAGATCGTTCCTCGTTTCTTGCTCCGCCGCGATCGGCATCCGAGACGCCCGTCGTGCTTCTTGGCGGCCTCCCATCGCTACAAGGCTCGACCAGAGAAGGACGGCAAGCAGCGCAATTGCCACAGACAACGGGAGAGCGCACTGACGCCACCGGTGCTCCACGGTCCGGCTCAAGGCGAGTCTCAGCCCCAGCCGCGCTAACATGCCGCGGCCTCGGCTGTTCCTCCCTGTGGTGGTACAAGCTTCCCGTTGCTGAAGACGGCAATCCGATCCGCCAGCAGAGCGACTTTCGGGTTGTGGGTGGCCACGACCACGACCGCGCCCAGTTCCTTTGCCGACGCGAACAACAACTGCGCAACGGCCATCCCGTTGGCCTCATCCAGGGCCCCGGTCGGTTCGTCAGCCAGGACAAGGGACGGAGACTTCGCGATAGCACGCGCTATTGCGACCCGCTGCACTTCACCCCCCGACAGCACGTGGGGCTGAGCACGTGCACGGTCGCCGACTCCGACTTCCCGGAGCACATCGCTGGCCCGGGCAGCAGCGGCTTTCCCGCTCACGCCGGAAAGCCTCAGCGGGAGCTCCACATTCTCGGCGACGCTCAGTTCAGGGAGCAGCTCTTCAAACTGGAACACAATGCCGATCCGGTCCCGGCGTAGCACGGCAAGCGCCGAGGCGCCGAGAGCGGTCACGTTGACACCGTCAACCACGATGGTACCGGCGTTTGGCCGGCGAATCCCGCAAAGGCAATGTAGCAGCGAGGTCTTCCCGGATCCCGAGGGGCCCATCACTGCCACGCTCTCGCCGGGGCTCAGCTCGAACGAAACATCCGCCCAGAGAGTGCGAGTTGGAACCGCCAGGGCAAGGTGGGCAACCTCCAACCCCCGCATTCGAACGCCTTCTTTCGCGACGATTGGGGGATGCCCGGGCATCCCCCAATCTCAGGGAGCCCTCCGCTAGCCGGGGTTGTACACCCAACTGCCGCAAGGATCGCTCCAGAACTGGCTCTCGCAGATGTGGTGGCGGTAGATTGGATAGAACGGTCCCATGCCACCGCAACCTGGCTGACTGCCATTCTGGTCATCGACGCGTTGGTCGCTCGCGCCGGCACGATCATACTTGGCGTATGCCCCGTTGCCGTCCGACTCGCCGTCGCAGGCCCAGATGTATGTCCAACCGTCGTCGAATGAGTAGTTGGATCCGTACCAGCTGGACGCTGCTCCTGCCAGGCCCGGCAGCATTGCGATAGCCAGCAACGCCATTGCTGGCGCACGGACCAACTTGTTCCGCATGAGCTTTCGCATGGTCTTCCTCCAAGCAAGTCACAGGGGCCCTCCCGCGGTCGGGGCCAATTCGATGACCTGCCAGGGATGCAGTCCCTCCTGTCGCGGCAGGCTATGCCATTCTTCAAACAATCGACGAGCATGGCTATCCCTACTTTCGGACGGGTCCGATCGGACCCGTCCGAAAGCAGCGTGCCCGAGTCACCTTGCGCCCCCCTGATGCTTCGCCCACCACGCGGCAGCCTGCGCTCGATTTCGAAGTCCCAGCTTCGGATATTATGGTAGAGAGATAGCCCTTCACAGTCGCCACGCGCAGGTGCAGGGCAAGCGCGATCTGCTGGTTCGTGTATCCCAGCGCCACCAATTCGAGCACCTGCCGCTCTCGCGGGCCCAACTGCTCGCTCGCCTCAAGCATCCCTCTCCTCCTTCCCTCCCAGCGGGGGGGGGGGGCTGGCAGGCATTTCTACTCCGAATGCCTCGCTCGCATGCTTCGAGAGATGCAAACTCTCTGTGAGCTGTCCCGGCGTGGTCCTGGAACTTCGGCCCAGAACTGGACCATCATGACCATCCTCCGACTACCCCTCCGGATCGTCCGTGCAGCCGCCGCGCGACTGCTCCGCCTTGGCCGTCGCGTGGTTCAACTTGGGGCTGTGCTCGCTGTCGCTGTCGCGCTCTTCTTCGTCCTTGACGCGCTGCTGCTAAGGGACACCGAGCGCCCGGACGCCTGACACCGGCTCCGCCTACTGCGTTTCGTGCCGCCGCCGGGCGCCCTCGGTCGCCAGCCGGGCGGCTGTCCCCGGGAAGCCGCGCAAGCCCGCGTCGCGCAACGCACGGATGACCGCCTCGAAATGGTCGGGGCCATGCACCTCCAGCAGAAGGTCGAGCTGGGCCGCGCCCACCGGCATCCCCGGCGCCTCGCGGTTGTGATCGACCTCCAGGATGTTTCCCCCGGCTTCGGCGATGACCCGCGTCACGAGCGCAAGTTCGCCGGGCGTGTCCGACACATCGATCGTGAGGTGCTGGTACCGGCCCGCGTCGACCAGGCCCCGCCGCACAATCGATCCCAGCAGGTTGATGTCGATGTTCCCGCCGGACAGCACCACCACCACCGGGCCCTTCGGCCGGTAGGCGCCGGACTGAATCGCTGCCACCCCCAGCGCGCCCGCGCCTTCGACGACCATCTTGCTGCGCTCGATCAGCAGGACGATGGCGTGCGCGATGGCATCCTCGGAGCACGAGACCATCTCGTCGACGTGCCGTTCGATGAGCGCGAGGGTGCGCGCGGATGGGCCGGCCACCGCCACTCCGTCAGCGATCGTCCGCGTCGAGGGCACGGTCACCAGCCGGCGCGCCGCGAACGAGCGGCAGATGCCTTCCATCGCGGCGGCCTGCGCACCGGAAACGCGGATGCCGGGACGCAGCGCTTTGATGGCCGTGGCGACGCCTGCCAGCAGTCCCCCGCCACCGGCCGGGACGAGCACCTCCGCCACGTCCGGCGCCTGCTCCAGGATCTCCAGGCCGATCGTTCCCTGGCCCTCGATCACGCGGTCATCGTCGAACGGCGGCACGTAGAAGCACCCTTCCCGCTCGGCGATGCCCGCCGCCACCGCGCGGGCGGCTTCGAACGAGTCCCCGGCGAGGACCACCCGAGCACCGTAGCCTCGCGCTGCGTTGGCCTTCGCAAGCGGCGCGATCACGGGCATTACGACCGTCACCGGGACCCCGGCCGCCCTTGCCGCCAGGGCAACTCCCTGGGCATGATTCCCCGCGCTCGCTGCCACCAGCCCGCGCCTCCTGGCGCCGGGATCGAGATGGGCAACGAAATTCAGTGCACCCCGCACCTTGAACGACCCGGTTCGCTGCATCTGCTCGCACTTCAGGTAGACCGGCACGCCCGCCAGTGCACCCAACGTGAGCGACTCCCAGAGCGGGGTCCGCCGGGCATGTTCCGAAATTGCCTCTCGTGCCGCCCGGATGCCGGCCAATGTCACGCCCTCTGAGTCAGAGATGGTCACGAGGGGCCCTCCTCCCATCGCCACACCGATCCTGCGCCAATCAACGGCCGCGCCAGACCCTGCGACGATCCCAGCAGCGGGAGCAGACGCTGACCCAGCGTTCGTATCGCGTCGGCGCGTCTCCGAAACCATAGCGCCGGCTGGAGAGATGGGCTTCGCAGAACTGCGACTTGCAGAGCGAGCATTGGAAGACATGGCGGGTGTTGCAGCCATCAACGCCGCAAAGGCCAGCGCGGTTTAGCTGTTCCGCGCGACCGCGGTACTCGAAGTGCCGGGTCAGGTCTTCGTGCTTCTCGCGGCACCGTTTCCGCGAGCAGACTGCCTCGTGCCCTTCGACATAGTGGCTGTGCTCGGCGCAGAATTGCCGTCCGCAATACTGGCAGACGTGCTGCGGGATGCTCTGGCAGCGGGAGAACCTCCCACCGACCTGGCATGCGCCTGCTGCCATCGCTTTCCTCCGCTGGCACACCGCGATGGATCGATCCTGTCAGTCCGGGGTGGGCCGGGTCAACGATTGGCCATCCACACACACGCCCCGGGGCCATCGCCGGTACTCAAGGAGCCCGCGCGCGCCCGGTCACTCACGCGGAATACGGCGATCATGTCCGCTTCGTTGGACGCGACCCCCAGGTATTCGCCCGAAGGGCTGAGACACAGCCCGTCCGGGTGCCCGGGGGTAACCACGAGCCCCTCGATCCTCCCGGTTTTCGGGTCGACCACCGCGATCCGCGCGCCGTCATTCAGTGAAACGGCAAGGCGATTGCCGGGAAGCGCGATCATGCGGACGGGTCCGGATCCGACCTTGATCCGGCGAAGAGGCCGAAGCCCGTCTCGAGAAAACACGCTGACTGTCCCCGAACCAGCATCGGCGGTGGCGACGAACTTGCCGGCCATCGCCACGCCCTCCGGCCTCTCGCCGGTCTCCCCGAGGACGTCGCCGGGAAGGCGGCGAACGCGGCCATCGCGCGAATCGGTCACATACGCAACTCCGTCGGCCACTGCCACCGTGTGCGGCGTCGAACCCGTTTGCCACCGCTCGAGTTCCGTGAGGCTGCCCCGATCGACAACGACCAGCGCACCGGCGCCATCGAGCGTCACGTAGAGCCGATCGCCGTCCGCCGCCAACCCGTGAGGTCCGCCATCCAGCGCTAGCGTGCGCAGGATCCCGGGAGCGTAGGGATCGACCTCTACCAGGGCGTTGCCACGCCCAAGGGTGATGTAGAGCCTCCCGCCGGCCGGGGCGATCTCGTGCGGCGGTCCAGGGAGCGCCAGGGTGCGCATCACGCCGTTCGCAAGGTCGAGAAGGGAAAGTGATTCCGCTCGCAGGTTGGCCACGACAAGGATGCCTTCTCTGGGCGTTTCGACGGTGCGCCGGACAGACTGGACGGCTCTTGAGGCGAACACGAGAACGATCGCCATCAGGGGCAGAATGGCGATCGTGGCAAACCGGTTGAGTCGGTTGACGCGGATCATGGGTGGGGCCGAGCCGCCCCGCGGAGGCAGCCCGGCCGTCACTCCCCCTAGCGGATGATGTTGACCAGGTCCTGGAGGAGCTGGTCGCTGGCGGTGATGACGCGCGACGATGACTGGAAGCCGCGCTGGGCGAGGATCACGTTCGTGAATTGCTGTGCCAGGTCGACGTTCGAACCCTCCAGGGTGCCCGTGCTCACGACGCCGCGACCATTCGTGTTGGGCTGCCCGATGATCGGATCGCCCGAGTTGGCACTGGCGCTCCACAGGTTCTGACCCGCCCGCTGGAGCCCACCCGGGTTCACGAACGTGGCGAGGGCAAGCTGGCCGATGATGCGGTTCGATCCATTGGAATAGATGCCCGAGACCTCGCCACTCGCACCAACCGCGAAGCTCACGAGTGCCCCGGCGGGGAACCCGTCCTGCGTTGTCAGGCTCAGCTGGCTCGAAGGAGCCTGTGGCGGAACGGAGTTGGCGAACTGCGTCAGCTTTGAGATGTCGAGGCTAACCGTCTGCGGGCTGCCGGAGCCATTGTCTGGCGTGAGGACGACCTGTTGGATTGCATTCGTCGAAAGATACTGGCCGTCCGCCGCGAAGCCTATGGGGTCCGTGGTCTCGTCGACAACGATGCTGACCGGTCCCGCCGCCACCCCCAACGCGGTCGGACCAGTGATCGTAAGACCCGGAATCAGCGTCGTGTTCGTTCCGCCTGCGGTCACCGTTCCCGTGATCGCCGGCTGAGCCACACCGGCCACCCACCCGGGCACCGAGGGATCGTAGTTGACGGGCGTGAAGACAGCGGTGAGATTGCCCGTCGCGTCGATGTCGACCGCCCACGTTCCGGGAGCCATGTTGTTTGGAGACCCTGTGATGCTGCTCCCCGCACCAAGCGGGTCCGCACCGGGCAGCGTCACGCTCGACGCGCTGTTTCGGACGGCCCAGTAGCTCGGACCACCGGTGACACTGGCGACCTTGGTGAAGCTGACCTTCACGGAGTTGGCGTTGCCCAGGGAGTCATACACCGTCACAGTCGTGTTGGCCGACTGCCCGACAGGCGTTGAAGCATCCAGGTTCCCTGCGAAGACGAGGCTGGCCGAGGGCTGCGCGCTGATCCGCGTCCCGAATGGGATTTCCAGTGCCTGGAGCGGTGTCTGGGTGTCGATGGCGCCCAGCGTGTCAGCCTTCCACCCCATCACGCGCAGGCCGGTAACGGGATTTACAAGTCCTCCGTCAACGCCGATGTCGAACGCCCCATCACGAGTGAGGAAGTTTCGCTGACCATCGGACACGATGAAGAAGCCATCGCCCTGGATGGCAAAGTCGGTGAGCTTGCCGGTCGATTGCAGGGAGCCCTGCGTCATGATGTTGTCGATGCCGCCGAGGTTCATGCCCAGGCCGATCTGGGCCGGGTTTGTGCCTCCGCGGCCGTTCTGCGGCGAACTCGCGCCTTTCACGGTCTGACCCAGGATGTCCTGGAACGTCACCCTGCTGGACTTGAACGCTACCGTGTTCACGTTGGCGATGTTGTTGCCCACAGCGTCCATGAAGGACATGTGGTTCTTCATTCCAGAAATCGCAGAGAAGAGCGCCCGCATCATGGCCTGTACGATCCTTTCACTGGTGGCGGCGCTGGCCGCCGGTGGCTTCCCGGATCGAGCCTCCCGGCATTGCGGACCGGCTCGGGGGTTCGGTTCTCGACGCCGGGTCGCGTTACGCGATCACGACGGAATCGATGTTTGTAAAGACGCGATTCCTCCCGCTCTCGTCCCTGTTCATCGCGGTCACCACCATTCGCTCGCGAACGTCGACCACCACTGCGAGGTCATCGAGTAGCACAACGCTGTTCCGCCCGCCCTTCTGTGCCACCGACGTGATCGCGTCGCTGAGGCGGTCGAGCCGCCCCGTGTCGAGATCGAGCTCGCGTCGATCGATCCGCTTCTGTGCGTGGCGGCTGAGGCGGAGTTCCCGGTCCGCGCGCTTGAGGGCGTCCCCGAACGGGATCCCGGGCTCTCCCGAGGATGGGGAGACCGGACGGGGCCCTATTGGCCCTGGCGCTCGGAGGCCAGCAAGTGAAGCCCTGTCGATCGCCATCGCTACCGCACCTCCGAGACGGTGAACAGATCGACTGCCCTACCGTTCACCGAGAGCATCGGGATCCCATCCGGGCCAACCACGACCCGGTCCACGCGCCCGCTGACCTCGCGTCCCGAGTTTTGGGCGTCGGCCGCGGCCGCCTGGACGCGCTCGTCGAGGTTGACCCTGGTCCTTTGATCGGTACTGAGGCTGCTGTATGGAGCGCCGAAGATCTCGCGAGCCACCCCATCGCGGGTGATGCCGACTGCATTCACTTGCCGCCCGATGATGGTCTTTCCCAGCAGGCTCGTGGCGCTTGAGAGTTCACTCAGGCCCTGGAGCACCCTCATGCCCTGGGCAGTCGCCTTCGTCTGGTTCAGGGCTTCGAACTGGGCCATCTGGGCCATGAAGTCGCTGTCCTTCTCCGGATCGAGCGGATTCTGGTTCCGCATTTGCGCGATGATCAGCTTCATGAAGTCGACGGACCCCAAGTCCTTCCCGCCGGTCGCGGATCTCGTCGATGCGGGGGGCAAACTCGCGTTCTGCAGGCCAGTGACTGGATCGATGCTGAGCGCCATCGCAGGCTCCTATACGCGGTAGAAGTGGGCGCCGTCGGGGTTGTATGCGGCCCGAAGGCGGTTGTAGTGCTGGATTCCCGCCGCGTCGTCGACGGTCAGCAGTGCGGCGAAGCCGTCGGTTTCGACTCGTCGGCGCCGCCACGGGGCGGGTTCGGCCTGGCCCTGCGCTCTTCCATCGCCCTGGCCCACGAAGACATCCGCGAGGTCGAGCCCGCGCCCCCCCAACAGGGCCGACAGATCCACGGTGTGATTCCTCAGGGCCAGGACGGCCTCCGGGCGCTCCGCGTGAATCGCCAGCTGCACCCGGTCGCCGGCGATCTTCACCTTGATCGTCACCTCGCCCAGCTCGACGGGGTTCAGTTGGATCCGAGCCTCGCCGCCACCCTGTTCGATGTGCTCGATAACGGCGCTCGCGACCTGGTCTACGGGCGCCGGGACTTCGGGCATGCGCACCGGTGAGGAGGGGGTTGGCGCCGCTTGCGAGGCTGCTCCATCGGGCGCAGCTGGCGGCGGCACAACCACCGCGCCGGTCTCCGCGTGGGCCGCACCGTTGGAAGCAGCGTGGGACGTGGGCTCTGGCAACGAGTCACCGTCGGACCGGAGCCTACCGACCACGGACTCCTCCTTCGCGTGCGCAATACCCGTGGCCGAAGCGTGAGGTGAGGGCTTCAACACGGGAACAGCGTCGGCCCGAAGCTGCCCGGCTGCGGACTTCTCGTCCGCGTGTGCGATCCCTGCCGCCGAAGCGCGGGGTGAGGGCTTAGGCACTGGATCGGCGTCGGCCCGAAGCTGCCCGACTGCGGACTTCTCGTCCGCGTGTGCGATCCCTGCCGCCGAGGCCCGCGGCGTCGGCTCGATCGCGGGACCGCCGTCCGCCCGAAGCTGCCCGGCCGCGGACTCCTCGTCCGCGTGCGCAATCCCTTCTGGTGAAGCGTGCGGCACGGGCCGTGGCCCCGGCCCAGTCTCCTCTCGGAGTGCGGCAACCGCTGATCCCTCTGCCGCCTTGGTGATGCCTTGGACCGACGCCTGAGGCCCTTCTCGCCGGGGGTCGTTGGTGGCCGTCGAATCATCACTCGCGGCGCGCTCTCTGACCTCAGTGCTCGTTGCGTTCCCGACGAAGCGGACCACGCCTGGCTGATTGAGAGCTGGCGCCTCTCCCGGCGGCCGGGGGCCAGGATCCGGACCCCGGCCCCGCCCGGCACCCGATTCCCGGGCCATCTCGCCAACGGCGTCGCCGGGCTCCACGGCCACTCCGGAGGCTGTCAGCGTGGACTCGCCGGGGCCGGGAATCGGCAATCCGGTCACAATGCCCGCGGCGACGGGCGCCGTGGCCACTTCGAACTCGGGCTGCGGTTGTTCCCCCCCGGCGGAGGCCGGCTCGGTGGCCCCGGCAGCCGCCGGGACGGGACTTGCCGCAAGTTGACTGAGACCGAGAGCCATCGCAGCCGCAACCGTGCGGTCAAGTGGATCTTCGCCGTCGAAGCTTGCGGGGTCGATCATCGAGAACCCGTCTGCTGCCTCCGGATTCCGCCCATTCCCGATCCACGGCGATGCTCCGCCGCGATGGCCGGCTGCGGCACCGGCGACGCTAGCAAGCATCGCCGCGAACCCGCCCGCAGCCACGCCATCGCCCGCTCCGGCCGAGACCAGCACCGGCGGCGCGAACAGCATGTCCCTCACGGGTCGAGCGGCGAGTTCCATTACACCTGCATCCTGAAGACTTCCTGGTAGGCTTCGACTGCCTTGTTGCGAACCTGCGTGGCGAGGCTCATCGCCAGGCTCTCGGCTTCCAGCGAGAGCATCACGTCGTGCAAGTCCACATCCTCGCCGGTCGCCATGGCAGTCACCTTCTGGTTGGCCGAGTCGCTGACCGACTGGAGCTGTTCAAGTGCTCTGCCCAGCATGTCAGCGAACCCGGCCACAGGCCGTGTACCCGTCGCTTCAGTTTGGACGGCAGCGCCAACGTTCTGAATTCGTCCGATCTCCATATTGTCGTCCTCCTTGTCCGTAATCCCGGGCTCCGAAACTACCTTCTCCCGATGTC